>JBKPNH010000051.1:0-12116 GCA_046732535.1 Acidobacteriota bacterium
ACCCGAGCGTCTCTGCGGGATCGATCTCGCTGAGTCGAAACGCCTTCCCGTCCGTTATCCGAAACGGCTCCGAATACTTGGCGACTTGTTTGAGAAAGTTTTTTTCGTTCATATCTTCAAAACGGTTGTCTTCTATATTGATGAAGCACAGCGAGAACAGAAACAACCCCACTCCGCATTTTAAAATAAATTAAGTAGGGAAAGTCATTCATCAAAACCCGCCGAATTCCAGGCTTAACCTCGCGGCATGCATATGGGAACTGCGCAACTAACCGCAGGGTCAGTCTAAGTTCAATTCTAAAAGCAAAGCTAAGGGATGCATCTTTGCTCTGATACCAACGTTCGATGGCGCTGATATCCGCTTCTGCATCCGGTGAGAGGATGACGCGGCGATTCATTAAGTATTGTGAGGAATCTATCCCTGGTTAGTCTTCAATTAGTTCTCGCTAAACTCGTTCCATGTCTTCCAGCCATCGTCGCCGGTGCGATATTTTGCTAACCGCTCAGCAAGAATGTCCAAATGCCACTGCGGAACTTCGGTCACGTCAGGTCGCGCGATGATGAGGCGCCAAAGAAATTCAATGTAATCCACCTGCTCTGCGATAGATAGGTTTTCAAAGCCGGGTGGCGGAGATAGTGGTTCGTAAGACATGCTATTAACTCCTTGCGCCGTACTATAACACGCACAGTTGTGTGCACGAAACAGCGCTAATCGTCAGGATCCTTTTTTCGTCCTTCCGCGATCTCTTCGCGTTCTTCTTGCAGGCCGAGGCGCATGGCGTCGAAGAGCGGGAGGCGGGCGATGGCGGGCATCGGGGTGGAGCCCTTCACGGAGAACCAGATGATGCGGTTCAGGACCTCCGGATCGGCCATGTCCGCATGGGCCATGTCCTGCTCTTCAGTGCGCCGCATCCAGTAAGCCGTCGCCGAGTCGCGCGAGGGCGGTGTGACCAAATTATCAAGGGCGACGTCCGGAAGCAGCGCCTTGAACGGACGCAGATCCGGTTCACTGCGGAAGATGTCGATCGGCGTCGCCGTCGCATCAAGCTGGTTCATCGGCTCAATCCCCAACAGCAACTCCATCGTCCTGATCAAACTGACCGTGTTGTGAAACTGATGGACCAGCATGCCCGGCCGATTGTACGCACTGATCACAATCGCCACCGACCGGTGCGCGTCAACGTGGTCCGGTCCATCCTGCGCATCGTCTTCGACCACGACGATACAAGTGTCTTTCCAGTAAGGACTGTTCGAAACGGCCTCGACCAGCAACCCGACCGCGTAATCATTCTCGGCAACGTAGAACTGCGGCGTCGGCTTTCGCGCCCCAATTCCATCCGTGTGATCGTTCGACAACCGCAACACCGAAAGATTCGGCAAGCGATCGCCAGTCCCAGCCGTGCGTTCCGAGACAAAGCCACGAAACTCTTCCAACCACGCCCCGATCCTCGAATTACCACGAAACCGCGGTTCCGCATGCGAATTACTAATGAGCGGATCGGCATTGCTCTCGCGGGCCGCACGATACGAATTGACCGTCATCGCATCCGGCGTCGCCATGTCGAAGTTGCGAAACTGCGGATTAAATCGCCCTTCGAGCGACTTCTTCGTGGGAAATGCGGAAATCGTCGGCGAAAGATCGGGATAATCTTTCTCGCGATTCTCCTTGATCGACTTGATGTCCGCCTCAGAAAGCGTAACGAGAAATTCACCGTAATTGCGATACGTCAAACCGGCCCGCCCGGCCGCGTCCCAAAGATAGAGCGTCTCCGGCTCGGCAACGTCCCGCGAGCCGCGCAGATAAGGAATGTACCGGCGAAGGAAGTTAGCGACGTCTTCCTTATCAACATCAGGGCCAAACAACGGCGGCGCGCCACGCAGCGGTTCATAATTCGGCAAGCGATTGAAACCTTCGAAGTCGTACGTCCGTCCGCGCCGGCTGTAGTTCCAACGCCACGCTTTGTCCGTGTAGTCATTCGAGAACGCCGCCGTGGACCAATTATGCCCATCAGGACTCGCTTCGGAATTGACGAAGAATCGATCGAGCAGACCAAAACGAAGCGCGAGCGCGCGATGATTCGGCGTGATGTCCTGCCGTTTCCCGTCAGGCCGCGCCGCTGCTTCCCTCGAACCGAAAATAGCGAGAGATGGATCTCCGTCGGCTTTCGTCCCATCACCAGACTTTTCGACGTCGCCGAAGACCTGATCGTAAGTACGGTTCTCCTTGATGACGTAGATGACGTGTTTGATCGGCGAGCGGCCGGCGAAGAGCCGCGAACGCGATGGCCCGAGCAGCCCGTTGTTTCTCATTACCTGTTGCGTATATCGCACCAACGAAGGATCGTCCGGCGCATCAACCGCACTGATGTTCCCGACGACGAGCGATCCGCTGTATTGCCCGCCTTGCCGCCGGCCACTGCTCTCAGGAAAGCGTTCATTCGGCGTATTCGGAACCCGCCCTGAGTTGTTAACGATCATCGACGAATTCTCTACACCGGTGCCTTTACCATTACCTACGAAGATCGTCCGTCCAACAATCGCGACAGCCGAAGGATATTGGCCCGTGGGAATAAACCCGCGCACCGTGCTGCGTTTAGACAGCTCCACCACCGCAATCGAATTGCTGTGGGCATTCGCAACGTAAAGATCGTCCCCGCTCAACGCCAGGCCTTCAGGACTGTTGCCTTCCGGCACGCTCTCAGACAAACGCACGTTGATCCGCTCGATCTCTTTATCGGTGGCCGTATCGATCACGGAAACACTGTCGTCATTCGAATTGGCAACGTAGAGCCGCGTTCGTTCTGCATTGAGCAGCATCGTCGTGGGATGACGTCCGACACTCACGCGCGAAACTGTTCTGTTCGCATCGATCACCGCGACAGAGTTATCGTTCCAGCAGGAGACGTAAACCTTCATCCGCGCGCCCGGCAACACAACAACGCCATACGGATACATTTGCTGATTTCGCTCATGACGCAAATCGACTCGCATCAGTCTGCGCTCACCGCGCACGTTTTCGACGATCCCCAGACTGTCCCCGAGATTATTAGCCACGAACAGCGTGTCGCCGTCAGGAGTGATCGCGATGCCCGTTGGATAGACCGGCAGACGGTCGCTGTTGTAGCGCGGCGAATTAGCTGCCGTCGCAAATCCGCTCACGTCGATGAACGGCGCATCCACCGTCGTGTTTGGCCCCGGCGAGACCGGCGTGATCGGCGGATGGCTCGTTGGTTGATAACGAAAGATCCAGATCTTGTTTTCGAAACCACCCGACACATACAGGAAGTGTGAACCATCCGGTTCCGCCTTCGGCGCAAACACAACTCCGACGTTCACACTCTGCGGCGACGGGAAATAGACGTTCTGAATCACAGCGGCGGGTCGCGCGTTCAGGTCAATCACCGCGAGCGATTGCTGGCCGCGATTGGCAGTTGAGTTGAACTGCACGCCGTAACCGCTGTTAACGGCAATCAGAAACCGGCCTGCACCACCCGGACCAAGCTTGTCAGGGCTGCGAACGAAATCGACCGGCAACGCACCGACCGCCGCTTGCCGCGTCGTTACGTCCTGCACGAGCGTACCGGCCGGCGTTATCGGTTTTCCCTGGCTGGCCGGTTCATCCTGAAGAGCGGAAGACGAGACATTCCCCAACAGGCCAACAACGAGAGAAACTATGAGCAACAACACTGGCAGGGTAGAAGCAGGTTGTTTGAGGTTCATTCGTTACACATAACACAGATACAGACAAAATTCTGAACTAATAACCAATTATTCCGGAGACTAGTGTTCATTTCTTAAATCCGTGCTAATGAAACAACCCGTGCGCCCCATCACAGCTACTAAGGTTGAAAGGTTGCCGAAAGCTCGCCGCGGTTTATAAAGCCCACACGCGGGGCCGCGTGTATAATGACGAGCACCACAAAATGAACCAACTCGTACGGTTTCTGTTCGGTCATGAGCAGGCCGTTTTTACTAACGGCCGGTTCGGCTTTGACGTGCGTCCGGGTGCGTTCCTGCTGGTTCTGATTATTCTGCTCGTTGCGGCCTTTGTATATTTCATCTATTTGCGGCCCCGTTTTCGCCTGCCAAAACGGACGACCGCAACGTTGATCGCCCTTCGTATCGCCCTGCTGACACTGCTGGTCACGTTGCTACTGCGTCCGGTCGTAGTTGTTTCGTCAGTAATCCCGCGCAGCAGTTACGTGGCGATCGTCGTCGATGATTCGATCAGCATGAAGCTGCGCGACATGCCCGACGGCTCGGCGCGCATCGACTCAGTAAAGCAGACGCTGCTCAGCAACGGCCAGAACTCGTTTCTGAATCGTCTCGATTCCAAGTTCAAAACAAACCTGTACGGTTTTTCGAGCGGATTAAACCGGCTGAAAGGCGGTGACGACCTCTTCGCCGAAGGACGAACAAGCGATGTCGCCGGCGCATTGGAAGAAACGATCAAACGTTCGTCCGGTATGCCGCTCTCCGCCGTCGTCCTCGCCACTGACGGCGCTTCGAACGTGCCGCGCGATCTCGCCGCCACGTTGCGAGAGCTACGCGCGCGCGACATTCCCGTGTACACGGTCGGCGTCGGCAATACCGCGCGCCCGATGGACGCCGAGTTGACGCGCATCAACATGCCGCGGCGCGTCCTTGTCGGATCCAGAGTAAACATCGAGACGTACGTCGGTTTGAGCGGTTATCAGGCAACGAAAGTCCTGCTCGGCGTGCGCGAAGATGGCCGCGCGATCAAAACCGAAGAAGCAAATCTCCGCGGCAACGACACGCAAGCCGTCAACCTCGAGATCACGCCGACTACTCCCGGCCTTCATCGCTACACCGTCGAGATCACGCCGCTCGACGGCGAACTGACAGTCGAAAACAACAAACAGGACGCGCTGGTGGAAGTGATCGCCGGTCCGCTGCGGCTGCTTCACGTCGAAGGCGAACCGCGTTGGGAGTTGGGCAAGATTCGCGAATCACTCACGCTCAACGAGAAGAACATCACGCTCGTTTCGCTGCAACGCACGGGCGAGAACAAATTTTACCGGCAGGGGATCGCGAACCAGACCGAACTCGTCACCGGTTTTCCGACGACTGAAGAGGAGCTGTTCTCGTATCAGGGTCTGGTTCTCGGCAGCGTCGAAGCAGGTTTCTTCACGGCGGATCAGTTGCGCAGCATTGAGGCTTTCGTCGCGCGCCGCGGCGGCGGTTTGCTGGCGGTCGGCGGCAGACTGGCGTTTGACGGCGGCAAATACAAAGGCACCACGATCGAAGATCTGCTGCCGGTTTCGCTGACCGGTGGGCCAATCGACGACGCAAACTCGTTCGCACCGGTCTACAAGCCGATACTCACCGGCGCCGGACAGACCCATCCGATAACTCGTCTCCAGGACGACCGCGCGGCCAATCAAAAAGCCTGGAACGATTTGCCGCCCATCTCCGTGTCTGAAGTGCTGGCGAACGTCAAACCGGGCGCGTCTGTTTTACTGGAAGCGCGGCGGGTCGCGGGCAGTGGACCGCAAACAGCACCGCTGCTGGTCCAACAACGGTACGGCCGCGGACAAACGCTGGCGCTAACCGCGAGCGACACGTGGCGTTGGCGCATGCGAATGGATTCGAAAAATAATGCGCATGAGACTTTTTGGCGACAGATGCTCCGGTATGTTGTAAGCAGCACACCAAACCAAATCGAGATCGGAGCGGAAAAAGACGTCTACTCGATGGACGATACCGTTAACATCGTGGCTGATATTCGCGATAAAAAGTTCATGCCCGTAAGCGATGCGCAGGCGACGGCTCGCGTAACGAAGCCGTCCGGACTGGTCCTGGACGTGCCGCTGAAATTCACGACGCTCAACAACGTAAACACCTACGCCGGCGAATTTAAAGCGGATGAGTTGGGTGAACATAAGATCGAATTGATTGGGAACAGCGCCGTTCTCGGACCGTTGAGTGCCAGGGCAAGCATCATGGTCAGCGACTTGAATCGCGAGTATTACAGCGCGGCGCAGAATAGCGACCTGTTGAAGCGAATCTCGGCTGAAACAGGCGGGAAGTACTACACGCCGGCCGAAGCGCAGTCGTTGCTGGACGATCTGACGTACCGGCAAACGCCGTATTCGGAGCGCGTGACGAAAGATCTCTGGGACATGCCCATCAACTTCATGCTGATCGTTGGTTTACTTAGCGGCGAGTGGTTCCTGCGCAAACGAGAAGGCCTCGCGTAAAATGAAATACATCGGCTCGTTAACTCTTATTTTATTTATTTGGGCGTCATCTGTGGCCCAGAAAGGCGATCCGAACAAGTTTGCCGTAATCATCAACGGCCCGGGCGGCGAGCCTGCTTACGCAAAACAGTTCGCGGAGTGGACCACGGCTTTGAATTCGGTCCTCTCAGAGCGTTATGGATTTGATTCCAAACAGATCAAGCTCCTCACCGAGAAACAGGCAACTGCCGAAGAGGTCAAACGCGCGTTCGCATCACTGAAATCAGAATTGAACGCCGACAACGTCCTGTACGTTTTCCTCATCGGTCACGGCTCGTTTGACGGAAAAGAATCAAAGTTCAATCTCGTGGGACCGGATCTCTCAGCGTCCGATTACAACCAGATGCTGTCGTCGCTGCCGACACGGCGGATCGTTGTTTTCAACATGTCGAGCGCGAGTGGCGAATTCGTCAAGAGTCTTTCCGCGAAGGGACGCATAATCGTCACGGCAACGCGCAACGGCCAGGAGACGAACGCCACGCGCTTTGCCGGCTTCTTCATCAACGCGCTCAACGCGACTGACGGCGATACGGACCAGGACGGCCACACTTCCGTTCTCGAAGCGTTTGTCTATGCAACAAGGTTGACCGACGAGTTTTATAAACGCGCCGGCCGCCTCGCCACCGAGCACGCGTTGATAGACGACAACGGCGACGGCGTCGGACGCGAGAAAGCGGAAGCGGGCGAAGGACTGCTGGCCCGCGCGACGTATCTCGATTCGCTGAGCGTGGACGAGGCGGCAGCCAGTGCGGCGACGGTAAAACTCCTGAAAGAACGCAGCCGGCTCGAAGGTGAGATCGAACAACTCATCGCGCGCAAGGCAAATATGCCGGAAACGGAGTACGAAGCCGCGCTCGAACGGCTCTTCATCGAGCTGGCGAAAGTGAATCGCTCGATCAAACAAGCGGGATCTTAATGCGAACCAAAACGGCAATTCTATTTCTCTTCATAGCGTTCTGCGCTCTATCGCTGATCTCGGTTGTTCACTCGCAGAACACCGAAACGCGCGGCCTCGCCGAACTACGCAAGGGCGATTACGACAACGCCTTCAAACTGCTCAGCTCCCGGCTCACTTCCAACCCAAACGACACCGTCGCGCAACAAGCGCTGTTGCGCGTCTACATCGAAACCGGCCGATACGCCGAAGTCGAAGCCACCGCCAAACGTTTTCTCACGAAGACGCCCGACACCGCCGCTGTGCGCCATGAGTTGGGTGAAGCGCTGGCCGTCACCGGCAGACACACCGAAGCGATCACCGAATTTGAGCGCGCCGCCGCCGACGCTGAAAAGTCGAATGCTCCAGGAGTAAAGTTGGCGAGTGATTTGCGGCGTGCGGAAGTGCTCGATTCGATCGGTCAGGAAGATCGCGCCAAAGCAATTTACGAAACGTTCGTCAAGTACTACACCGACAACGACCCGGACAGTGCGCAGGAACTGACGTTGATCGCGCGCGCCCTGGTCCACCTGGGACGCTACCAGGACGCGAACGACATGTATCGCTCGGCCATCGAGGCCGACTCAAATTACCTCGAAGCGCAGCTTGGCGCCGCCGAGTTGTTCACCGAGAAATATCAGTACGGCGACGCCGCGGCGTTTCTTGACGACGCGCTGAAGATCAACTCCAACAGCGCCCGCGCTTATCTCGACGTTGCACTCAACAAACGCAACGACGGCGGCGACGAAATGACCGCGGCGCTCGGACGCGCACTGACGATCAACCCGAATCTCGTGGAAGCAATCGCGCTCAAGGCGGCGGCAGCGCTGGAGATGAGCCACTATGCCGCGGCGTCCACCGAGATCGACAAGGCGCTGAAGATCAATCCGCGCTCGCTCGAAGCGCACTCGCTGCGAGCGGCGATGTTCTACCTGCAAGACAAAGATTTCGAACCGGAAGTAACCGCGACGCTCGCAATCAATCCGCGTTACGGCGGCGTCTACAACACGCTTTCGCATTACGCCACTATCACGCGCCGTACCGAACAAGCCGCGGCGTTTGCGCGCCGCGCGACCGAGATCGCTCCGCGACTGTGGGACGCGCATCTTAACCTCGGCATGGCGCTCCTGCGTTTGGGCCAAATGCAACCGGGCCGCGACGCAGTCGAAAAAGCGTTCAAGGGAGACCCCTTCAATCTTTGGGCCAAGAACACGCTCGACCTGCTCGACTCAATGGCCGACTTTCGCGAAACTCGTCGTGGCGCTTTTGTAATCAAGGCCTCCGCGCAGGAGAGTGACGTGTTGTCGCCGTACGCGGCGAACCTGCTCGAAGAAGCCGCGGCGAAACTGACCGCTAAGTACAAGTTCACTCCGAAGGGGCCGGTCATCGTCGAGATCTTTCAAAACCATGAAGACTTTGCTGTCCGCACGTTGGGCATGCCCGGTTTGAGCGCGCTCGGCGTTTGTTTCGGGATGCTGGTTGCGCAGGATTCGCCGGCGGCGCGTGAGATTGGAGAGTACAACTGGGGCAGCACCTTGTGGCACGAGTACACGCACGTCATAACGTTGCAGATGACTGACTATCGCATCCCGCGCTGGTTCTCTGAAGGGTTGTCGGTTTACGAGGAACGGCGCGCGCGACCGGGTTGGGGCGACGATTGGAACCCGCTGTTTGTTCGTTCCTTCATCGAAGGACGTTGGTTCAAGATGGCCGATCTCGATGCGGGCTTCCAGCGCCCACGCAACCCGCAGGACGTGCCGATCGCCTACTTCGAAGCGTCGCAAATCTGCGAGTTCATCGCCGAACGTTACGGCTTCGATGCGATCCTCCAGATGCTCGCGATGTATCGCGAAAAGGCGAAAACGCCCGACGTGCTGCGACAGGTTTTGAAGCTCAGCGAAAGCGACTTTGACCGCGAGTTTTCAGCGTACGTCGAAAAGAAGGCGCGGCCGCTGCACCAGGCGCTGAGCACGCAGAACAACGTCGCCGCGTCGATGACGAAAGAAGAAGTGCTGAAACAACTGGAGACGCAGGACACGTTCGCGCTGCGCATTCGCGCTGCCGAGTTGCTGGCCGCCGACGGCGACACGGCTGCTGCGGTAATGCATTACATCCGGGCTCTCGAGCTCTACCCTTACGCCTCCGGGCAGGGAAACCCGTATGACTCGGTGGCGAAGCTGCTCGAACAGAAAGGCGAGCCGGCGCGGGCGGCGTCGCTTTTGGAAGGGCTCGTTAAGACAGACGAGAACAATCTCGAAGCGTTGAAGACGATCGTTCGCATTCGTGCGTCGCTCGGCGAACGGCAGAAAGCGCTGGACGCCCTGCGCGCCAGTTTCTTTATCAGCCCGTTTGATTACAAGCTGCACACGCAAGCGGGCGAGTTGAGCGTCGATCTAAAGGATTATGCGCAGGCGTTGACGGAGTTTCAGGTGGCGCTGGCGTTGCAGCCGCCGAACGTCGCGGAAGCAAACTACAACGTCGCCACCGCGTATTACGCGTTGGGCCGTCAGCCGGAAGCTAAGCGCTCGGTATTGCGTGCGCTCGAAGCCGCGCCGCGTTACGAGAAAGCACAGGAGTTGTTGTTGAAAATCACGGGACAGTAATCTAAGGACAAATATGGCGGTTGACCAATTAACGATCAGCGACGAGCAGTTGCTCGACAAACTGGGCACGGCGCGCGAGCGTCTTTTGCGGGAGATCAGAAAGGCCATCATCGGCCAGGACGAGGTCGTCGAGCAGGTGCTGCTGGCGCTGTTTGTGGGCGGCCACTCGATCATCACCGGCGTCCCTGGGTTGGCAAAGACACTGCTGGTCCGCACCATCGCCAGCGTTCTGGATCTCTCGTTCAAACGGATCCAGTTCACCCCCGACTTGATGCCGGCCGACATCACCGGCACCGAGATCATCGAAGAGGACCGCGCCACCGGCCGTCGCGCGCTCCAGTTCATTCATGGTCCAATCTTCGCCAACATCGTGCTCGCCGACGAGATCAACCGTACGCCGCCGAAGACGCAGGCGGCGCTGCTCGAAGCGATGCAGGAAGGACGAGTCACGGTCCAGGGTATCAGTTACGATCTGCCGCGGCCGTTTCACGTACTCGCTACACAGAACCCGATCGAGATGGAAGGCACGTATCCGCTGCCGGAAGCGCAGCTCGATCGATTCATGTTCAACGTGAAGATCGGCTACTTGCCGGAGGAAGAGGAAGTCGAGGTCGTAAAGCAGACGACGTCGCCGCAGGACTACGAGTTCGAACGGTTGATGTCGGCTGACGAGATCATCGCGTTTCAAAGACTGGTGAGGCAGGTGCCTGCTTCGGACACTGTCGCGCGGTACGCAGTGCGGCTCGTCAACGCGAGCAGACCGGGCACGCCGCCGGCGCCCGATTTTGTGAACAAGTGGGTGACGTGGGGCGCATCGCTGCGCGCGTCGCAGTTTTTGATCTTCGGCGGTAAGGCGCGCGCGATCCTGCGCGGAAGATACAACGTATCGTGCGAAGACGTCCGCGCCGTAGCACCCGCTGTGCTGCGCCATCGCGTGCTGCTGAACTTCCAGGCCGAAGCCGAGAAGGTCGACTCCGATCAGGTCATCAAACAACTGATCGAAACAGTTCCCGAACCGAAGAGCGGTCTATGAGCACGCCAGTCACCACGCCAGCGCGATTTCTCGATCCGGAGTTGTTGGCACGTGTCGGATCGCTGGAGCTGCTCGCGCGAGCGGTGGTGGAAGGTTTTATGTCCGGCCTGCATCGCTCGCCGTTCACCGGCTTCTCGACGGAGTTCACAGAATACCGTCAATACAACCAGGGCGACGATCTGCGTTATCTCGATTGGCGACTGCTCGGCCGCACCGATCGCTACTTCATCAAGAAGTATCGCGCCGACACGAACACGCAGTGTCACATCCTGATCGACACCAGCGCCTCTATGAGTTACGCGCACGCGTCGTCCGTGACGAAGCTCCAGTACGCGCAATTTCTTGCCGGCTCACTGGCGTATCTCCTGAATCGGCAACAGGACGCGGTCGGTCTCGTCGCGTTTTCGCAGGACGTCCACACGCATGTCCCCGCGCGCAACCGCACCGGTCACATGCGCACGATCTTCGGCACGCTGTCGCTGCTCGAGCCCGGCGGCGAAACGCGTCTCGCGGAGTCGTTGCATAAGCTTGCGGAGATCCTGACGCGGCGCGGCATCGTCGTGCTCATCTCCGACTTCTACGATCAACCTGACCGTCTCAAAGAAGCGTTTCAGCATTTGCGTTTCAAAGGACACGACCTGGTTGCTTTTCATGTGCTCGATCAAAACGAGCTGGATTTCCAGTTCGACGATCCGGTGTTGCTGCTCGAAGACGCGGAAACGCAGGAGCAGATGCCGGTGCTGCCTGACGTCGTGATGGGTGGTTACCGCGAACGCATGCGAAAGCACGTCGAAGAGATGCGTGAGTGTGCGGCGGCAAATCACGTCGACTACGAGTTGTTGACGACGAAACAGCCGCTCGATTTTGCGTTGTTCTCGTTCCTGTCCCGGCGCGCGGGCAAGTAGATGTCTATAAGGGGATCGTGTCCGAGTTGAAAATTTTCTTATCCGTGTTCTCTGTGCGCGCTGCGTTAGCTGTTGCTTCGCCAACAGCAAAGACACGGATTAACAGAACATTCAGTTAGGACACTACCTATCAACGGATGTCATTCTTAACGCCACTGTTTTTTCTTGGTGTCGCGGCGCTGGCCGCTCCGATACTGGTCCACCTTGTGCGGCGCACGCGCGCGCGCAAGGTCCAGTTCCCCGCCCTCGTGTTTGTCCGGCAGGTGCCGCAGCGCACGATTCGCCGGCGCACGCTGCAAAACGTGTTTCTGCTCCTGCTGCGTTGTCTCGCGATCCTGTTGATCGTGATTGCGTTTACGCGCCCGTTTTTCAGCGGCGGCA
>JBKPNH010000052.1:0-15455 GCA_046732535.1 Acidobacteriota bacterium
ACCGTACTGACACCATCGAGACCGTTCTCAGCATCAGCCGCGGAGTCGCCAACACCAACGGTCCTGACGTTAGCGATGAATCTGTAGCCGCGCCTGGCGACAGTCTCGATGTATTTCGGTTCGGCCCGCTCATCGCCGAGAGTGCGTCTGAGCTGAAAGATGTTTTGTGTGAGGTTTGAGTCTTCGACAAACGAGTCGGGCCAGACTTCCTTCAGCAACTCGTCTTTCTCGACCAGCTGACCAGCGTTGGCGACGAGCACGATCAGGATCTCAGTGGCTTTGCGCGTGAGGGCGATCATCTCGCCGGTGCGCGTGAGGATGCGTTGGCCCACTTCGAGACGGTAAGGACCAAATTCGTAGTACAGAGTGTTGTTATGAGGCATCAGTCTCCTTGAGAAGAAGCTAATAACTATTTGAGTTTGTTCTAAGGACTTCTGGGCGTTATGTGAGTATAGTTCGCGCCGTCGTCAAGCGCTGCTGCTGTTAACGGGCTGCGAGATTCTATGAGCAAGTCTGAAGAATGGCAAGAACCGAGATTATCTCGTGAGGCGTTTGATCCGGCCCAGTTGAGAGAGGGGGCAAAATCAACTGGCGGGATAGGTGGGTGTCCCGAGCCGGATTTGGGTACCTCACCCCAACGACCTTCGCTCTTGCGCCTCAGGCAGTTCGCCCAGCAACGGCTGGCTTGAGGCGCAAGGTTGCGGAGCCCGATCAGAAACAACGAGTGCTCACCAAGCCGCCGCTCGGCTAAGAACACGGGCACGCGATCAACTCCCCACATAGTTCTTCCTTTTGTCGCGGCCCTTGCGTCACTGCTATCCTTCCACCGCTTCAGCATGTCGCAATCAAACGCCCAACTAAAAGATCGCGTCCGTGAGTTCTGGCAGAGCCATCCCTGCGGGACAAAGTTTGCCGACGCGCAACCAGGTTCACGCACGTTCTACGAACTCGTCGAACAACATCGCTATCAAAAAGAATGGCACATTCCTCAAGCAGCGGGATTCAACGAAACCAGGAACCTGCGCGTGCTGGAAGTCGGTTGCGGACTCGGCACTGACGGCGCTCAGTTTGCCCAAGCCGGCGCGGATTACACCGGAATCGATCTGACGGAAGCAGCCGTCGATCTCGCGCGACGGCGTTTCGATTTGTTCAATCTTCCCGGCGCCTTCCGCGTCGCCGACGCCGAACGCCTCGACTTCCCCGACAACTCGTTCGATCTCGTCTACTCCCACGGCGTACTACATCACACACCCGACACCGCAGCGGCCGTGCGCGAGATTCATCGCGTGCTCCGTCCGGGCGGCCGCGCCGTAGTCATGCTTTACCATCGCGACTCCTATAACTATCGCGTTAACATCTCGCTGCTGCGCCGCGCCGGCGTTCACTTGCTCCGATGGAACCCGGGAATCGCGTTCATCCGCCTCGTCACCGGCGAACCGGAAGACTCGCTACGCGAACACGCGCGCCGTTTGCGATCTGATTCAGCGTATCTCGGCTCGCAGGAGTTTCTAAGCCAGAACACAGACGGAGCCGGTAATCCGCTCGCGCGAGTTTATTCACGCAACGAAGCGCGCGATCTGTTCAAGGATTTCTCGAAAGTTGAACTACGCACTTACTTCCTGAACAAGAAGTGGCTGCCGCTTGTTGGGCCAATTCTTCCGCGCTCGTTGGAACAAAGATTAGCCGCGCGTTGGGGCTGGCACTTGTGGATCTATGCAACCAAGTAAACGATTCTTAATAACCGGCGGCGCGGGCTTCATCGGATCGCATCTTGTCGATCGGTTGCTCAAAAGCGACGCCGAACAGATCACGGTCGTCGACGACTTCAACGATTTTTATGAACCTGATATCAAGCGACGCAACATCAGCTCTCATCTGAAAGAGTCGCGTTACCAACTCGTCGAAGCCGACATCCGAGACGCTAAAGCGCTCGAACAGTCACTCGCCAACGCGCAATTCGATTGCACCGTTCACCTTGCGGCACGCGCCGGCGTGCGACCGTCGCTCGCTGAACCGCGCCTCTACAACGAAACCAACGTTAACGGCACGTTGAACCTGCTCGAGCTCGCGCGACAACACGGCATCAAACAGTTCGTGTTCGGCTCGTCGTCTTCCGTCTACGGCATCAACGCCAAGGTCCCGTTCAGCGAAGACGATCCGATCCGCCAACCCATCTCACCCTACGCTGCGACGAAAGGCGCCGGCGAACTGCTCTGCCACACCTACTCGCATCTCTATGGCATTCGCTGCATCTGCCTCCGCTTCTTCACCGTGTATGGCCCACGCCAACGACCCGACCTCGCGATCCACAAGTTCGCGCGTCTGATCAGCCAGGGCAAACCAATCCCCGTTTTCGGCGATGGGACCACGCGCCGCGATTACACCTACGTCGACGACATCATCGACGGCGTCGTCGCGGCCATCAACTACGACAAGAGCGACTACGAAGTCATCAACCTCGGCGAGTCGCGCACGGTCGAGCTGCGCGAACTGATCGCGCTGCTGGAAAAAGAGCTCGACGCCCACGCCATAATCGATCGCCAACCGCCGCAGCCCGGCGACGTGCCGCAAACGTTCGCCGACATCACGCGGGCGCGAAAGCTGCTCGGCTACAACCCGCAAACACAAATTGAAGATGGCCTGCGCAGGTTTGTTGATTGGTTCAGGGGAAATCTGTTCTAAAATGGCCGGCGGGATGAAGATTCTCGACGAACAGCAAATAGCACGGGAGATCGAAAGCGTGGGTGCTGAAACGGCCGCGCCTGAAATCTCGATCTTTCTTCCCGTCTACAACGAAGAACCGAACCTCCTGCCGCTGCACGCCAAACTCGATGAAGCACTCAAAGCACTCGACCGCTCCGCGGAGATCGTCTACGTCGACGACGGCTCGAACGACGGAAGTCTGAAGATACTGCGCGAGATAGCCGAGCTGGATCCGCGCGTCCGCGTGGTTGCGCTGCGACGAAACTATGGGCAGACCGCGGCGATGGCCGCCGGCATTGACGCTGCCAGCGGAAGAGTCCTCATCCCGATGGACGCCGATCTGCAAAACGACCCGGCTGACATCGCACGTCTGCTGCAAAAACTGGACGAGGGTTACGACGTCGTCTCGGGTTGGCGCAAGAACCGCAAAGACAAGATGATCACGCGCAAGATCCCCTCGATGATCGCCAACCGCGTGATCTCGTGGATCGGAGGCGTGCCGCTGCACGACTACGGCTGCTCGCTGAAGGCTTACCGGCGCGAGTCGTTGGAGGATGTGCGCCTGTACGGCGAGATGCATCGCTTCATCCCGATTTACGCATCCTGGGCCGGCGCGCGCGTCACGGAGATCCCTGTCAGGCATCACGCACGCACGATGGGCAAATCGAAATACGGTCTCTCGCGAACGCTCAAAGTCGTCTTCGACCTGATGACGATCAAGTTTATGGCTTCGTATCAAACAAAGCCGATCTACGTGTTCGGTTCGTTCGGCATGTTTGCGTTTGCGATCTCGCTGCTCGCCGGGCTCTACGCTGTGTTTCTCAAAATCTTTCACAAGGCCGACTTCGTGCAGACGCCTCTGCCGATACTGACGATTGTGATGTTTGCCGTCGGCGTGCAGTTCCTGCTAATGGGCCTGCTGGCGGAGATGCTGGTGCGTACGTATCACGAGTCGCAGGCGAAGGCGATCTACGCGGTGCGCGAACGGTTGGGATTCAAGAACGACAAGTCCTGAAACGATATGTGCGGAATCACCGGTTGGGCCAATCTCGATTCACACACGCCTCCTCCTGACGGCGCGCGCGATCTGCTGCACGCGATGTGTGAGCGGATGATCCATCGCGGGCCCGACTCGGAAGGTCTGTTTGCGGCGAACGGCGTCGCGCTCGGCATGAGGCGGCTCGCCATTATCGATCTCGTCACTGGAGAGCAGCCCGCCTTCAACGAAGACAAGTCAGTCGCCGTCATTCTCAACGGAGAGATCTACAACTATCGCGAACTGCGTTCGCAACTCGAAAAGCGCGGGCACTCGTTCCGCAGCGCGTCAGACACGGAAGTGCTGCCGCATCTTTACGAGGAGTACGGCGACAACATGATCCGCGAGCTAAACGGCATGTTTGCTTTCGCCTTGTGGGACAGCAAGCGTCGCCGGTTATTAATCGCGCGCGATCGTTTCGGCGAGAAGCCGCTTTACTGGGGCGTCTTCGCGAACACGTTGCTCTTTGCTTCCGAGCCGAAAGTGCTCTTGGCCCACCCGGCGTGCAAACCGTCGCTCGACCTTCAGGCGCTGCGGCACTATCTGTCGTTTGATTACGTGCCGGCGCCGTTCTCGATCTACCAGGGCATCAACAAGCTGCCCGCCGCGCACAAGCTGACCTTGGAAAACGGACGCGTTTGCGTCGAACGCTATTGGCGACTGAGTTACAAGACCGCCGAGCCTGTTCCGAGTGAACGTGAGGCCGCGGAGGAGTTGCTGGCGCTAATGGCTGACGCAGTGCGGATGCGTTTGGTGTCAGACGTGCCGCTCGGCGTTTTGCTTTCGGGTGGTGTTGATTCCTCAACGGTGGCGGCGCTGGCGGTGCGCGCCTCGCCGGAACCCGTAAAGACGTTTTCGATCTCGTTTGCGGAAGCTTCGTTCGATGAGTCGGCGTATGCGCGCGGCGTAGCGAAGTTTCTCGGGACAGACCATCACGAAGAGCGTTTGAGCGCGAACCTCGCGGCCAACCTCGTCAGCGAGATTGGCGCGTGGATGGACGAACCGTTCAGCGATCCGTCGCTGGTGCCGACATACCTGTTGTCGCGCTTTACGCGAAAGCACGTCACGGTCGCGCTCGGCGGCGACGGCGGCGACGAGTTGTTTGCCGGCTACGCGATGTACGCCGGACATCGTTGGGCCGAAGTTTACAAGCACGTTCCGGGACTCCTGCGCCGCGGATTCGTCGAACCGCTGGTGCGTTTGTTGCCGGTGAAGACGAAGAACCTGTCGTTTGATTACAAGGCACTGAGGTTTGTGAACGGCGCGAAGTACGATCAGGTTGCACGACACCACGTTTGGTTCGGTTCGTTCACACCGGAGGAACAGCGCCAGTTGTTGACGCCAGAAGTGCTTGGCGCGACCGACGGCGAGATCTACGCCGATGCGCGGCAAATCGCGGCGGAGTGTGACAACGAAGATCTGGTGACGAAGATGCAGGATGTCGATACGCGCTTGTATCTCGCGGAAGATATTTTGACGAAGGTCGATCGCGCGAGCATGGCAGTGTCGCTGGAAGTGCGGGCGCCATTTCTCGATCCGCGCGTGGCGGAGTTTGCGGCGTCGCTGCCGTGCAACTACAAGTTGCGCGGTCTGAAGACGAAATACATTTTGAAAAAAGCGGTGCGCGAACAGTTGCCGCCGTTTGTGACGCGGCGCGGCAAGAAAGGTTTTGGCGTGCCGGTGGCGGAATGGTTGAAGGTCAAGTTGCGGCCACTGGCGAGAGATCTGTTGTCGCCCGAGCGCGTGCGGCGAGCGGGCGTGTTCAATGCGGAGTATGTGGCGCGGTTGCAAGACGAGCATGAGCGCGGCGTGGCGAATCATCGCAAGCTGCTCTGGACGTTGTTGATGTTCGAGCTGTGGCACGAGAGTTTTATCGAGACGCCGCGACGGATCGAGACGCTGGTTAACAGCAGGTGACCGATCTTTTTCAGCCACAAAAAGGCACCAAAGACGCAAGACAGGCGTTAGATATTGAGACTACGTATGATCAACTCCTCGCCTGGTGTCGCGAACACGACTTCGCCGGACACGATCCGTTCGACGCGCTGAACAGCCGCGTTTTCCAGGCCACGCCGTTTACCAACTCACGAAACGCTCGTTTCATCTGGACGCAAGTAGTCAAACGATCGCCGTTTGATCTGCGCGGTGTCGCGCGCGTGCCTGCGCAGCAAAATGCGAAAGGCCTCGCGCTGTTCGTGCTCGCCACACGCGAACACTCCGAACCAGACGCGCGCCGGTTGTTGTCGGCTCTACTCGATTTAAAACTCGACGGTTACAGCGGTGCCGCATGGGGCTACAACTTCGACTGGCAAAGCCGAAACTTCTTCGCGCCACGAGGCACGCCCACCATCGTTCCGACGGCGTTTGCGGCTCGCGCGTTCATAGAAGCCGGAGATTTAGATACTGCACGGAGCGTGTGCGATTTCATCCTTCGTGACCTGCCTCGATCAGCAGATCTGTGTTTCAGCTATGCACCCAACAGCAACACACAGATCTTCAATGCGAGTCTGCTCGCCGCGGAGGTACTCGCTTCGGTCGGCAAGCAAACAGGCGAAACGGAACTCTGCGACGTCGCAGTACGCGCGGCGCAATACGTCGCCAATCATCAGCGGAACGATGGGTCGTGGACTTACGGAACAGAGCCGGCGCAGTCGTGGATCGATAATTTTCACACCGCCTATATCCTGTTTTCCTTGAAGCGAATCATCGCAGCGTGTCCGGGCGCGGCGGAGTTTCAACCGTCGTTGGAACGCGGCTATCGCTACTGGAAGGACAATTTCTTTCTTGCGGAGGGGTGGCCGAAATACTACCATGACGACCCTTATCCTGCGGATGCGCACGCCGCGGCGAGCGCGATTGTGACGCTCGTCGAATGCCGCGAACTCGACGAGACTTCGCTGAAGATGGCTCAGGACGTTGCTCGCTGGACGATCAGGAATCTGCGTGACGAGCGAGGCTTCTTCTATTATCAACGCCGGCGTTTCTACACGATTCGTAAACCCTACATGCGCTGGACCCAGGCCTGGATGCTCTACGCGCTGGCGCGTTTGCTCGAGAGTAATTGACACATGCCGATAGCAGCAGACGTAGTCATTGGTCCCGGCGCACGCATTTTCCAGCCAGATCTCGTCAATCTCTACGGCTGTTCGATCGGCGCGGACGCGAAGATTGGCGCCTTTGTCGAGATCCAGAAGAACGCGAGCGTCGGCGATCGCTGCAAGATCTCGTCGCACACGTTCATATGTGAAGGCGTGGTGATCGAAGACGAGTGCTTTGTCGGCCACGGGGTGATGTTTACAAACGACGTCTATCCGAGCGCAGTGAACGAGGACGGCACGCCGCAAACCGAAGCCGACTGGAAAGTCGTTAACACTGTCGTGAAGAGACGCGCGAGCATCGGCAGCAATGCGACGATCCTCGCAGGCGTGACGATCGGCGAAGGTGCGTTAGTCGGCGCCGGCGCCGTGGTCACACGCGACGTGCCGAGCTTCGCGATCGTCGCCGGCGTTCCAGCCCGCGTGATCGGCGACGTGCGCGAACGTTCATCGCGAAAGGACGGCGAATGATCAGAGTCGGCGTCATCGGTTACGGTTACTGGGGACCGAACCTCGTGCGCAACTTCATGTCTGCGCCGGGTTCGGCCGTCGCGCGTGTGTGCGACCTGCGCGAGGAACGGCTGACGCCGCTGCATAAACTCTATCCAGGGTTAAAAACCTGCAACCGCTCGGCCGATTTGATCAACGATCCCGCGATCGATGCGGTCGTGATCGCCACGCCTGTTTCTTCGCATTTCGAGCTCGCGATGGCGGCGTTGAAAGCAGGCAAGCACGTGCTCGTCGAGAAGCCGTTGGCGTCGACGTCCGATCAGGCGCGCAGGCTTATGGACGAAGCCGCCGCGCGCAAGCTGGTGCTGTTGGTGGACCATACGTTCGTTTACACGCCCGCCGTGCGCAAGATGCGCGAGATCATCGTCTCCGGGGAGTTGGGCCAGATCTACTACTACGACGCGGTGCGCGTTAATCTCGGTCTCTTCCAACACGACGTCAACGTCATCTGGGATCTTGCGATTCACGATCTCTCGGTCATGGATTACGTGTTGCCCGACAAGCCGGTCGCTGTTTCGGCGACGGGGATCAGTCACATTCCCGGCCAGCCGGAGAATGTCGCTTACATCACGCTCTTCTTCGCGAGCCCGCAGATTGCGCACGTTCACGTGAACTGGCTGACGCCGGTGAAGGTGCGCCACACGCTGATCGGCGGCAGTGAGAAGATGATCCTTTACGACGATCTCGAGCCGAGCGAGAAGCTGAAAGTCTACGACAAGGGCATTCGCGTCACTCCGGGTTTGGAAGACGTTTACCGAATGCTCGTCAGTTATCGTTTGGGCGACATGTGGGCGCCGCGCCTCGACACCACCGAAGCGTTACAGACCGAAGCGCTGCACTTCATCGACTGTGTCGAGAACGGCGGCGCGCCGGAGACCGACGGGCCGGCGGGACTGCGCATGATCAACATGATCGAAGCGGCAGAAACGTCGTTGCGCGATCGTGGACGACTCGTCGAGATCCAGCAGTGATTTCAAATGCGTCTTTGGATCGATCTTGCAAACTCACCGCACGTTCCTTTTTTCCGAGCGCTCATAGATAGGTTTATCGCTGCCGGTCACGAGGTTGAGACTACGGCGCGCGAGTTTGCCGAGACCGTGCCGCTCGCACGATCGGCCGGCATGGACGCACACGTCATTGGCAAGCACGGCGGGCGCAATGTATCCGGCAAAACAGGAAACCTGGTGGGCCGCGCGTGGGAGCTCGCGCGCTGGGCCAGGAAGGGTCGATTCGATCTCGCCATCAGTCACAACTCGTATTCGCAAATCCTCGCCGGCCGCCTGGCGCGAATCAAAACCATCACGTTGATGGACTACGAACATCAACCCGCAAACCACCTGGCGTTTCGACTTGCGTCTCGCATCATCGTTCCCGCGAGTTTTCCAACCGACGCGTTGCGACGTTACGGAGCGGGCGTCGGCAAGGTGCGCCGTTATCACGGCACGAAGGAAGACGTCTACCTGGCGGACTTTCAACCGGACCCATCATTTACCGCGCGGTTGTGTGAACTCGGCGTGAACCCGGATAATGTGCTGGTCCTGATGCGGCCGCCGGCAACAGAGGCTTTATACCATCGCTTTCAAAACACGTTGTTTGATGAAGCGTTGGATAAGTTGCTGGCAAACGAGAACGTTCGAGTGGTCCTGTTGCCGCGAAATGAGTCTCAACGAGCGCAGTATTCCGGGAGGGAGTGTTTGATCGTTCCGCGGAACCCATTGCCGGGAGCAGATTTGATCGCCGCTAGCGACCTCGTTATCAGTGCCGGCGGTACGATCAATCGCGAGGCGGCGGCGCTGGGGATTCCGGCAGCGAGTATCTATGCGGGTAAGTGGGCGGCGATCGATGAGCAATTGGTGAAGGAAGGCCGGTTGCGACGTATTGCCGGGACCACGGATTTACAGGAACTAAGCATTGAAAAGAAGCGATCGATGCACCCACGTCGATCTGCGACCGTCATCGATGAAATAGTTGGCTTCATCTATGAGAGCTGAACGAGAACGACAACGATTCTTCGACGCGCGATCGGTCCGTGTGCCCGGTCGAGCGCCGCGTTGGATCGTGCCCACGGTTAAGGCCGGTCTCGTCGTCGCCGATGCCCTGGCCGCTGCCTTGTCGTTCATCTTCGCGTTCACACTGCGCGAAGGCGCCTCAGCTTTCGCCGCGGGCGGAGGATGGAAGTGGAGCGAAGCGTTTGCACCTTATGGAGCTCTGTTGTTGTTTGTCGTCGCGATAAGGTTGCTGAGTTTTCGTTATTGCGATCTGTATCGCGTGCGCGGCGAGTTCTCGTTCGTTGACGACGCGATGCGCATCTTCAAAGCCACCGCAATAGGTTCGTTGTTGATTGTCGCGGCGGCGTTTCTGTATCGCGGCGGGTTTGAGTTTCGCGCCTTTTCGTACGCGCGCGGCGTGTTCGTCGTCGATTTCGTGTTTGTATTGCTGGGCGTGGGCCTGATCAGGTTGTTCATCCGTTCGGTGCAGACGTTCGTTCGCCGCCGTCAGATCAACTTGATCCCCACGCTCGTCGTTGGCCGTGGACAGGAAGCGTCGTTGTTCATACGAGAGATGCGCGAGCGGCCGGCGCTTGGTTACAGGGTCATCGGCGTGATTAATACGACGGACGCGGAGACAAACCCAGAGGACAGTTACGAAGGCGTACCCGTCGTCGGCAGACTCGAAGACTTACCGGAAGCGATTCGCGATTCAGGCGCAAACGAAGTGATCATCGCGGATCCGCAAGTGAGCGGCGACGCGTTGTTTGAAGTGATGATGCGTTGCGGACGGCGACGCGGCGTCGAGTTTCGCATCGCACCGAGTTTGTTCAACTGCCTGCCACGAAAGACGGAGATAGATCAGATCGGTGTCTTGCCGATGATCCGTCTGTTTCGTGAACCGCTGTCGAGTGGCGCGCGGATTTTGAAGCGCACGTCCGACCTGATCATGTCGGCGCTCTCGATCGCGTTGTTGTTTCCGTTGTGGCTGCTGATTGCGCTGCTGATCAAGCTCGACTCGAAAGGGCCAGTGTTCTACACGCAGGAGCGCGTCGGAATGGACGGCCGGCTTTTCCTGCTTTACAAGTTCCGCACGATGATCGCCGGCGCGGATTCGGAACTGCACCGCGAATATCAACGGGCGTTTATCGCCGGGCGTGCCGAAGCAAACCTCGGCAACGAGAAGAAACCAACTTACAAACTCCTCGCCGATCCGCGTATCACCCGCGTCGGAAGGTTTCTTCGGAAGTCGAGCCTCGACGAGGCGCCGCAACTACTTAACGTGCTGTTGGGCGACATGAGTCTCGTTGGGCCAAGGCCGCCGATTCCTTACGAGGTTGAAGCTTACGAGCTATGGCATCGCAAACGCCTCGACATGAAACCCGGGCTGACTGGTTTGTGGCAAGTTTCGGGTCGGAACCGGTTGCCCTTTGAAGAGATGGTGCGACTCGATCTCTTCTATATCGAGAACTGGTCGCTGTTACTCGACTTGAAGATCATCCTGCGCACCGTGTTTGTGATGCTGGGCCGCGAGGGTTACTAAAATTTTTAGGGCGAAAGTCCCACCAAAGCAAGTTCCAACAGAAGTATCTTCTTGATTCCTTTGTAGAGCGGTTCGATCTCGCAGTTTTCAGTTAGCGCGTGCGCGTCCGCGCATGGTCCAGCACCGGTCGAGATCGAACTGATGCCTTGTAACAACGCTGCGCTCGAGTTGTTTGAGCCGGCGTTTCCGATCGGCGGGTTGAAGCCCATCGCGCGGTGCACGGCTTCGGCGATCTTCACCAGGTTCGAATCGCGATTTCCCGGTAACACTGCCGCGGGCGATGACGAAATCACGTCGGTCTTAACAGTCATTCCCGCGCGCGTCGCTTCTTCCTCAAGAATCTCGGCGATCTTCTTTTCCAAATCGGCGATCACTTCATTACTCGTCGAGCGCAGGTCGAGGGAGAACCACGCGTCAGCGGCCTTTGCGTTGACGACTTCTGATCCACCAAGCATGCCGATATTCAAGTTTGACGACGGATTAGTTGGAACTTTCAATTCGTAGATGCGCGCGATCGCGCGGGCCATCGGCAACGATGCTGAATACGGCGGAGTGCGCGACCGCGTGTGACCGCCGGGGCCGATGATGTGATGGCGATACCAGTTGATTCCGATACCCGCGTAAGTGAAGCCTTCGTAACCGCCGTCGAGCGCGACGTAGTAATTGACCTTGCCTTTGTTCTCTTTTGTGTAGTGTTTGGCGCCGGTCATTCCCGCTTCTTCGTCAGTCGTGAAGAGAAACACGATGTCGCCTTTAGTCTTGATCTTCGCGGCGTCGAGCGCGCGGATCGTCGCCAGTAACGCTTCGATGTTGCGCGTGTCGTCGCCGATCCCGGGCGCATAGACGCGGCCTTCGCGCACTGTCGCTTTGATCTTCAATCCTGGTTGAAAGACTGTGTCCATGTGCGCGTCGAAGACGGCGATTGGCCCTCCGCCGGTTCCTTTGCGCGTCGCGATCAGGTTGCCGGCTTCGTCGTAACGGATCTCGAGTCTATATTTTCGCAGCAGGCTCTCGATGAACTTGGCCCGCTCCTGTTCCTGCTTCGACGGCGCGTTGACTTCGGTGATGGCGATCCATTCGCGCAGGATTCCGTCGCGGTCCTTGTCGATGTGTTCGAACGCGGCTTTAACGCGAGCGTCTTCCTGGAGAGTCTTAACTTCGTCGGCTGGTGACTGTGCCGAAAGGCTAATAGAAAAAAGAAGAATTACGAGAATTGATCGCATGGAAACTCTTTTAAGATGGAATAGTAGACCAGCGTCATTTTAATATGGGCGCGATGCAGATATCGAATGGTCTCTCGAAAGGCGTTATCGCCTGTATCTTTCTCATCGCCCTTTTTGCTCCCCATTCGATCGCCGTGACGCAGGGCGCGTGGCTGTTGGGCATGGCGCTTTGGGCCTTGCGGTTCGCTTTCTATCCTCGTCCGAAGTTGTTTCGCAGTCCGGTCGATTATGTCTTGCTGGGCTTCTTTGTTCTGAGCGGAGTTTCGGGAGTCTTCTCTTATAGTCCGATCGTGTCGGTTGGGAAGATGCGCGCCGCGAGTCTGTTTACGATCGTCTATCTCGTTGCGCAGAACGTGCCCGTCCTGCGTGTAGCGCGCGTGCTGGCTCTGACACTCATCGCATCGTGCATGGTCAACGTGTTGTGGACGGCCGGCCAGTTAGCTGTTGGGCGCGGAGTGAAGATACAGGGCGTCAAACGCGAGAGCCCCTTGTCTCAGGCGATCTATCGCACGAGGCTCGAGACGGCGCCGACGCCGATAAAAGACGGAGACATCGTGTGGCAAGTCGATGGGCAGCGCGTCGACACTCCGGATGAACTCGCGGCGGCTCTCGCTTCAGGCGCGCCTGAAGCGAAAGTGCGAATCTATCGCGTCGAGTGGACGCCGGAGTTATTTGTGCCGCGGAAGCTGCTTCCCGGCTCTACGACGTTGGAACAAGTGGGCATCGGCAGTTGGTCACGCGGACGAGACTGGCGCGCGACTGGCTTCTACGGTCACTGGACCACGTACGCCGAAGTGCTGCAACTGATCGCCTCGCTGGCGTTGGGATTGTTTCTGGGGTTGCGTTCAAAGTTGAGCCGGACGGGACTGTTACTGTTGCTCGCGGTTGGCGGTCTCGTTTTCGCCCTGGCAATGACGGTGACGCGCGGGTCGTGGATCGGATTCGCTGTTTCTGCGGCGTTGATGTTGTTACTGAGCGCGTCGCGCCGCACGATCCTGATCGGCGTTGCCTGCGCGATACCGCTGGTGCTTGCCGGAGTTTTTCTGCTTCAACAACAACGCCGGGTTGGGTTCATCGATCGCTCGGACCAGTCGACAAGCTGGCGCCAGATGGTTTGGAAAGAAGGCTTCAACTTGCTCATCAGCAAGCCGCGTCATCTGTTGTTTGGCGTGGGAATGGACTCGGTTAAAGGACACTGGCGCGAGTGGGGCATGTTCGACAACGGCCGCCAGCCGATCGGCCACATGCATTCAAATCTGTTACAGATCGCGCTCGAGCGCGGCATCCCGGCGCTGATTCTCTGGTTGCTCTTGTTTGTGATCTACCTACGAATGCTCTGGCGTATGGTGCGCAGCGCGACGGACTTCACGCGCGGACTGGCGCTCGGCGCACTCGGCGGCGCTACCGGTTTCTTCGTCAGCGGACTGGTCCACTACAACTGGGGCGATTCTGAAGTAGTGACAGTCTTCTACTTCATCATGGGTTTGGCTTTGGCGGCGCGGGCGCTCGACCGACCGACACAATCCGGTTGATGATCTTCGGGTCGTCGGGCAGCAGACCGGACTTCGGCAGGCGAGGCGTCAAGGTCAGCCAGTTTCGGTCCATCGCGAACACTCTGCGAAACAGCGGCAACGATTCATCCACTCGTCCCATGTTCACCAGCGCGATCGCATGCCAGTAGACCATCTCGGCATTGTTCGGCACTAGACGCTCCGCCGCCGAATACTCACGCAACGCGCCCTCGTTGTCTTTCTTCTCGACGGCAAGGTCGCCGGCATTCATGTGGTTGTAGGCGCGCTGCAAACGGACCAACCGGCTAAGTTCACGCAACGGTTCCGGGCTGTCGTCGACTCGCAGATCGAAGGTGCGATCTTTCCATGCTTGTCCGGTCGGTTTTCCGGTAACGACGATCAGCGCTGCTGACTGTCGTCCACGAATGTCGCCGCCCGCGGCCTGTGCTGCATCAAGTGCCGCCAACATGCGGTCGGCTAGATCGCCTTTCGTCGTTTCGAAAGCGCGCGCCATTGCCGGCCAGACTTTGTCGTTGAGCATCAAGTTGGCTTGCACCGAAAAATTCTTGCCGACGATGTGACCCGCGGCCTGGATGTCGTTCTTGCCTGTCCACGCCTCGACTCGTCCTTGCGCGTCGATCATCGCCACTTGCCTGACTTCGCGTCCTTCGTCCTTCGCCAGCAACTCTTTCAACGTGTCGGGTGCGCTCTTGCCGCCGCGCATCAAGTCGAGGCCGTTCTTGCCGTAACTCGGATCGACGAACGATTGCGTTGCCACAGCGCCGACGCCTGCCTCGGCCCAAGCCACGATTGGCCCAACGGAAAACCAGTGCGACTGCACGGCGACGCCTAACTCGCCTGTGTTTGGATCGCGAGCGACGATCGAAAAAGTATGGACGGGCCGCAGTGGCGGATTGACTGTGACTTGTTGTGCTTTTGCTTTTGCGATAGAGACGAGGAGAAGAGCGATCACCAATGCTGCGCGCATTCAAACCTCCTGATGACGACTTTACGAGACGAACGGATAGAAAGGCGTGTTGCGAAAGACCCAGAACGAAACGATCACGAAGAACATCGCATAGATGTACGGCGCGGGAAGCGCGTTTGGCCGCGGGACGTCGCCGCGCATCACGATCACGGAGTAACGAACAAACGCGAAGAGCATTAATGGAATGCCCAACGTCAATAGCGGGTTGAGCATGAACGCTGCTTCGAAGTTACCGTGAAGAATCTGGTGCAGCGCGCGTGTCGAGCCGCAGCCGGGACACTGCAAGCCGGTTAGAAAGCGAAATGGGCAGGGAGGGAAGAAGCCGGACTTGCCAGGTTCGAAGACGAACAGGTAAGCAGCTCCGGCGATTAGCAGCGACCAAAATGCCAGGACCGTTGAGCGCCGGTACATTAACCCAAATTAGAACCAGCCTTTTTTATTTTGAATGTACGTTCTCACAAACTCTTCATCCGACTTCGTCAAATAGATCACGCCTTCGATGATGCTGAGAATGTTTGTGAGCCCGCAAGTGACGATGCCGAGCGCGAGTTGGATGATGCCCTCAGTCGTATACCCGAGGATGAACTTGTGTACCCCCAGCCAGCCGACAAGGATCGCACAAATGCCGGCAGTGACTTTTTTATCGGCACCCATCGACTTCCAATCGGTCACCGCGCCCGGATGAACAGACTGCATTGGTTGATACCCGGTACTGACGACGGGAGTGAGCGGGGTCTGACATTGGGTGCAGAATTGGGCCAGGTCGTCGTTGACGGCGCCACATTTAGTGCAGTATCTGGTCATCGTTGTTCTAAGTCTCCAACCTCATTGAAGCGGCTGATCACAGCCGGTTACATG
>JBKPNH010000053.1:0-43947 GCA_046732535.1 Acidobacteriota bacterium
CGCCAGTATCGACAGCTCAATCCGGCAGCCCTGAAACGAGAGCTTGATAAACTGCGCCAGGAACTATTTCGTCTGGCTAGCAAGAGGCGGCCGGTAAAACCAAAACGCCACGCTAATCAGCAAACGCTGCAAATCAAGCAGCACTTGTGGGCATGAACATACATTCTATTTCGAGTAGATTTTTATATGAGGCAACGAATCAGCGTTGGAGTAGTTTTTTACATGAGGCAATAGGTATCTCGAATTGACTCACTGAAAATCTACTCCAAAGGGCATTCGTTGCCTCATATAAAAATCTACTCGAAACGGTAGACACTGCCGCCACACATTCACTGAGTCTTTATCTTCTCCCACAACAGATCGATCGCGTAGTAGCCGCCGCTTCCAGTGAACTCCCGACGCTCTCGAAAGCCCCGACCAGCGCTGGGGTCGACAAAACCAACCTCAACGCAGCGATTCACCAAACACGTCTGCCCTGAGGGGCAAATGCCGGGATCACACTGCGCCTGCAACGGGGCGTTGAGTCGGAAATCCTGAAACGGATGGATCAGACGTAAATCATCTGAGCTAAGAGGTCGGCATTACACTTCATCTTTCTTTGAGCTTAGCCAGGGCTTCGATTATCGCAGCATTATCATCCATACGCTCACGCTCATGCCCTTGGTCACTTGCTTGCTGTCCCTTTACTTTCTGACGTAACAGTCGCTCGCGGTACTGTTGATTGGCGGCTATCATGTCAACTTCTAAATTCTCTGCAAGCAGAGGCAGTTCTTCAATGGCACATTCTAATACAAGGATGTCACCATGAACGCTCGCCGCCCTATTCGATACCGTCCTCATTGCCCATTCCCTATTGAAAAGCGCCACCCACTCAGGGGTGGGCGCGCCAGAGAGTTGGAAAGGAAACTTTTTGGAATGTCTTCTGGAACCATCACGTACCTGAACCTGTTCTGGGTTGGCAATAATTGTGATGTCTTGGAAATCAATGGACATCAGATTGCTCCTTTAGCTATCGCTTTTCTTATCTCAACGCCTTTGCTTTGCTTGTATCGTCTCTGCCCCGAATAAGCAAGCGAGAAAAACTTCATCAAAAAACTATACCCGATCGTCAAACCGTAGCGCCGCATGTTGCCCCTTCAGCGGCTTGCCCACGCAACTATCGACAAAGCAGTTCACTGGCGAGTCCGCTCCAAGCCGCTTCTTAGACTCCGGTTCTCATCTAACGAGGGACTAAAGAACGCTCGCTCCGCTTTTCCAAAGGTCACTTTCAAGAGCAGTACCAACAACAAGACGGCTATCACACTCTGGACCACCACATCGACAATCATGAACGCGTCGGACTTATCGCCGAGCAATGAGTGCCTTGATTCATTTGAAGCCAGGAATCTGTACATGATTGGAGCATACGTATAGATGTTCTTGAGGTTTAGGACAGCTAGAAATGATATTCCTAGCCAATAGCCATATCTCTTTCGTTTCCAAAGCCCGCCGACGCCGTAAATGAGAAAAATAGCCATAAGGCCGAACGCCACCGTAAGAAAGCCTACTGCTCGTACAGACAACAGATCCCAGGGATCTAAGACCAGCGCCCGCAAAAACGCAAACGTCAATCCCAGCGTCATAGGCACAAACGAAAACAGCATCAGTATCTGAGTAATCCAGATTGAGACTGGTCTTGAACGTTTCATAAGAATCAAATCTTGAGAGTGGGAGTCTAACGCTTTGATCTCGGCGGCTTCCCGCAAGTTACCGAGCAGGCGCTTACCGCCGAGTGAGCTTGCAAGCGTCTTGTACGCGAGGCACAGGTGGAGGGAGTCTATTTATCTTTTTGTCTTGAGGGCAAGTGTCGGTTCGGTGCGCAAGCGCGCCTTACTCATAGCGCGAGTTGAGTAACATCTTTTTGTTTTCTCTGGCAGTTCATATCGTTGCTGCGACCGCCGATCACTTCACGTATTGCGCTTACGAGTTGCAACGGAAGGCAGCAAGCCTCGGGTGTGTTATTGAACTTATCGATCGAGCCAAATTGGACATGATGCTAAGCCCTTTGATTCCAAAACGTCCTCGGAACCAACTATACAAAGAGTACACTGGCTTTCCTTGGGATGAACGCTGCCCTGATGGTTGCGTTGTGTTGGATCTACTCGAGAGCCGCCTGAAACATCGCCGCAATCCAACAAATAGGAATCGTTACGACTAAGAACTAGCCTTCCCGAGCTACCTTGATTATCCCGCTAGGCCTATGTTTTGCGTGACGCCGAGACTCTTGCACACTTTAAGGGCTTTTCTGCACACCACAGCCTTTATGGACCAAGAACATATCGCTTGCTAACTTATCACGTAACGAGAGTTAAGCCTGGAGGCGGCGATCGGAATCGAACCGATGAATAAAAGGTTTTGCAGTCTTAAAGAGCTAGTTTCTTTAGGTGATCGACAGTATCGATAAGCATGTTTTAGTTGGAGGTTTAGCTCTGCAAACACCTTCTGAGTATGGGTGAGATCTGTTTAGTATTTTTCCGCTTGCACAGTTTCTGCACAGCCATTCCCCACAAGAACGTAGCCCCCCATGCCGGGAGTTCGATCTTCTAGCAGTGAAAAGCTTAGGGCGGAGCCAGGCTACGGAGGGCCGAAAAACAAAAAGCTATGCTGCCCTTTGATGTGCCGGGAATGTAGCCACTACCTGCGCATCCGCGTGCTGTAATCAAGCTAGCGACGATCCTTGCCTCAGAGTGAAAAGCCAAATAGACTGCCTCGTGCAGCGCATACTGCACATGACGCCTGCATGCAATGTGAGAAAAGGAATATGGGTTGGATTAACAATCAAACTCTTCCTTCAAAGTCTTTCATCTGTGGTTTCTGTGGCAATTTAGTCGCATCAAGCTTGGGCTATAGAAACGACACAGCGAACTTTCAGATATTCATATGTTCGCACTGCTTTAAGCCCACCTTCTTCGATGGCGATCGCCCTCTACCAGGCGTTGCGCCGGGAAATTCGGTAACACATTTACCGGTCGATGTTGAGGCTTTGTACACAGAGGCCCGCAATTGTATTGCAGCATCGTGTTACACAGCTGCCGTTTTAGTCTGCCGCAAATTGCTTATGAATATCGCGGTCGCCCAAGGCGCAACAGCGGGTGAGACATTCGTGAAGTATGTGGAATATCTCGCTGCCCAAGGTTACGTGCCACCGAATGGCAAAGGGTGGGTAGACCATATTCGCAAAAAGGGAAACGAAGCGAATCACGAAATTGCGCTGATGTCTAAAACTGACGCCGAGGATTTGGTTCTCTTCATTGAGATGCTATTGAAATTCATGTATGAGTTTCCCAACAAGATTCCTGCGCAAAATCCCTAACGGCCCCGGCCAGCAAGGCCCCGAATGCGTGACAAACGTGACACTCGAAAAAAGAGGTTCATCGCTGCGCTAACCAGTCACGGCACGATCTACCACGCTGCTCAAGCGGCGGGAGTCTCACGCAATACTCCTTATCGCTGGCGACAGGAGGATCTTGAGTTTGCGTCGCTTTGGGATGAGGCAATGGACAATGCGGTTGACGCTGTTGAAAGCGTGCTCTATCAGTCGGCGCTGCGCGGTAACATTGTTGCGATCATTTTCTACCTCAAAGCACACCGTCCGATCTATCGCGACAAACTGAACATCGACCTCAGGCAAGTGCAAAGCGAAATCGAAGAGAAGATCGCGCAGTACCGGAGGGCTAGTGGATCGCTCCAGCGGACGCAAATGTGCTCATTTTCTACGAGACGTTCGCCAAGTTCTCCAAGCAGCTAGCCCGGCGTGAGTATCATATCTCGCAATTTGCCAAACGAGCGGCGCAATCGAATTCAGGGACTGATTGATAAGCCAGATAATTGCCTTGAGCTTGCTCAATCTACTTCGTTTCTGCGCAAATTCTTCGGTGAGATCACCAACCATATCTCTTACTCGAACCGTTACGAGTAGCGTGAAGGACCACGTTACGATTACTTGGACAGACACCGATGATTTACCTTGGTAAGTCGGAGGTAGCATCAGAAGTGTTGCTTCACTATGGTACCGCGGCACTGGGTGGCCGAATGGAACTAACTTAAAAGTGCTCGAAGGTTGATTCTTCGAGCCTCGATTAAGTACACGAACTAGTAACCTGTTTTTTGTTAACTTAATCTTGAGATGACTACCATCGGCATTGTTGATCTCGGCTTCGTCAATAAACACGCCATTCTTCTCAAGCAGTATCTTACCTATAGTCGCCATGGCTTCCTCCTAAATTGATGCGGACTAGCGCAAAAGAATCAAGTATCAAAAGAATCGGCTCAGCCAAACGAATGCTGCTATTCGGCTAACCGTGAACCGAATAAAAGGCCAAACCGACATACTGACCTGCTTGTAAAACCAAACGTCGGCATGCCTGCGATCAAAGCGGCGATGAATGTACCTGTACTCCTCTACAAGGTCGCCAATTACAGCAGCGCGTTCTTCCTTCGGTAAGATCAGGTGAAGCAGATACTCTGCTTTGAAGGGCGGTCTAGAAGAAGCCAATTGCATCTGACGGAGATATGCAGACACGGCCTTTATTTGAGGCTGAATACTACTCCGTATTTCCACCTTAATTGCGTTCAATTCTTCATGCCCTGTCGCGGGATCGAGGGACGGTAGTTGAACTTTCAGTTCAGAGAGTCTTTCTTGGTGCAGCGCCAAAGATTTCTGCATACTCTCTAGTAATACAAACAGTTGCGGGGGAACGGTGACTTTTCTTGATCTCATGAAGTCCCCTTTGCCGGCTTTAATGCCTTCAAGCGTTTTCTAGCGGCCTGCACATCACGCAGTAGCAGTTTTGCAGAGCCTTTAACTTCGTAATAACGCTTTGCACGCCCGCCGCGCTCTGGAGTGGGCTCGCCACTTCGAGATCCGATTAGACCTTTTTCTTCTAGCCTCGAAAGCGTGGTGTAGAGCGAGCCTATCGAAATCGACCTACCCGTAGCCTTTTCCAATGCTTGCCGAATAGGAACACCATATGCGTTCTCACCCTGACTTAAGATTGCCAGCAGTACCAGCTCCTCAAATTCCCCGATGTACTTGTTTGACTTCATTGTTATGCTCCAATCCTTTATCTAGGCAGAGAGATTTGTACTACAATTTAGAGGATATGGCAAGTAGTTTGAGCGATGAAGAGAAAGATCTCGGAGGGCGCAACGGTCTAGGTTTAGAACGCAAACGATGCACGCCGAAACGATAGTTCTATGTTGCTTCTAAGCCGCTCACACCGCTGATCGCCGCAAGCTTAGCCCGAGCCTCCTCGTCGGTAGTGTGATCATTTGGAGACTTCTGGTTTTTCCAGATCGCAAGCAACTCGTCGACAGATGGTGGGCCAAGCAACGTTTTCACGTCCGTCAGCGTCGCACTCGCTTCTTGTGCTCTGAGTAATGCGGGGCGCGACGAATCATTTTGCAGACCCACAATTTCTGCTCTCACCGATTTTGCTAGTTCGATGGCCTTCATTTGCCTTGCAACCGTCAGACGTGATAACTCGTCGGTCGGGTCAACTGCCACGCGTAGTTGTGCGTGAAACGCCATAACGACGAGCAACCAGAGTATCAAATTGAAGTCATCTGTTATCGACCAAGGAATTGAAACGGTGTCGTGTGGGCTCGGCAGATCAGCCTCATGAACGATTCGATGACGCCTTTTCATCATCAGATCGAGATCAGGAAAGAAGGGTTCGAAAAGTCCGGTATCTAGCTTCATCCGGGTGAGCATCTTTGCAACATCGTCGCAAGAGCTAAAGCTCTCCCTATTTAAGTAGTGGTCCACGGATTCCTGAATCAGGTCGTCGACAGTCTTGCCACGATGTGCATTCAATGCGCCCAAATGAAACTTCACTGCGTCTCTCGATCTGGCTATACCGACCAAAGGAATCTTGTCCAAGACTTCCGAGTTTGCTACAGGCAATCGTTGACGAGCAGCCGTGCGCAAAAGATCCTCAAAAGTAGCGTGCAGGAATACGGTTATTGCGCGAAGGATGTCAGCTCTTACACCGTCGCTTTGAAACCCCGAGGGCCGCAGCGAATCTACGTCGGAATGGATTAGTTTCACCAAACCCGTGATTCTGTTCATATTCAGATAGAAGCGCGACGCCAATAGCTCGTTACCCGCAGTCATGATTAATCAATTCTACCTTGTCTATGATAGCTAAGCGATTTATCTGCCTACCTGAGAAAACCTCACATTGACACAAAAACGCGCGCGCGAGTAAATGCGAAACATTTGCGCGTTTATCGAAGTGGACTTTCCGAAGGGTGTTAAGGCTTGCAACTTCACTCAGTTGTCCTAGTACAACGGCCATTTCGCCTCACAGTTGAGCACGCGAGACATCGCAGTTCAGTGTCGTGCCAAATAGAGGGCGGCAAGTAAACCTTACGAAGTAAGTGCCAGTAACGAAATATTGACCGGCGCAATATTCGTAGATAATCTAGTCGGGCGAAATCGTCCTCAAAACCTCTAAACCGAAAGGAGTGGGTGCCCGGTTTTCTCATCCCCATGTGAACCTGATGATAGTTGATATAGTCGATAAGCTAATTGACCGCTGCATTCAATTAGTAAGGTACAAAAAAGAAGTAAGTAAGAGTCTTTTCAATGATTACGTTCAGCCGATCCAGTCAGATTTAGAAGCTGTCCATCGAGACTACCTTGATACATTCCGAAAGTACCGGGAGATGATCAAGGCTCCGAAGCCGCCACTCAACCCGCGCCATCCTGTACTGGATTCTATCAAGTCAGACGCCGTGTTTAATGCACAACTGAGAATGAAGATCCATGGTGTAATGGCCGCCGCGTCCGATCCACTACTAGGTGATTTTATTAAATCGATTTGGAATTACTTTTATTCGGTTGCCGAGCGCACAGAGAGTTTGCTGAGAGATGAACCCCGTCGTTATGAAGCAGAAGATCCGAAAGAAAACCACCGAATTGACTACGATTCATTCGACCCCATTGACCCGCCGGATAATCAAGGACGAAGCGTGGCATACGATTATCTTGAGGATATCTTTCGTTCGGCTGAGCCAGATGAGATAAAGAGGGACTTTGCTATTGAGGTTATTGACTCGATAGTGTCGGTTTTGCAAACCAACTACGCTAATGAGATTAGAGAATATTCGCGCCTGAAAAGCGTTCTTGTTACGCCTCAGTAATCGAACGGCTGAGGGGATGCCGCACTAGTCGGGCAAAGATTCTATAACCAGCGAGCACTCGTTTACGCGTGAACGGCTTTAAGTGTTTCCACGTCTTGCGGTCCATATATTGAAACTCGCCTTCGACCAAACACAGAACTGAGTCGCCAACACACCAGTCGCGGACCATATAGGAGCGAGATCCGTCACTACCAAGGCGCGGGCATAAATCAACTCAGATTCGTTTGCACTACTCGCCTTGATGAGAGTTGTCAACGAATCAATGGCCATTCACTGAAATCTATGCGCTTTCCTGCTTTGGCCAAACTCTGCATTACCACCCGGTGGAGGTCCCGTGCTGCCACTCGCGAGTTGACAACGGACAATTGCTTTCCCTTGTAATTAACGCCACCGTCGGAAGGTCCCCAGTTATACCAAGGCGACTCGCTCGTTAAGCTCCCTTTCTTATTAAGTTTTCCCACATCTTTATCATATTCATCGAAATGTTCCGCTATGTCCCTTAAATCCTTAATATCAGGTACCTTCATATCAAATTCGTCAAGAGCCTTAGCGACGTTTTTGTCTCGGATAGTGTCGTTCGCCGATTTGACAGCAACTCTCAGTCGATTCAGGGCAATTAGAAAGTAATCTATATCCAACTGACGTTGGTTCCAGTCGTTTCTATATGCTTCGTTGCCCCTGTCAGGAAAGATCGGTGGACCAATAATTCTCCTCGCCTGAAGCTCTACAGCATGCATCCAGCGATTAATTCTAATGAATGTTAAATGTAAGATGTCGTCGTACATAAGTAATCATTGACCCATAGCACCAGCCTGCCGGATAAAGAAATTCGCACAACATCGTCGCCGGACCAGGGCTAACCGGCCTAGCGCCTAAGTAGATAGATTCAATTGCTGATTTCCGACATTAATTGCGCATTCTAAATAACCGGTGAGACAACCGCGAGCCTCAACGCCCAGATCCGGTTTGTGTACGCTTGCGCATTGTAGAAGCTTTGAAACGGACGAGACTTTTCTGCTGATTACTGGTAGCTTTGCGGCCATCGTTTGATCCTCTATCCCTAGGAAAGTTGAGATCGGCTTGTGCCGCAAATGGTGACGGACTTCTTTGTCTTTCTGTGGGCAGTTCTTAGCCACTGGCAAGCATACGCGACAGGAGGCCTTATTACCGCTATCGTCGGTCTCTTCGAGCGGTTGAGCAAGTGGCACTTGAACAAGCGGACTTACGGCGGTTTGTTCATTGGAGTATTCCTCTTCGTCGCATTCTTTTTAGCTTGGCGTGATCAGCATATGCTCACTAAGACTCTAGAACACAACAAACCTGACATTCGCTTTGATGTCGAGGACGTAACCTTAGGAGGCTCGCCGGAAACCCAGTCGGGCGATACCGTGCTGATTTTGTACTTGACGGCAAAAAACCTTGGCGGAATGCCAAGTGTTGTCGTTGGGTACTCGCTCACTGTAGAACCCGTCAGTCGGCAAGCGATAAGGGCAGAAGTTGTTCCGGTTCCCGAAATCGTACTCTTTCAATCGCGGCAGGGCGAGTGGAGGCAACTTAAACCCTCAGACGCAATTTATAACAAGACGCTGAGACCAATTTCGCCAGGCGCGATCGAGCGGGGCATTATACCGTTTCTTGTTCGGGGTGTTAGTGGGCCAGAGATGGCAGATGCCGTTTGCACCTTCAGCTGGCAAGACGGTTTGGGTAAACAAGGGTCGATGAAGGCCCCGCTCGTCACGCCTCCGGTCGGCTGGAAGCCCCCATTTATTCCCGGAATTGAAGGAGAGCCTTTGCCGCGCTCGTCTCCGACGCCAAGCGGATCAGCTAAGTAATATACCCATGTGCCGGAAACACTACAATTCAGAAACGAATAGAAACGTGGGGCCAAGGCTAGTAGCTGGTATCCACGTGGATTTCTGGAAAGCTGATCTGCACACCACGAGGATCCGGATTGGCCGCACCGGGGAAATTGGTGCTTTCGTGAACCATCAGCACTAGTGTCCCGTCTTTGCTTCCAGCGACGATGAGTTTGTCTTGACCGTGAATGGTTTTGGATGGTTTAGCGCCGGGATCTTCAATCCATTCTTCACTTCTTCGGCTATGCGGTCTGCGTCTTCCGGCGATAGGCCGCCAACGCCTACAAGTCTCTCAATCATGAGTTCTACGATAGGGTTTTTTCATAATGGGCACGATGTTTGCGATTAGCACCCGAAAGTAAAGGACACCGTTCGGGATGACTTCGGAGACTTCGGAGACCATTTCCAGATACTTTATACGCGCGATACGCGCGCGCGTGAGGGATAACTACCCCTTCCCCGGGCAATGGGCACACTTTTGGGCACAGTACGCGGATCGCCTCATGGTCTAACATTACTGCTTCCTGTAAGTTGTTGATTATAGGCTATATACTGGAGGCGGCGATCGGAATCGAACCGATGAATAAAGGTTTTGCAGACCTCTGCCTTACCACTTGGCTACGCCGCCTTATTGAAAAGACCCAGGAGGAATGCTTCACCACAGCGTGAAGCTAAAACGCAGAAGGCGGAGAGATGAAGTAAGTTTACTCGAAAGCGCGAAGGCTTTCACCCTCCATCCCGCCGCCTTTGTCTTTAGATCCTGGAGCGGGAGACGAGACTTGAACTCGCGACCCTCGCCTTGGCAAGGCGATGCTCTACCACTGAGCTACTCCCGCTTTGAGCACGGTCGATTCTAATGATTCGCCCCCGCTTGTCAAGCACACCCTTGACACAGATCAACGCAAATCGTTGACAAACCTAATCAACTCGCATAATTTGCCCTCAATCCGGAGGAATCCCAATGAAAAGCCAAAGATTCTGCGTCGCAATCTCGACCTTTGTCCTGCTGTGTCTAACCACCGCTGCCTTCGCGCAACCAGGCTATAAAAAACCACCAAAAGAGGTGCTCGACATCCTTCACGCGCCCGTTACACCCGGCGTTTCCGTCAGCCCGGCACGCGACAACATGATCCTGACCACCGGCTTGCGCTATCCGCCGCTCGCCGATCTCGCGCAACCTGTGCTGCGGATCGCCGGACGGCGCATCAACCCGGCTTCAACCGCGCCGTTCCGCTTCCAGTACTCAGTCGGTCTGACGCTCAAACGCATCGCGGACGGCTCGGAGCTCAAGATCGAAACACCACCAGGAGCGAAGATTAGCGGACTCGAATGGTCCGATGACGGCAAGCACTTCGCTTTCCTGAATACGACCTCCAACCGAGTCGAAGTCTGGGTCGGCGACGCGGCGACGGGGAAGATTCGCAACCTGAAAGCAATCACCGTCAACTCCGCCGTCGGCAACCCACTCTCATGGATGCCTGACAATCGCACGCTCCTGGTCCAACTCGTCCCCGCAAACCGCGGCGCTGTGCCGGCCACACCGTCTGTTCCGCCGGAACCCAACACACAGGAAAGCTCCGGCAGGCCTGGACCAGTCAGGACCTACGAGGATCTACTGAAGAGCCCGCACGACGAGAACCTCTACGAGTATTATGCAACTTCGCAGTTGGCCTTCGTCGATTCAACCAGCGGCCGCGCCACGCCGGTCGGCCAACCCGCGATCTTTCAGAGCCACGATGCGTCTCCCGACGGCCACCACATTCTCGTCACGCGTCTGCATCGTCCATTCTCTTATCTCTTTCCCGACTCAGCGTTTCCACGCGACGTCGAAGTATGGGACACGAAAGGAAAACTCGTTTACAAAGTTGCGAGCCTGCCGCTTGCCGACCAGATCCCGATTAACGGTGTAGTCAATGGACCACGCACGGTTCGCTGGCGTCCCGATCAACCGGCAACGCTGTTGTGGGTCAAGGCACTCGACGACGGAGATCCCAGAAAGAAGGTTCCCCACCGCGACAGCATGTTGACGATCAAGGCGCCGTTTACGGGCCAACCCGTCGAGTTGTTCAAAACTGAACATCGCCTGACAGGAGCTTTTTCCGGGGAGAAAGACGGATTGATTTACTTCTCAGACTTCGATCGCGACAAACGCTGGCAGCGAACCTTCATCTTCTACGCAGACAAGCCGGAGGTAGCACCAAAACTTCTCTGGAGCCGGAACCAGCAAGATCGCTACACCGATCCCGGCACGCCGGCCGCACGAATTGTCGGAGGCCAACGAGCAATTCTGCAAAACGGCGACTTCATCTACATGAGCGGCACCGGCTCTTCACCCGAAGGCGATCGCCCGTTCCTCGATCGAGTGAACCTGAAAACACTCAAAACAGAGCGCATCTTTCGCAGCGAAGCGAACAGTTACGAATCGGTTGTTACGTGGTTGACTGACGATATGAACCAATTCATCACTCGCCGCGAGTCGCCGACCGAAGCGCCCAACTATTTCGTACGAAACGTAACCGCGAGCACGTCAAAGGCGTTGACAAACTTTCCCGATCCGACGCCTCAATTGCGCGGCATCAAGAAGCAGTTGGTAACTTATAAACGCGCCGACGGCGTGCAGTGCCAGTTCACTCTCTACCTGCCGCCCGATTACAAACCAGGAACAAGACTGCCGACAGTCGTTTGGGCTTACCCGATCGAGTTTACCGACGCCGACACGGCCTCACAGATAACGGGCTCGACACAGAGAACGACTTCGATCAGCGGCGCCTCGCATCTGTTCTTCCTGCTTGAAGGTTACGCCGTGCTCGACAACACGACGATGCCAATCGTAGGCAGTCCGGAAACCGTCAACAACACCTATGTCGAGCAGATCAGAATGAGCGCTCAAGCGGCGATCGATAAAGCGACGGAGCTTGGCGTTACCGATCCCGATCGCGTCGGCGTCGGCGGTCATAGTTACGGCGCGTTCATGACTGCGAACCTGTTGGCCCACACGGATCTGTTCCGCGCCGGCATCGCGCGCAGCGGTGCTTACAACCGCACGTTGACGCCGTTTGGTTTTCAGAACGAACGACGTACGCTGTGGGAAGCACCGGACATGTATCTGAAAGTCTCGCCATTCATGTATGCGATGAAGATCAACGAACCGATGCTGATGATCCACGGCGAGGCCGACGATAACACCGGCACGTTCCCGATCCAATCGGAGCGCATGTACCAGGCATTGAAAGGGCATGGCGCGACGGTGCGGTTGGTGATGTTGCCGCACGAAGCGCACGGCTACGCGGGCCGCGAGAGCATCGAACACGTGCTGTACGAAATGATCAGTTGGTTCGATAAGTACGTGAAGAACGCGACGCCGCGAAACAGAGACACGACGACGTCGGCTCAAAAGGTCCAGTAGTTACGAATCAATTCGATCTGCGGAGTTGAGTCCGGCGGCAACACGACCGTCACGACGTCGTAGCGATACGGTTGATCGTTCAGTTCGAACAGACGGCGGTAGGCCCGCGCCGCGCGCGCGACCTGCCGCCGTTTGCGCAAGTCGACGTTTATCTGCGGCGGTGCGAACCAATCCGACGCGCGCGACTTCACTTCGACGAAACAGAGCGTCTCGCCTTCGTAAGCGACAATATCGAGCTCGGCGTTGACAACAACGCCGCGCAGGTTGCGGCCGACGGGTAAGGTGAAGTTTGCCGCAACTAGGCGGTAGCCGAGTTGTTCGAGATAGGCGGCGGCGTAAGCTTCGCCGAGTTTGCCGAGTGTCAGTGAGGACGACATAATTAATTGAGTTTAAGCGTCGCGATCGTAAGCGACCTTGAGCCAGTGTTTGACCTCGTCGTCGATGTCGTCGAGCGACGTGATCGGAATGCGGTGAGTGATCCGATCTTTCTTCGCGAACCCGCCGGTATCGATCAAACGTCCTTCCGGTTTCATATCACCTAAAGCAAATCCCATATCGATTCGCGTTTGCGTCGTGGGCTTGATCTGCGCGAACACGTGATTGCGATAGAGCGGCACGATCGTCTGACACGGACACGCCTTCGCTTCTTTGCCGGTCTTTAATCCGAGCTTCAACAGCGCGTCGTAAATCGGACGCAAACCGGCTTTGCCGCCGGAGAACATCTTGTCGACGTCACGTTCAGCGTGTTGCAGATAAAGCTCCGGATCGCCTGCTTCCTCTCCTTTGCCGACGGATCGTTCGGCGAGCCACCCCGCGGTATTCGTGCCGAGACCGTACTCGCTTTTGAGCCAATCGCGCCGGGCCTTTTCGTCCGGTTCGCCGGCCGGACCGGCTTTCTTGATGTGCTTGAGCCACTCCTCGAGCGAGCGGCCGGTTTTTTGTTTCAATTCGCCGATCCACTTCTGGGTCATAACTACGCCCGGATGGACGGAGTAGATAGATTTCTTCTTTGACTGGGTAGCTGTGCGCGGCATGGTGACTCCTTAGCTGGAGGAACTGAAGTCCGCCGTTGGCAGAAACTTCGGTGGGCGGCGGGCCTTCGTGGCTTGTTCAAACGCGTACGCGATCTTGATTAGCGCCGGTTCGCTGTAGGCGCCGCCGAAAAAAGATATTCCAACCGGCAGACCGTAGACGTAACCCGCCGGAACGGTGATGTGCGGATAGCCTGCGACCGCGGACGCGGACGAGTAACCGCCGGTGAAGTGATCGCCATTGGCCCAGTCGGTGGGCCACGGCGGACCGCCGGTCGGAGCGATGAGTGCGTCCAGGCGGTGCTTCTTCATGACGAAGTCGATGCCTTGCGTTCGCGACAGCAGGTGATTCTTGCGCAGCGCCTGAAGATACTTGCGATCCGTGAGCGGTCCTTTGGCCTGAGCTTTTTCGAAGATGTCCTGTCCGAAGTACGGCATCTCGAATTCGCGTTTTGACTCATTGAAGGCGATCAATTCTTTTAGTGAACGAATAGTCGTCGATGCACCGAGGCTCTCGAAGTATGCATTCAGATCGGCTTTGAACTCGTACAACAACACCTCAAACTCGGAATCATCAAACTTACCCTTCGTGGGAATGTCTGCCGGATCGATAAACATAGCCCCGAGCTGTCCCATCGCATCCTTTGATTCTTGCATGAGGTAGTCGACCGCTTCATTGAAGCCCATATAATTTCGTGCCACTCCGATACGCATGCCCTTCAACCCGTTTTTATCGAGAAAGCGCGTGTAGTCGGTGTACGACTTGCCGCGGCTCTGCGCGGTAGTTTTGTCGCGCGGATCTTCGCCGGTCAAAACGCCGAGAATGATCGCTGCGTCGGCGACGGTCCTTGCCATCGGGCCGGCGGTATCCTGACTATGAGAAATCGGAATAATTCCCGCCCGACTCACAAGTCCGACGGTCGGCTTGATGCCCACGAGCGAGTTTGCAGACGAAGGACAGACGATCGATCCGTCCGTTTCAGTCCCGATCGCAGCGGCGCAAAGATTCGCCGAAGGCGCGACGCCGGAGCCGGAGCTTGATCCACAGGGATTTCGATCCAGCGCGTAAGGATTCTTTGTTTGACCTCCACGCGCGCTCCAGCCGCTCGACGATTTGGACGAACGAAAGTTGGCCCATTCGCTGAGGTTGGTTTTGCCGAGAATGATCGCGCCCGCGTCTCGAAGTTTTTTCGCGACAAAAGCGTCTTGAAGCGGTTTCGCGCCGATCAACGCAAGCGAGCCCGCCGTGGTCATCATCTTGTCATGCGTGTCGATGTTGTCTTTGATCAGAATCGGAATGCCGTGCAGCGGACCGCGCGCGCCTCGTTCCTTTCGTTCGCGATCGAGGGCGGCGGCGATCGCTTCGCAATCCGGATTGAGCTCGATGACGGAGTTTAGCTTCGGGCCGCGCTTGTCGACGTCGTTGATGCGTTCGCTGTACTTTTCGACGAGCGAGCGCGACGTGTACTTTCCGGATTGCAGTCCCTGTTGCAGTTCGGCGATGGTGAGCTCGTCAAGTTCGAATGCCGGCGGCGATGCGAATGATGAAGCCGGTTTGCTGATCGCGACCGCCAGCGCCGTGGCAGTTGTTTGTAGAAAGTTTCTACGTTTCATTCAGGGCCACAGGAACGCGCAGGTTAGTACGGCTTGACTTTGAACGAGCCGAAGAACCGTTCGATGAGGATCGGATCTTCGTTGTTCTTCGGCAGGCCCATGACGATCTGATAAGGACGGCGGCCGACCATGTAAACACGCGATCTGAATATTCGGTCCGGGGTTTCAGCAGCAAACTCGAGTGCCTGGTAACCGTCGAGCGTCAAACTTCGGCTACTGGTTAACGTTGCATTGATGCCCTTGACGAAGTTGTCGCGGTTGGCGTCCAGCTCGCTCTGCTTGTTGAAATTGAAACTCGGATCGTAGTCGACCCAACCGATGAGATATACGTTTGCCGTATCTTTTACGATGAACAGGTGAGTGGTGTAGGGGCCGTGGTCGCTCTGCGTGGTTTCAGTTTTCTCTTCCGGCACTTCCGGCATGAGAACGGAGAATTTCCCGACGTCGTGCGTGAACTTAACCCAGCCGCCAGTGTCGGGTGCTGTGTTGTTGCGCGGCGTTGCGGGAGGTGTTGTGGTGGGCGGCCGCCTGGTATGTTCCTGCGCCGCAAGAGTCGTGCTAAGGCCCAACGTGATGAACAAGATTGCGAAAAACTGTCGCATACAAAGATCCCCTTCAAGGCGTGTTCAAAGACTCAAAGGCTTATACCACGGAATGGCCGCAGATGACACGAGTTTGAACGCCTTGTAAGCTATCCAACACTAATGGAATCCAGGAACAGACAGGTGGCGATCGTGGGCCGTCCAAACGTCGGCAAATCGACGCTATTCAATCGACTCGTCGGTGAGCGGCGGGCGATTGTCGGCGATGAACCGGGAATCACGCGCGATCGGATTTACGGTCAGGTTGAATGGTCGGGAAAGAAGTTCGCGCTGATAGATACCGGCGGCATCGTGCCTGACGACGACGCGGTCATTCCGGCAAATATACTGAAGCAGGCGGGAATGGCGATCGACGAGTCGCAGTTGCTGATCTGGGTGGTCGACGCGCGCGCCGGCATTACGCAACTCGACGAAGAGCTGGCCGCGTTGCTGCGAAGCACCGGCAAACGCGTGCTGATCGCGGCGAACAAGACCGACTCCGCGAAACTCGAAAGCGAGAGCACGGAATTTTACCGCTTCGGTTTTGACGACGTGTTTCCGATCTCCTCGGAGCAGGGAATCGGCGTCGGCGAGCTGCTCGATCGCGTAGTTGATTCACTGGAACACGAGACGATCGCGGAAGCTGAAGAAGCGGAGGGTCTGCGCGAATTGCGGCTCGCGATAGTCGGCCGTCCAAACGTCGGAAAGTCGTCCTTGCTGAATCGAATACTCGGCGAGGATCGCGTGATCGTCTCTCCGGTCGCGGGAACGACACGCGACGCGATCGATACGCTTCTCGAAACACCTGAACGAAACTTCCGTCTCGTCGACACGGCCGGCATACGCCGCAAGGGCAAGACTGACGAGATGGCGGAGAAGTTGTCGGTGATCATGGCGCGCAAGAGTCTCGAGCGCGCTGATGTCGCGATCGTGCTGATCGACGCGGAAGAAGGCGTCACGGCGCTCGACGCCAACATCGCCGGATACGCGGTCGACGCAGGTTGTTCGATCATCATCGCCGTCAACAAGTGGGACGCAGTCAAAGATAAAGAGACAAATACGGCCATCGAGTTCGAACGCAGTCTGCGCGACAAGATGAAGTTTCTCGACTGGGCGCCAGTGATCACCCTCTCAGCGCTGACTGGACAGCGAGTCGACCGGATCCTGTCGCTGGTTTTGAAAGCTGACGAAGCGCGTAATCGGCGTATACCGACGTCACAACTGAACGATTTCTTCGAAAAAGCGATTGCGCAGCCTCGCGGCGGGACCGCGCCATCGCCGGGCAAGAGCGGCTTCTCGCGTTTGAAGGTCCAGTATTTGACGCAGGTCGGAATCAGGCCGCCGACTTTCGTACTCTTCACGTCGGGCGGCAAGCCGGGCCTGCATTTTTCCTACACACGCTATCTGCTGAATCGACTGCGCGAAGAGTTTGATTTCTTCGCGACTCCTTTAAGAATCGTTGAAAAGCATAAGCAAAAGAAGAAGTAGTTTCCCGCAAAGGCGCAAAGGCGCAAAGGAAGAAGCAAAAGAGGTGAAGGTATCGCAGGTAACAATTTGCATTCAAATACTGGACTTTGCGCCTTTGCGCCTTTGCGGGAACGTTTTCCACCGATGAGCGAACTCGACAGACCCGCTTTGCGGTTCAGTCTGCAGGCGCGGGACGGGGAAGCGCGCGCGGGCCTGTTGGCGACCCGGCGCGGCGTGATCGAGACGCCGGTGTTCATGCCTGTCGGCACGGCCGGCACTGTGAAAGGAACTCGTTTCGAAGAGCTCGAATCGCCGGATCTCGATGCGAAGATCATTCTCGGCAACACCTATCATCTATGGCTGCGGCCGGGGACGGAAGTGATCAAAGCCGCCGGCGGACTGCATCGCTTCATCGGTTGGGACCGAGCGCTTCTGACCGACTCGGGCGGATTTCAAGTCTGGAGCCTCGGCGCACTGCGCAAGATCACTGAAGAAGGAACTGAGTTTCGATCGCACGTCGATGGATCGCTGCGGTTTTTGTCGCCTGAAGTGTCGATGGAAGTTCAGGCGGCGCTCGGTTCCGACATCGTGATGGTGTTTGACGAGTGCGCTCCGGGCAAGGCGGGCCACGAAGAGACTGAACGAAGCATGGAATTGACCGCGCGTTGGGCACGACGATCGAAGACCGCATTCGATCAACTGCAAGCTGCCGGCGCCGACAGCGGGCACGTCGAAGCAGAAGGGTTAAGCGGAGCGCAAGCGCTGTTCGGCATCGTGCAGGGCGCGAGTCACCTGGATTTACGGCGAAAAAGTCTCGAACAGACCGTCGAGATCGGTTTCGACGGCTACGCCATCGGCGGACTGAGCGTGGGCGAAGAAAAGCAGGTGATGTTCGAAGTCATCGACGATATTGCGCCACGAATGCCCGCCGATTGTCCGCGATACCTGATGGGCGTCGGCACGCCTGAAGATCTCGTCGAAGCGGTAGCTCGCGGAGTCGACATGTTCGACTGCGTTCTGCCGACCCGCAACGGCCGCACCGGTCAGGCATTTACGTCGCGCGGCAAGTTGAACATCAAGAACGCCCAGTGGACGAAAGATTCGCGCCCTCTCGACGAATCCTGTCGCTGCTCAGTTTGCCGGCGTCACTCGCGCGCCTACCTTCGTCACCTGTATCTGAGTGGCGAAATGCTGGCCAGCATCCTGTTGACCCACCACAATCTGGCCTTCTTCCTTGACACCATGCGAGGCGTGAGGCAATCTATCCGGTCTGGCGATTTCCCTAAATTTCGGCGAGAGTTCACCGAGCGGCTGAGTGCGAATGGTGAATAATGGTTCGCGACCTCGCCGCTGTTTTTTGCTGACCAACTAAAACTAAATGCACACTTTTCTGATCTTCTTCCAGAGCGGTCTAGGCGGATTAGCACAACTTCTGCCGATCGTTCTCATCATCGCCGTTTTCTACGTGCTACTAATAAGGCCTCAGCAGAAACGGCAGCGACAACTCCAGGAAACGATATCTACACTTAAGATCGGCGACCGTGTAATCACTACCGGCGGCGTCATCGGCGTGATCACGACGGTGCGCGACACCAGTTTTCTGATCCGCAGCGCCGACAAATCCATTCTGGAAATTGCGCGTTCGGCGATAGCGGGTATCGACGATGAAGGGAAGCAAGCCGGTTAAGACAACACGAGTTTTATGAAGAAAAAGAGCCTCCTGCACCGCACTATTATTATTGTCGCAGTCACTCTGGTGGGTTTGTACCTCGTTATCGGTCCTCGCCACCGTCCGACACTCAAAGACTTTACCTGGCCCGGCATCAAGGCTTCATTGGCGTCAAACATCCGCCTCGGTCTCGATTTACAGGGCGGCTCGCATCTCGTCATGCGAGTTAAGACTGAAGAGTATTTGAAGCGTTTGACAGAGGAGAGTTATACCGCCGCGCAGCAGACCGCGAAAGACGCGGGCTTCGAGATAAAGGACGGCCGAGCGGAAACCGGCGCCGGCAATTATCGCGTCGTGCTTGATGCCGCCGATGCCTCGAAAGTCAACGAGATCAAGGACGCTATCGAAAAGAAGATCGAGCTTGGCGACTCGTCGGTCTGGACCTACTCCGCCTCCGGCGGGCAAATGTCGTGGACGATGACGCCAACTGCACAGCGTGTTCTCGCCGACAACGCGACCACGCAGGCGCTGAACATCATCGACAGCCGTATCAACGCGCTCGGTATCGCTGAACCGACACTGCAAACGCACGGCGCCCAGAGTGCACACCAGATCCTTTTGCAAATGCCGGGCGTGCAGGATCCGGAGCGCGTTAAGGCGATTTTGCAAGGTCAATCGCGCCTCGAGTTGGTTCACGTGATCGGGCCGCCAAGTCCGGCGCCGCCCACAACTTACATGACCGAAGCGGACGCGCTCGCGTCACTCGGCGGCACAGTCCCGCCGAATCGCCGAATTTTGCCGTACATGGAGCGAATCGATGATCGAAAGGACGGCAAGGACGCTAACCAGGCAAAACCCAAACAGTGGGTTGTCGTCGAGACGCCGGCCGTGGTTGACGGCAGCGAGTTGAGGACTGCCAGTGCCGTTCAGTCGCACGGCGGCAGTGTCAACGACTTCGAAATCAATTTCTCGCTCAAAAAGGGTGGCGCCGAAAAGTTCGGGGCCTGGACGACTGCCCACGTCAACGATTTCATGGGAGTCGTCTTGAACAACGAAGTGAAATCGGTCGCCTTCATCAAGAGCCCTATTTATGACTCCGGACAGATCACCGGCCGATTTACCCAACAAGCCGCGGAAGATCTGGCGTTGACGTTGCGCTCTGGCGCATTGCCGGCGCCGATCGAGTACCTCGAAGAGCGCACCGTCGGTCCGAGTCTCGGCGCTGATTCAATTCGCGCGGGAGTGCGTGCTTCGCTGGTTGGTCTCGCGCTCGTCGTGGTGTTCATGCTCATTTACTATCGCGGTTCCGGCGTCAATGCAGTGGTCGCATTGATTCTGAACATGATCCTGATGCTCGCGGGCCTGATCGTCTTCGGCGCCACGCTGACGCTGCCCGGTATTGCCGGCATGATTCTGACCATCGGCATGGCCGTTGACTCCAACGTGCTGATATTCGAACGCATACGCGAAGAAATACTGTCCGGTAAGACAATTTCGTCGGCCGTGGACCAGGGATTTACGCGCGCATTCATCACGATTATCGACACTCACGTCACCACTATCGTCTCGTCGCTGTTTCTGTTCGTGTTTGGCACTGGTCCCATCCGCGGTTTCGCGGTCACGCTCGTCATCGGGTTGCTGGTCAACCTCTTCTCGGCGGTTTACGTGTCAAAGACGATCTTTATCTGGCTGCTGAATCGCAAAGAGAGAGTGGAGTCACTGAGTATCTAGAGATTCATCATGTTTCAAATCCTGCAGAATATAAATGTCGACTGGCTGGGTAACCGGCTTTGGTTCATCGGTGTTTCAGTCCTGCTAATGCTGGCTGGACTGGGATCCGCAATTTTTCGTCAGGCGACCGGCGGCCAGGCTTTCAATCTCGGAGTCGACTTCAAGGGCGGCACCGTTGTGACCGCCAGGTTCAAGCAAAAACCGTCAGACGAGGCAATCAGATCCGCGCTCGTCGATAAGGGCGTACGCGATGCGGTCGTGCAGCCAGTCACTGACCGGCCCGATACCGTCCTCATCAAGGTCCCGCTCGAGGAAGGGAAGGACGGGCGAACCCAGGTGCGCGACGCAATCAATACGTTCGGTACGGAAGCAGCCCCGACACTCGAGCTCGAAGCCGACCAAAATGCCGCTTACAAGATTGTCGGCACTGACGCGGTCGGCGCAATTGCCGGCGCGCAGCTCAGAAACAAAGCGATCGCCGTGACACTTGCCGCGCTGGTCGGCATCCTGGTCTATATCGCGTTCCGTTTTGAATGGACCTACGGCGCGGCCGCCGTCATCGCCGTGTTTCACGACGTGCTTGTGACGCTCGGCTTTTTTTCGATATTCCAGATCGAAGTCAGTTTGAACGTGATCGCTGCGCTGCTGACGCTGGTCGGATTCTCAGTGAACGACACAATCGTCGTCTTCGACCGCGTCCGTGAGAATCGTAAGCTTCACCGCCGTGACTCGCTGTATAAGATCACCAACGACGCCATCAATCAAACGCTCTCTCGCACGGTCATCACCAACGGACTGGTATTTCTATCCGTGCTGGCGTTGGTGATTTTCGGCGGCGACGTGCTGCGGGCGTTTTCGCTGGCGTTGTTCATCGGCGTGATCTTCGGTACGTATTCTTCAATCGCCATTGCGAGCCCGATCATGGTCTGGTGGGAGCAGCGGCTGGAAGCGGCGAATCGACAAGCGGCACTGAGTTTCAGCCAGCCTGTGAAAGGCGGCGTGCGAACGCCGGCGATGGCGCCTCGCGCAAACAAGCGGTCGACCGGCGCGGGTGCGTGAAACGGGTGAATGCAACAAAGACAAACACAGATCCAGGCCGGAGTGGGTTTGCGCTTGACTTTGAAACGGCATGAGGAATAGACTGCGACCGTTGCTGGCCAATTAAATAGTCTCAAGTGTCGACCCCGCGTTGTGTGTAATCAGAAGGTTGGGTGCGGCGGCGGTGTGTTGAGCGGGCCGGCGAGTTTCTCGCACAGCGGCTTTCCAAATTCTATTCGGTGTGCTCAATATCGCAAGGAGCTGCTGTTTCCCCTTCTTCAGTGACGAAACTAAAGCGGCTTCAATCGACATTTGCGACGGAGTTAGTTCGTAACCCCTGATCCATTTGGCGCCGGAATCGGAGGATAAATATCAATGTTCGATAATCTTGTTGAGTCCAGTTCGCATAAAGACGACATCTCGCGAAAGGGCTCATTCATTATTGGGACGACGATCATTTACGGAGTGCTCATCGTGGCATTCATCGTCGCGGGCATCTTGTGGTATGACGCTAAACTCGGGGAAATGGAGCTCGAGTTGACCACCCTGGTGGCTCCAGTGCCCATACCCCAGCAGCAAAAGCAAGAGGAACAGCCGAAACAGGAAGCAAAGCCTACCAAGGTCGACCAGAACGTCGACGTTCGTAAGGAACTGATCGCCGACGTTACCCGCACAGAGCTGGTGCCCAAAGAAGTTTCGGCCAAAGCCAGCGACGTGCCACCGGTACGTCGTGGCGTGACCACCGTCGTCGGAGCCTCGGATTCGAACGCTGCCGTCGCGATGCCGTCCGGCCCGGGAGCGGGCACGGTCGTTACGGGACCGACGAAGGTCACTATCGCCGACGAACCGCCGCCACCCGAGCCAAAGCCAACCCCACGCGCCCCAATTTCGGGAGGTGTTCTTAACGGTAAAGCCATCAACTTGCCCAGACCCGCATATCCCGCGATTGCCAAAGCAGCCCACGCTTCCGGCACTGTCGTGGTACAGGTGCTCATCGACGAAAACGGCAATGTCGTTTCCGCCAATGCAGTATCGGGGCATCCTTTGTTGATCCAGGCCGCCGTGAGCGCCGCGCGTTCAGCAAAATTCTCCCCAACCAAGCTATCGGGGCAGCCAGTTAAAGTTACCGGAGTAATCCAGTACAACTTCGTGGCTCAGTAACTGCGGAGAGCTTTTGTCGTGTCGCCGCGGTTGACGTAGGCCGTCCCGGCTTCTCTGCTTGCTATCAATCTAATAAAAACTCTTTTGGAGGGGTTCACCGTGACAATTCTAACCAGTCTTTTAGGAACGAAGGCCTTCGGTCTTTTAATGTTGTTGCAGGAAGCCGCGGCCAGTCCGGAGGCTTCCAGCGCCGACCATTTCACGCTGACTGAAATGGTGAAGAACATGGGCGGCGTCGCGATCGCCGTCGTCGTCGTGCTTCTGATTATGTCAGTGTATTCCATCGCGATCATGGTGGAGCGCTATCTGACGTACTCCGCCGCCAAGAAGCAGTCGCGAGAGTTTGCGCCGCGCGTCGCGCAAGCGCTCAAGAACGATCGTATTGAAGAAGCCATCAACATCAGCGACAAGCATCGCAAATCGCACCTGGCAATGGTCGTGAGCAGCGGCTTGCAGGAGTTTCGCGCACACGAAGCGTCCGCTGACATTTCGGGCGACGAGATCGAAGCCTCGAAGCGTGCGCTGCAACGCGCCATCGCCATCAAGACCGCTGAGTTCAAGCGTGGTCTTTCCGGTTTGGCGACGATCGGTTCGACGGCTCCGTTCGTGGGTCTGTTCGGAACCGTGTTCGGCATCATCAACGCGTTCCGCGGCATGAAGAACGCCGAGTCGGCCGGTATCGCGGCTGTCGCGGGCGGCATCTCGGAAGCGTTGTTTACCACTGCGCTCGGACTGCTGGTGGCCGTTCCCGCGGTGTGGTTGTTCAACTACTTCACGGGTAAGGTCGATGGCTTCGTAGTCGAGATGGACAACTCGGCGTCGGAACTGGTCGACTACTTCATCAAGAACCGCACGAAGCAGTTGAAGGCTTAAGCGTTAGCTGCGCACATATCCGTCATGGTGAACCGTGGGTGCGGCGCCACGCGCCGCACCGATGTTTACCCGGATCGGAGAAGGAGAGTTAGTTATGGGAATGTCAGGTGGAGGCGGTGGGGGCGGCCTACAGTCAGAAATTAACGTCACCCCGATGGTCGACATCATGCTCGTGTTGCTGATCATCTTCATGGTGGTCACGCCGTTCTTGCAGCAAGGCATTACGGTCGCGCTGCCGAAGAATTTGAGTAATCCGGACGTCGATCCCAATATCATCAAAGAATCGTCAATCGTAATCTCCATCCCGAACGATGGACAGTACTACCTGGGCAAGATACCCGTAGCCAAGGAACAATTGACGGAAAAGGTCGATTCGATGCTTCAGAAAATTAAGAATGAGCAGGATCGCATCGTCTACATTAAGAGCGGCGTTGGTGTCAGTTACGGCGACGTCGTGAACGTCATCAACGAAGTGCGAAAGCTGGGAGTCGACAAGATCGGTCTTGTGGCCGATAAGAAGAAGGGCGGCGCTGCGGCAGCGAAGACCACTTCGTGACCACAGATAGCTACATATAAAGAAAGACAGACGAGGAGAAATCTAAGATGGCAATGGGTGGTGCTCCTAAAAAAGGCAGTACAACAGCCGAACCATATATCAACGTGACGCCGTTGATTGACGTTTTGCTGGTGCTGCTGATCATCTTCATGGTCGTCACGCCGCTGAAACCCAGCCGGTTCAAGGCTGACATTCCGACCCAGAGAGACCCAAACGAAGACTTGAGCAAGCTCAAGCCGAATCCGCTGACCCTGGTCGTGTCGATCGGATCCGATCTCCAGATCAAGCTGAACCAGGATAACCTTGGCTCGGTGAACGACACCGCGCCGCTCGCTCAGCGGCTCGCGCAGGTCTTTGCGCAACGCAAAGAACAGCGCGCTTATAAAGTTGGTATGGAAACGCGCTCCGACGTCAAGGAAGAGGACCGCATTGAGAAAACCGTGTTCGTTAAGGCGCCCAGAGCCACGAAATACGGAGATGTTGTGAAGGTGATCGACGCTATCAAGGGCGCCGGTGCGAGTCCGGTGGGATTACAAGTAGACGATCTGCCTCAATAAAAAATGAGACTTAGCGAACGTTGCCAGTCTCGTCAAATTGGAGTCACGGATAAATGAAACTCTCTCTGACCAGGATCGCCATCCTTTTGGCGATCCTTGTTGCCACGACCTTTCTTGTTATCAGTACCTCCGGGTGCGGCGTTATCAATCGAATCAGAGCAAAGAACCAGTTGAATGAGGCGGCGCGCTCGTACCGCGAAGGCAGATTCGTTGAGGCAGAACAGCACTCACGAGAAGCAGCCGAACTGGATCCGGATAACAAGACAGCCCCGATATTTATCGCGCGCACGATCCATATGCAGTATCGGCCCGGTGTGCAAACGCCGGAGAACGTCGCCAAAGCCCAGCAGGCGATCGACGCTTATCAGCAGATACTCCAGAAGAACCCGCAGGACGAAGACGCTTACAAGGCCGTCGCGTACCTTTACGGCGCGATTAAGGAAGACGGAAAACTGCGCGCGTGGATCACGCAACGCGCCACCAGCGATGCAACTGAGCCGACCAAGCGCTCAGAAGCTTACGTGGTGCTGGCCAGCAAGGATTGGGACTGCTCGTTCAAGATCACCGAGTTGCCTACGCACAAGATAACTACCGTCGATCCGAGCAGCAACAAGGCCACCGTCTCCTACAAGAAGCCCAGCGACGCAAAAGATTTCGACAGCGCGAAGAAGTGCGTAGCGCAGGGTTTGTCCGAGGCCGAAAACGCGATCAAGTTTGATCCGAATAACGAATCCGCCTGGTCTTATAAGACGAACCTGCTCCTCGAAGCCTCGAAACTCGCCGAGATGGACGGGCAGACTGAGCAGAAGGCGCAGTATCAGAAAGAGTACGAAGCCGCTTTGAAACGGACCACCGAGCTCAGCGTAGCAAACCAGAAGCGGAAGGAAGAAGAAGCGCGTCAGGCAGCCTCTCCGCCCAAGGGCTAAACGCCCGAGCGGCCGCCGAAATTCAATGAACCTCTCGTAACGGTGATGTCCGGGCCCAGCCCGCGACATCACCTTTTTGCGTTATACTTTCCCTACACAGATGATCCGGATCGAAGACATCGTCGAGAAAGTTTCGGCCAACCACGCGCAGGCGGACCTAGATCTGCTGCGGCGGGCCTATCTTTTCTCGGCGAAAGAACACAAGGGACAGAAGCGCGCATCGGGCGAGTCGTACCTCGTGCATCCGCTGGAAGTCGCCAACATTCTCGCCGACATGAAGCTCGACGAAGTGTCCGTAGCGACCGGTCTCCTGCACGACGTCGTCGAAGACACGCTCGTCGACCTCGACACGATCCGGCGTTACTTCGGCGAAGAGATCACGCACCTTGTCGACGGTCTGACGAAGATCGCGCAGATCAGCAACATCTCACGTGAAGAGCAGCAGGCCGAGAACGTTCGCAAGATGCTCCTGGCCATGATCGACGACGTCCGCGTCGTGCTCGTCAAACTTGCCGATCGTCTGCACAACATGCGGACGCTTCATTACCTCAACCCCGAGAAGCGGAAGCGTATCGCCGAAGAAACAATGGAGATCTTCGCACCCATTGCCCACCGTTTGGGTATGGGTAAACTGCGAGGAGAACTCGAAGATCTCGCCTTTCGTCACCTGCACCCGGACGACTACCGCGAGCTGGCGGAACAACTCGAAAAACGACGCCCCGAGAACGAAGCGTTCCTGAAAGACGTCACGGCGCGCATTGAAGAGAAGATGAACGAGTCGGAAGTGCCTTTTGTCGTCGTCGAAGGCCGCGTCAAACGCTTGTACTCGATCTGGAAGAAACTCCGCCGGCAGAAGATCAGTCTGGACCAGGTTTACGATCTCGTCGCCGCTCGTATCATCACGCCCAACGAAGTGCGCCATTGTTACGCCGCTTTGGGAGTAGTGCACAACAACTGGAAGCCCGTGCCCGGCCGCATCAAAGACTGGATCGCAACGCCGCGCGACAATCTTTATCAGTCGCTTCATACGTCCGTGATCGGTTCGAAAGGTCAGTCGTTCGAAGTCCAGATCCGCACGGAAGAGATGCATCACGTATCCGAGGAAGGCGTCGCCGCCCACTGGAAATACAAAGAGGGGAAACGCGGCGCCGCGGAGGACGATCAGGCGTTGCAGGCGCTGCGATCGCTCGTCGAGTGGACGCAGGAAGTAAAAGACTCGAAAGACTTCCTCGATTCACTCAAACTCGATCTCTATCCGAAAGACGTCTACGCGTTTACGCCGATGGGCAAAGTCATTCAGTTGCCGCGCGGCGCAACGCCCGTCGACTTCGCCTACATGATTCACTCGGAAGTCGGCAACACCTGCACCGGCGCACGTATCAACGGGCGAATGGTGCCGCTGCGCACGCAGATCCAAAACGGCGACGTCGTGGAGATCATCACGACGTCCAACTCGCACCCTTCACGCGACTGGCTCAACTTCATCGTCACCTCACGCGCACGCAATCGCGTTCGCCACTGGGTCTCGGAACAACAGCGCACTGAATCAATCGAGATTGGACGAAAGCTGTTCGAAAAAGAAGCCGGACGCTTTCAGTTGTCTCCCAAAAAGATACTCAGCGACGCGGATGCGAACATGAAACGTGTCGCCATGGAATATGGTTACGGGCGCGTCGACGACGTCCTGGCGGCGATCGGCTATGGCAAGCTGATCCCGCGCAACGTCATTGCGAAATACCTTGGCCCAGAACAGTTCGAGCAGCTCGACAAGCAGAAAGAGTCGCGGCTCAGAAGCGGCGTGCGCGCCGTCAAACGTCTCATTCGTTTGGGCGACGATTCGATACTCGTGCGCGGCATCGATGATCTGATGGTGCAGCGCGCGCGCTGCTGCAACCCGCTGCATGGCGAAGAGATCATCGGTTACGTCACGCGCGGAAAAGGCGTCGCCGTACACACCACGCATTGCAAGAACGTCACGCAGTTGATGGTGAACCGTGAGCGTATCGTCGAGGTCGAATGGGCGGGCAGGCCGGAGAAGACGGCCTACGCCGTCAAGCTGCTGGCGATAACAGAAAACCGGACCGGCATGATTGCCGGCATCACCGGCGCGATTTCCGATATGAAGACCGGAATCCGGGACGCGCGCGCGTCAGTCGCGTCAGACGAGCGCGGCCACATCGAGGTCACGGTCGAAGTCTTCGACGTAAAACACCTCGACAAAGTGATCGGTTCGATCAAGGGCGTGCCCGGCGTACTCGACGTCGAACGTTTGCAGGGGGCCGTTTGATTTTGCCCTCTTTACGGCCTATCTGCTAGAATCGCGCCTTTGCTTAGAGAACCCGTAAAAACGACACACGCACCCGCGGCACTCGGGCCCTATTCGCAGGCGATCAAAGCCGGCGGGTTTGTCTACGTGTCCGGCCAGGTGCCGATCGATCCCGAGACCGGTGAATTCGTGCCGGGCGGCATTTCCGAGCAGACGGAGCGCGTTTTAAAGAACGTCGCGGCGGTTCTCGAGGCTGCCGGAAGCAGTCTGAATCAGGTGGTGAAGACGACGGTGTTTCTGGCCGACATGAACGAGTTTGCGGCCATGAACGAGGTTTACGCGAGGTTTTTCACCGACGCGCCGCCGGCGAGAGCAACGGTTCAGGCGGCCCGTTTACCGAAAGATGCGCGGGTCGAGATTGAAGCTGTGGCGTTGGTTCAAGAATGAAGAACCGGCGCAACTGGCGCCGGTAGTTCGATTTGATAACTTTATCGGGGGGCGGGCAGGGATTAGCAGCTCAAGCGGCTTTGGCGACTTTACCTGCCTTGATGCAGGTGGTGCAGACTTTCATCCGCCGAGCGCCGCCTTGCGGCGACTTCACGCGAATTGATTGCAGGTTCGGGTCGAACCGGCGTGGGGTGCGGTTGTTCGCGTGCGAGACATTGTTGCCGAATTGAGGTCCCTTGCCGCAGACTTCACAACGTTTGGCCATATTGTTTTGTAACCTCCGTAATAGAAAACCAAGGTTTATAGCAAGGCATTTCTAAGTCGTCAAGCAGCGGCTTAAGCCCGAAACACACGTATTAATTAAAGGAGCGTAGTTGGAAGTGGGAAAAATCGGAAAACTTCTTGCTGTAGGCTGTTTGGCGGCCGTCAGTCTTTTCATGGGCGCGTGTGCGTCCGGCGGCGGCTCGGAGGCCAAACAAAACGAGGTCGCGGCGACCGTCAACGGCCGTAACATCATGTCTTCCGAGGTCGAGCGGGCGCTCAACCGGCAGACCGGCGGCAAGCAGGCGAGCCTGAACCAGCTTCAACTGGCACAGGCGCGGCTTCAGATTCTCAGCAATCTCGTCCAGCGAGAGGTGCTGTATCAGCGCGCTGAGCGCGAGAAGGTCCTCCCGACCGATGCTCAGATCGAAGGCGCGATCGCGACCCAGCGACAGCAGAGCGGCATGACGTCCGAAGACTTCGAAAAGAGTCTCGCGGCGGAGAGCATGAACATGGAAATGCTGCGCACGGAAGCGAAGAAGGACCTGGCCATCGCCGCACTGCAGGACAAGTATGCCGGACAGATTAAGATTAGCGACAGGGAAGTCGAAGACTATTACCTCGCCAACCGGCAGCAGTTCGTGAACCAGCGTGGCGTCGAGCTCGCGATGATCATGGTTGACCCGGCCGACAACAGTGCTCAGGGAATCACGGACGACGCGAAGAACGAAACCGACGCGAAGTTGAAGATCGATAACGTCTATCAGCAACTGCAAGGCAAGGCCGACTTCGCCACCGTCGCTCGTGCCAAGAGCGAAGACTTTAATACCGTCAGTCGCGGCGGCGACATCGGATTCGCTACCGAAGAGGACCTGAAGAGCAACAATTTTCCGCCGGAGTTGGTCAGCAATCTCTTCGGCCCGATGCAGGTTGGCGACTACACGCAGCCGACGCGTTTCAGCAGTGGCAAGTGGTACATCTTCAAACTCGCGGCGAAGCGTCTGCAAACCGAGAACCTTACGTTGGAAAGTCCGGGCGTCCGACAGCAGATCGCGCAGGGCCTGACCAATCAACGCAAGCAGATTCTCAACGCGGCGCTGATGGAGACGGCGATGAACGAAGCGAGAATCGTCAACAATCTCGCCGCCAACATGCTGAACAATCCGAGCAATCTCGGTTTGCGTCCGGCGAGTACGTCGAACGGACAATCGCCGGCGGCCGCTGCCAGTCCAACGGCCACGCAGCAACCGGCTTCGACCCCGCCCGCTGCAACGAGCGCGCCTGTGACGGTGAAGCCGACCGCATCGCCGAGTAACAGTAACAAGTAGTACGTCGTATCAATAAACCTGCGTGTCTCCGCCTCCTCAAACGCGGAGACACAAACCACCCCCATGTTGTTCCGTCTTTCAGAAGTGCATAAGTCGTATGGCGTTCAGGACGTGCTGCGGGGCACGTCTGTGCAAGTGAACGCCGGCGAGCACGTGGGACTGGTCGGACGAAACGGCGCCGGCAAGAGCACGATCTTTCGTCTCGTCAGAGGCGAGGAGGCGCCGGATCGCGGCGAAGTTATTCGCGCGCGCGGCGTGAAGCTGGGCCTGTTGGACCAGCATGTTCATTTCAAGCCCGGTTCCACGGTCCATGAATCTGCGTTGGCGGCGTTTGGACGTTTGCAGCAGATCGAGCACGAGATGCACGAGCTCGAGCATCGCATGGCCGATGCGGGCGACGATCTCGAAAAGATCCTCGAGCGTTACAGCGATCTGCAACAGGAGTTTGAGCACGAAGGCGGTTTCGAGTACGCCGCCCGGGCCGAGGCGATTCTTCAGGGACTTGGTTTCGAACGTGAGATGTGGTCGCTGGAGACCGAGAAACTTTCCGGCGGCCAGCAAAACCGTCTCGGGCTTGCTTGTTTGCTGCTCGCCGCGCCGGACGTTCTGCTGCTGGACGAACCGACCAACCATCTCGACGTCAACGCCGTTGAATGGCTGGAAGAGTTTCTGAACGACTATCCGTCGGCTTATGTGATCATCAGCCACGATCGCTACTTTCTTGATCGCTGCTGCCGGCGCATCGTTGAGCTCGAAAACGGGCGCGCTTCCAGTTACACCGGCAATTACTCCGACTATCTCGTTGAGCGTGAGGAGCGTCGCGAGGCGCAGCAACGTGCTTACGACAATCAACAGCAGTTGATCGCGAAGACGGAAGAGTTCATCCGCCGGAATATCGCGGGACAAAAGACGAAACAGGCGAAGTCGCGCCGCAAGATGCTCGAGAAGCTGGAACGGCTCGACGCAGTCCGGCCGGACCAGTCGTCAGGCGATTTTCGTCTACAGGCGATCGAGCGGACGGGAAATCATGTGCTCACGGTCACCGATCTAACCGTCGGCTATCCTGAAAAGCTTCTGGCGGCGAAGATCGCGTTCATCCTGCGGCGTGGTGAGTGTTTGGGAATCATCGGTCCGAACGGCTCCGGCAAGACGACCTTTCTGAAGACGATCATGAAGAAGATCGATCCTCTGGCGGGCGAAGTCCGTTGGGGAACGAAGGTGCAGATCGGTTACTACGCCCAGCAACTCGATGACCTCGACGATCGCAACGAGATCATTATGGAGTTGCGTCGAGTTGCGCCGTCGACTGCGACTGCCGGTGAGCTGCGTTCATTTCTGGCGAAGTTCCTTTTCACCGGCGACGACGTTTACAAACACGTGCGCGATCTTTCAGGCGGTGAAAAAGGACGGCTCGCGCTGGCGAAGCTGATCTACTCGCGGGTGAATGTGCTCGTTCTCGACGAGCCGACGAATCATCTGGACATTCCTTCGCGTGAAGCACTCGAAGAAGCGCTGGCAGCTTATGAAGGTACGATCATTACCATTAGCCACGACCGATACTTTCTCGATCGAGTGGCGACGCAGATCCTTGCGTTGGATGGCGCCGGCGGGGCAGAGCATTACGACGGCGATTACACGGAGTATCACGATTGGAAGTTGGGCGTTCGTGAATCGTCTGTTGTTAAAGAACCCGAGCTGGACAATCTCGTACCCGTGGTGGCTGCTCCTACACCGGTCACAGAGACGCCGGTAGTTAAAGCGAAGCCCTCAGCTCCAAAAAAGCCCGGCGTTAAAGTGATCAAGAAAAAGAAGGATTCCAGAACGCCTGATCGCATCGAAAACGACATCGCTCACGCAGAACAGCGGCTCAACCAGATCTCACAACAGATGGGCACGCCCGAAGTCGCGCGCGACGCTGACAGACTGATCGCTCTCAACGACGAGTATCAGCAGACTGAAGCACAACTCAAGACTCTTTACGACGAGTGGGACCGCGTCACTCAGGAACCAGTCTTTTAGCCACAAAAAGGCACGAAAGACATAGAGAGTTAGAACCCCGGTTAATGTTCTTGTGTGTTTTGTGCCTTTTTGCGGCTAAATGCTAGTCAGCGGCAGCGATCGGTATCGCTTTTTCGTCAATCGCGCCAGCGCGTTCACCACTGCCGGAGAGATCACCGGAACGGGCGGTTCACCGCAGCCGGTCGGCGCTTCAGTGCTCGGCACGATGTGAACGTCGACCGCGATCGGCGCGTCGACGATGTAAGGCGGAACATAAGCGTCGAAATTCCTTTGTTCCACTCTTCCGTTCTTCAACGTGATCGCGCCTTTAGCCATTAACTGAATTAGACCAAACGATACGCCCGCCTGAAACTGGCTTTCGATCGTGAGCGGATTCACTGCCAGACCACAATCGACAGCCACTGTTGCTCGATGAATTCTCGGACGCTTGTTCTCGATCGACACGTCGACGGCGCAGGCCACTCCGGTCCCGAAAGACTCGTGACAGGAAATGCCGAGCGCGTGGCCGTGCGGGAGGCTTTTGCGCCAGACCGCGCTCGCTTTATCCAGCAGATCGAGCGTTCGCAATAGCTTCTTCGCTTCGGGTTTCAGGAGCTTGCGTCGATAAGCTATCGGATCCATTCGCGCTCGCGTCGCCAATTCATCGATGAGCGTCTCCATGACAAACGCAGTATGCGTGTGGCCCACCGAACGCCACCACAACACAGGAACGTTCACCTTCGGGTGATGCGCTGACACGTGCAGGTTTGGAATGTTGTAGGGAGTGTCGGCGACGCCTTCAGTCGCCGTCGAGTCGACGCCATTTTTCACCACGAAGGCGGCGAAGGGCGTGTCTGCCGTTATCGATTGTCCAACGATCACATGACGCCAGGCAGCAGGAAATCCGTCTGGTCCGATGCCGACTTCGACGCGATGGAAATGCATCGGGCGATAGTAACCACCCTGCACGTCGTCTTCGCGGGTCCAGATGAGTTTGATGGGCGTTCCTCGAAAGCGTTTCGCAATGGTGGCGGCTTCGCGTTGTACGTGAGAGTCGGCGACTGCGCGCCGGCCGAAGCCGCCGCCGGCCATCTCGGTGTGGAAAGTGACCTGCTCGGGTTTCAGTCCCAAAACCTGGGCGACCGCTATCTGATCGACGGTCTGAAACTGCGAGCCGGCCCAGACCTCCGCGCGATCGCCGTCGAATCGCACGGTCGTATTCAGTGGCTCCATGGGCGAATGGGCCAGAAACGGAAACTCATACTCCGCGACGATCCGGTTAGACGCGGCGATTTGGTCTATGACTTTCGGATCGCCGTTGTTGACGGCTACGTTGCCCGTTGTGGCGCCAAGCTGCCTATACCTGGTCCATAACTCGGCGCTGTCAGCGGCCTCAACGCCGGCCATGTCCCATTCGATCTTCAGCCGGTTGCGCGCCTGTTTCGCGGGCCAGAACTTGTCGGCGACGACGGCCACTCCAGTGCCCTTAGCAAGTTGGATCTCGAAGACGTCGCGAACGCCTTCGATCCGGCGAGCCTCATCGTCGACAATGCTTTTCACGCGCGCACCGAAGACCGGCGGATGCGCAACAACCGCCACTTTCATTCCGGGCAGCTCCAGATCCAGGCCAAACTTCAGCGACCCGTCACACTTCGCGCTGCTATCGAGTCGTTTTACTCTCCTGCCGACGAGCCGCAGTTCTGTCGCGTTCTTGAGCGCGACTTTCGCGGGGACTGGTTTGCGCGCGGCGTCGCTTGCCAGTTCAGCGTAAGTGGCTGAACGTCCGCCTGGACCGTGGACCACACTCTTCTCCGTGCGGCATTGGTCGGGAGTAGTGTTCCAGCGATCTGCCGCCGCGGCGATGAGCATCGCACGTGTCTTCGCGCCCAGTTCACGGTATTGCTGATATGAATGCGCGATCGAACCGGAGCCGCCAACCATCTGGATACCGAACAATGGGTCTTTGTAGACGTCGGCCGCGGGCGCGAGATCCGCGATCACGTTGGACCAATCAGCGTCCATCTCATCGGCGAGCAGCATCGGCAACGCGGTTTGCACTCCCTGACCGAACTCGAGCCGGTTGACCTGGATCACGATCTTGCCGTCGGGCCTGATATTGACGAATGCATCGGGCGGAAAGACTTTCGCTGGCGCCGGTTGGCCGCCTTCCTGGGCCATTGCTGTGTTTGCGGCGCGCGGCTCCAGGTATAACGAAACGAAAAGTCCGCCGGCTGCCGCGAACGAAACACGCAGAAAACCACGCCGGTTCAAACCGTTATTAAGCGAGATCGCCATCATGCGTCTCCTTTAGCTATAAGCTCCGCGGCGTTTTTGATTGCTTCGCGAATGCGTGGATACGTGGCGCACCGGCAGATGTTTCCGCCCATCGACTCGTCGATGTTTTTGTCTGTGGGTTTTCGCGTGTGTTTGAGCAGTGCAACCGCCGCCATGATCTGTCCGCTCTGGCAGTAGCCACATTGTACGACGTCCGTGTCGACCCATGCGGCCTGGACCAGGCGTCCGACAGCGTCCTGGCCAATGCCTTCGATCGTGACGATTGGACGATCGCCGACGTGCGAGATCGGAACGACGCAGGAACGTGTAGCAACTCCGGCGAGATGCACTGTGCATGCGCCGCACGCGCTGACGCCGCAGCCGAATTTCGTTCCGGTCATTTTCAGATCTTCGCGCAACACCCAGAGCAGCGGCGTTGACGGATCGGTCGTCACCTCTCGACGTTTTCCGTTTACTGATATTTCGTAGGTGGCCATGGTTTTGTTCCTATTTCCCTGCGGGACACGGCGTGCCGGACTCGACCCAGCGGCGAGTCGCGGCGACGAATTGTTCGTGTGTCATTGGCGGCAAGGTGCGCATCGTGCCGTCGGGCCTATGGCCAGGGTTCCACGCCCACTTCACCAGCGCCTCTTCTTCGTGATGTTTCAGCAGGCCTGGTCCATCGAGGTTGTGGTTCTTCGAACGGTCGGTGACCTGGCGACAGACGGCCGCGCTCGAAAGCGGTTGATCGTTGAGGTCCTGCCAACGCATTGAGAGTGGGGCAAGGTGCCAGTTGTGGCCGCCGGGAACGCCGGTGCTGTCGGCGTTGGTCTCCTGATGACAACTAGCGCAATTGAGGCCCGGCACGCCTTTGCCTTCCGGTCCGCGCACGACGTTCGCGAAGTGGCGGTGTCGATCGTCGCCCTGCTGCGGATAGTTGGTGGCCGTGTGGCAGTTAATGCAGCGCGGGTGAGTCAGCACTGAATAGACCTGTTCCCATGCAGCCAGTCCCTGCACCGTGGTGGTGTGATCCGCCTCGGCGCCTTCGAGAGCACTGATGCCGAGGATTGTGGCCGCGACAATGGATGCCAAAACACTTACACGAATCCCTGGCATCAATCCCTCCTCAAAGTTTTTCGTTTCGCGGAGTATCGGTCAGCCAGACGATCGTGTCAATTAACTTTTCTTAGTTATAATCAGGCTCGATTATCTGTTAGGAACCGCCGGTTCGTTCCCTTCGTAATGTCTCTAAACATCAGCCAGTTAAAGAGAACAACACAATGAGCACAGCCTATTTAGGTACAACAGGTACGACAGTAAGCGACCACGACGTGACGCTCGCGATTCCCGGCGATGTTGAACACGTCAGGATGCGTTTGATCGCTGCCCTGCAAAAGCTTGGGTACAGGGTGCTCGGTGAGCAGCCGCTCTATGCCAAGCGCAGCAGTCAGGGTTGCGCCACCTGGGATTGCTCTTTGAATGCGCTCGATTATCCGACGACCGTCACGATCTCGTTGAAGCAGACAAATAACGTTGCCGTCGTGGCTACGTTCAACTACGAGATCAAGACCTACATGTCGATGACTAAGGGCGACCGCCAGACGCTCGCGCGAGAAGCGGAAGCGATGGCGGCGTTGGCCACCGAGCGCCTCGCCATCTCAGCCTGCCGTGCTTGTGGAACTCAGATCACCGACGAATCGCATTTCTGCCGGCGATGTGGAGCGCCGCTGGTTTTGGATGTGCCGGAACTGGAAATCCTGCGTCTGACGCGCGCGACACGCGGGAGTTATCACAACATTTTCCTGGGAATGATTACCCTCCTGTCAGCGCTTCTGCTTGTTTTGCTTTTCTTCGTAATTCCCGGTCCGAGGATCTACTGGACGCTCCTCTGGATCGCTGCTCCACTTGCCTTTTACGCTCTCTTTCTGGCGCTTCAAGGCGTATGGCAACTGCACCACGCATTGAATCCCAAGTCGACGAAGACCATTACCCCGGCCGCGCAGCCTGTGTTTAATGCGCCGGCAGTCACGACTGCGTTACCGCCTGCGCAGCCGGGCGCATCCATTACCGAAGCAACAACGGATTTGTTATCAGTCAACGATCGTCGCGTCCCTGAACCTGTTGGAAGGAAGGACCGCACTACGGCGGAAATCGACGCCGACGGTCTGATGTGACGGCTTTGCTCGTGGGCAAGCACTCCGTTATTCTTAAGCGCAAACGCGTTTAGAGACAGGAGCAACTATGCCGACAAGAAAAGCTGAAGCGCAGTGGGAAGGGAACCTGGCGGAAGGTAAGGGACAGTTGAAACTCGGGAGTGGCGCCTTTGATGGTCCTTATTCCTTTAAATCCAGATTTGAAGAAGGACAGTCAGCTACGAATCCGGAAGAGCTGATTGGCGCAGCTCATGCCGGCTGTTTCACCATGGCGCTGACTGCACAACTCTCGCGTGCGGGTATAGCGCCAACTCGCATCCACACAACCGCGCAAGTCAAACTCGAAAAAGTCGGCGACGCGTTCTCGATCACTAAGATCGACCTCGCGACGGAAGCGGAGATTCCCGGCATCGATGATCCGACATTTCAAAAGCACGCACTTGACGCAAAACAGAATTGCCCGGTGTCGAAAGCACTCGCCGGAACCGAGATCGGTTTGACGGCGCGATTACTCTGAACGTCTTTTAAATCTTCAAACAAGTTGTCCGCAAATGCCCGTAACGGATAACGTGATTTACGAGTTTGGCCCTTTTCTGCTTGAGCCTCAACGGAGACGTCTGTCTCGCGACGGCGAAACGTTACCGCTCGCGGCGCCGGAGTTTGAGCTCCTCCTGCTCCTGGTGCGTAACCGCGGGCGCGTCGTCGAAAAAAGAGAAATCATGGAGGCCGTTTGGCCCGACGCCGCAGTCGAGGAGAATAATCTCACTGTGCGCATGTCTTCACTGCGCAGAGCACTCGGCGAGACGAAAGGACATCACCCTTACATCCAGACTGTGACCGGACGCGGCTACTGCCTGATCACGCTGGTGAAAGAAGTCTCCGCGCGTGCAGGTGCCGAGCGCGAAGACGACGGCAAGCAACCGGCGTTGTCCGCATCGCCTGTCGCTCGGCCGCCGGCGGACCGTGTTCCTCTTGCCGACGCTCGTCGAAAGTGGGAGAACGGCAGCTATCGGCTGTACACGTTTTTGTTGGTCGCGATGCTCGGAGGCGTGATGGCGTTCGGAGTGCTGTGGCGACAAAAGAGCGACCAGTCGCAAGCCTCAGACCAAGCGATGAAGATGAACCGGGTCACGCACACAGGTCGCATCGTTTCGGCCGGCGTCTCGCCCGACGGTAAGAACGTCGCTTACGTGGAGCGCGAGGGCGAGCTTTGTAGCCTCTGGCTTCAGCGAGCGGGCACGAACAATCCGCTCCAACTCCGCCCTCCGGAGAAACTCCTCTACCGTGACCCCGCATTCTCACGCGACGGCAACACGCTCTACTACTCCAAATGCCAGCCGCACTGCACGCTCAACAAGATGCCAGTCCTGGGAGGAGTCGAGACAGCTCTGCCTATTCGCGCGGACTGTCCTATTACCTTCTCGCCAGACGGCAAGCGAATGGCATACTTGCGGGTCGACGCAGTGGGAACGGGCATCGTGGTTAATCTGCTTGTAGCCAACGCGGACGGCACGGATGAGGAGACGCTCAATTCGCGTGACGGTGCCAATGGAGTGTACCAACGCGGCGCAGCCGCCTGGTCGCCCGACGGGAAGATGATTGCTTTCCCGATTCTCTTAGGTAACGCGGGTAGAGGGTACATGAAAGTCATTGCCGTTGGAGTTAACGATCGCGCTGAGTCCACGCTTACGTCTGAGCACTGGCGTTACATCCAGGATGTGGCGTGGCTGCCCGATGGGAGTGGCTTCATCATGAACGCACGCGATGAAGCTTCGGCGCCCGAGCTTGCGCTACAGATCTGGCGCGTCTCCTATCCGGGAGGTGAAACGCGCAGGATCACCAACGACTTGAACAACTACATGCGCATCGGCCTCTCGGCTGACGGCAGTACGCTGATGGCCCTCGACATCCACTGGACTTACAGTGTATCGATAGCGCCCGTCGAGAATACAGCGGCCACCATGCATGTGACACAGGGGACCATCGATCGACGGGACGGCAATCTCGGCCTCTCGATGATGCCCGACGGGCGGCTTCTCTACGTCTCCGATTTCAACGGCAAGAGAGACCTCTGGACGGTGAACGCAGACGGCACCGGCAATACACAATTAACGGACGGGCCGCACAAAGACGTCTATCCAACCGTGACGCCCGACGGGCGTTATGTCGTTTTCGAGTCGACTCGCGAAGGCGCGCATAGCATCTGGAGAGTTGACGCAGATGGTCGTAATCCCAAGCGGCTCACTCGCGGCGAGTATGATGCCGAACCCGTCTGCTCGCCTGATGGAAAGTGGGTCGTTTACGTGGCCAGTAAAGAAGGTCGGGCCCCGAAGCTACGGAAAGTCTCCATCGAGGGCGGTGATCCCATCCCGCTGACCGAAGAATTTTCGCAGCATCCGGCGTTCTCGCCCGATGGTAAGGTGATCGCCTACTACCGCATGAACCAGGAGAAGCGCGACCGCCGCGACATCGTCATCATCCCTGCTGAGGGCGGCGCGCCGATTAAAACGTTCCCCGTGCCGAAGAACTTCGGCTCCTTCATGCGTTGGGCTCCGTCGGGCGACTCGCTGTCGTACCGGGACAGCGCTTTAACCGGAGTCTGGCGGTTGCCCCTCGACGGCACGCCACCGAGTCCCATCATGACTCTGCGCGTTGACCGCCTACAGACCTTTGCGTACTCGCCTGATGGCCGCCGGCTCGCTTATGCGAGCGGCCCCAACTTGACCGACGTCGTCCTGATTACACGCTTCAACTAATCCTGTTTAGGAATCATTAGCACTCTTTAGCAAGTCTCCCTCGGTTTTTAAGGACTCGCAGGCGATAGCTCGGCTAGCATCCTCGCGCTCTGAGTAAAGGAGCGTCGTGGAACATGAGTTATCGTCGATTCCTCATCAAGCTGAACCGCCGCATCCGCGATCACGTCTGCGCTGCCTGTGGCAAAACCTCGGAGGTGGACGTAGGCCCAGATCTGTTCACCTCCGATGGCGAGTACATCTGTTCCGACTGCGGCCGTGAGTTCGCTCCCGAACTGACGGCCCTGCTAGGACTCGCTAAAGCCGCCGAGCATTACATCGCCGTCATCTTCGAGTCGGCTGATCGCTTTGCGCCCGAGGATCTGGATTGAACCGCAGACCGCTCACCGTGCAATGAGGATCCTGCAGGTATGTTCCGTGACCACGTTTGGCGGCGGCGAACGGCACCTGGCAGATCTTTCTCTCTCGTTGGTTAATCGTGGGCACGAAGTCTACGCAGCCTCAGTCCCGGGATCTCCGCTGTGTGCAGAATTATCGTTCCTGGGGCAGGGAACAACCCTGGAGTTGAGCAGGGTCAACTACTTGAAGAATCTCACACGTCTCGCCGGGTTCGTGCGATCACATCGTATTGAGATTGTCCACGCGCATGCGGCAAAGGATTACCACCTCGCGGCGCTGGCCGTGAGATTGGCGTCGCGCGGCCGTCTTGTACTCACTCGCCACGCACTTTTTCCATTGCGCGGGATTAACAGACCGCTTCTGCGAGGTGTCCACGGAGTGATTGCGGTCTCGCACGCGGTCGCGGAAAGTTTACGGCGGAGCGGCGTCGTTGAGTCGTCAAAGATAACGGTGGTTCATAACGGAATCGATACGGATCGTTTTAATGGCGCAGCAAGCCGATGCCGCGGCGACGTGCCGATCGTGGTGGGAACGGTTGGACACCTCGCGCCGATCAAGGGTCAGGACGTTTTCGTGCGCGCCGCTGCGCTAATCTCTGCTCGCCGCCGTGGAGTGCATTTCGTTATTGCCGGAGAGGACAAGTCTCCTCAGATGGTCTATCGGAGATATTTGGAGAATCTGATAGCGGAACTCGGTTTGTGCGAGATCGTTATGATGCCGGGCTGGCAAGACGACGTCGCAACGTTGCTCTCGTCGTTTAGCTTGTTTGTCTCCGCGGCGCGTTCCGAGCCGTTCGGTTTGGCAATAGTCGAGGCAATGGCGGCAGGGCTGCCGGTTGTAGCAACGGCATCGGAAGGGGCCTCGGAAATCATCGAGGACGGCATAAGCGGGAGACTGATACCCGCAGGCGACACCGAGACCCTGGCCGAAGCGATCAATGATCTACTCGACAATCCTCTCGAGCGGGCGCGTCTCGGAAGGAATGCTTTGTTTGCAGCGCGTGAGCGTTACTCTCATGCGCGAATGGTGAGCCAAACAGAACGCGTCTATCGCGAAGTGCTGGCCGGTGCATAAAAATTGGTCCAGTCTTTGCCCCGCAGACGTTCGTCATTTAATTGTCTTTTTCGAACTCTTCTTTTTACTTGCTTTAGCCGCTTTCTTTGTTGTTTTCTTAGCCGCGGGTTTGTCGGAGCCGGATTTAATTACAGCCTCGGCCGCCTTCTTTGCTGCTGCCAGAGATGCTTTCTTCTTTGCGACAGCTTGCGCCGCCAGGAAAGCCTTCTTCTGTTTTGGATTTTTTAGGAGAGACGGAATGGGCTTGCCGTCAGCGATCCAAAATAGTCGCTCTGCAAACGCGGGACGCCACGGTTCGAAATACCGGTTCTGCCACTGCGAATCCTTACGAGGATCATAGTCATTCTTTTTCCTGTTGGCGGCGATCCAACGGGAACGATAATGCTCAAAAATGTCCATGATGTGGGCCGTATAAGCCTGAGCGACTGCCTGATCGCCGCGAATGATAAGCATGTTTTCGTCGTTGTTCGACGACGCGCGAAAACCTAAATTGTGGCTTCCGGTAATCACAGCACAGTTCTTGCTAAACGGATCCACCACAATGGTCTTGTCGTGAATGATCGCGTGCCCATACTTGTAGATTTCTTCGCGCCATTTATCGAATTCCTTAAAAATCCCCTGCGGAGACGAAATCATTGCATTCTCGTTTGGGCCCGTGGATAAAACCTTAAAGTCGAATTCTTTGGTCAAAGCAGGATCGCTAACTGCACCGCGCACAAACAAACCGGGGTTCTTGGTAGCCACTTCGGCCAGTTCCTTCAAAAAGTGAAAGCTGCCTTCGCTATTGGCCTTGCCGGGCATGAACGCAAGAAAGAGAACCGATTGCTTTGCTCCTCTGACGATTTTATATACCTCGTTCATGTCGATCGGTGTTTTGGGAGGCGGTGCCCCCTTTTTCACGGTCCTCACCAGGCCCGAAGCATTGGGTGAATACCAGACTGATACCGTTGAGTCTCCGTTCAGTTTGAAAGTACTCCGTTGCTTCGCACACGCAGTTCGAAGCACTTTACCCTGAATTCCTTTCATAACTTCCGGCTTCTTCGGAACTCCGACACTAAGGGAATCGGTTTTGAGATCATTCCAGTAGTTGAGGAATTCTTTTGCTAATTCTTTTGATTCAATCAGGATGGCATTATTGCTTTGCGTACATAGTCCGCTGGCGGTCCAATTTGTACTTCCAGTCAGAACAGCCTGGGGTGTGTTATTAGCATCGACGTAGACCACGAACTTGTTGTGGCCAATCTGACCTGTGGGCATATACCGGCGGATCAACTCTGTGGCATTTTTGAGCGCCTTCGCTCCGGCCTGGTTCTTACCATCGTAGATCGTGAGCGTCTTTCCATTTTCCGTTTTTTCGCCATTGTTGTTGGCCAGAATCAGGTGCAGGTCGTCACACTCCATTAGCTTGTCGATAAGCACTGGATCGGTCAGTTCGTACAGGGCAGCCCAACAGGAGCCGCCTTCCTTCTTTGCGCGGTCGAGCAATTTCGTGAGCGCACCAAATAGTTGGGCCGATAGTGATTTGCGCAAGGTGCTGGCCGGATCGTTAATCATCTTCTCGATCTTACCGAACGCCGGCTTCTTCTTCGTCGGATCCCATATGATGTCGGATACTCGTTGTGTCGCGAGTATTCCTCTGTTGAAGTACACGTGAGCCTTTCCAAAGTGCGAGGTGACGTCTACCCAGTTGCTTTCAGCCGTCTCAACACCCTCAAGTGGGTTGTTTGGTCCCGCCATCGCAACCACGCGATAGCGAAAAGTCTTTCCACGTTCCTCAAAGACGTCGCGCCAGTTATATTTTCTAATCGGCTCTTTTTCACACGATATCTTTAGTCGGTTTCCCTTTGCGTCGCGGCCAAAGACCGGCAAAGGCGTACCTTTTTCGTCGCCTCCTTTTTCAATCCGATAGACAGCAAAGCCATCACAGTCTTTCAGTTTCGTACCAAAATCCCACGCAACGTGAACGTAGTCGTTGTTGGCAAGTGCAAATGCTCGGGGGTCCATTGGGAGATCCTTTCTTTGAGAAAATGGCTGGGCTCGCAAATCAACTAGTTGTGGATGGAACACGAGGACGATACAAAAGCCGGTTCAAGGTGCGGAACCAAGCATTTGATTTAATAAATCTGCCAGCCGATAACCACCAAGCGCAATTGCTTCTTTGGACGTCGTGAACGCCATGTCGCGATATTCATCGCTCGGCATATGAGCACGTTGCAAAGTCGATGGATAGATCACGCGCTTGGTCGTCTCGAATCCTTCGAGGGACCACGCTTCAAAATCTCCAGACCGCAAGCGGTTTACCATCGCTGGGGTTCGTGGGTGATCATGCGTAATCATTCCGATGATGCGGTTGAGGTAGGCCAGATTGTTATTCATCTCTTCAGGCCGCCGGCGCTCAGCGCGGTCTACAATGCCGTCCCAAAAGCTATGCAAAGATGGGGAATCGTTGAGGGGACCTAACTTGAAGAGATTCCCTCCCTGATCACCCTCCCTCTCGGGCAGACGGGACGTGACCCTGCCGCTCGTATGCAGCGGTTGATGAATGTCACCTACAAGGTGGATTATCCAGGCTAAGGTTGTAGCCCGTTTTTGCAGCGGTGTGCCACACGCGGGTGTGCCGCAGGCGACTAAGGGGCGAAACAATGTAAGTCGCTCGACGGCATTGACTTCTGGCGTTTGGATATCTTCACGGTTTTGCGGAGCACTGGTTCCCGTGGCGCCTGAAATTCCTTCCCAGAAATAGTTGATGTAATGCCAATTTGCGCGGTGGAAGCGTGTGCAGGCGCGAGTATCATCCTCACTGGGCCGCACGATGTCGGGCCATGTGCTCACGCGCATGAAGAACTCGCGCTGGCGTTCGGGCAAAGGGCGCGCGTCGTTAGGAAATAAATCGAGAAGGCACGCATCCGAGGGCGCTGCTTGTAATAGAGCAATCGCGTTTTGCCTGGCCGTGGGACTCATGTTATCCCAGGCAATACCTGCAACTAGCTGGTGCCCCGTTGCATTCCATGCGAGGACGGTTTGAGGTAAAACCAGCGCGAGGATCAGCGTCAGAATGGGGAAGAGCTTCCTTTTCATGTAAATCCTTTCTGCTCCGTGGAGCTGAAGGTATCAGCTCAACAGCAGAGAGCCGACATGATCTTTCCTGGTTAGAGGAGCGGCTGGAATGAAATAATAGCCGCCCCCAACATTGCTGGCGCCACCGACTTCATACAACTTGTCGAGCCCGGCACCAGGAGTAGGAAAATTCTTGTTCATCTGCCACATGTGCACGGGCCACTCGTATTGAAGCCCGAGATTGCGCGCGAAACTTAAATGATGAATGCCGCGATTCTCCTCACCC
>JBKPNH010000054.1:0-46444 GCA_046732535.1 Acidobacteriota bacterium
GCAGAAGTCGAAGGCAGCCAAGCGATTTCAGTGCGACTCTCTGCGTGGCTCAGACATCGCCTACAATCAATCGAGCGTCGTAGTTCGTCTCTGCTTTCACGAACTGATTCGCGTCGTTCTGCCCCTCACGCCATGGTGGAACAAGTACGTTTGGACCAACGACGGCAAAGAGCTGCGCCAATTTCTAGCAGAGAAGAAGACGCGTCAAATGTTAGTTCGCGCCGTCGAGGGCGACATGTCGGATCCGATGTTGCGAATGATCGATCCGCAGGTGATCTGGATGATGCGCGTCATCGGCACTATCGGAGTGGCCGCAAGCAGCACCCGCAAGCGCGCGGCAACTACCTCCGCGGCTATCGTCGAAGTCTGCGCCGATCTTGTTAATGACATAGAGCCCGCGAAAGCCGGCAACACCGGGATCGTGTGGTCCATCACGCGAAACCGCGAAGCTAAAGTCGCAATCTGGCGTTCGACGACGGCAGTGAAAGCCGACGCGGCGCGCCGCTTGTTCGAGGTAAGCTGCAAACACCTGACGTGGGCCATCATCGACAGCGGCGTCGACGCAAAGCATCCTGCATTTCGTCTGCGAGACGCCACCGGCAAACCCGACGAACTGCCGGAAAACGGCGCCTTCAAATCGCGCGTTACTGCAACCTACGACTTCACGCTGATCCGGTATCTGTTGCGATCCGGACAGAGCGCTGAAACCGACGCCGTTCTCAAAAACCGGCCGCGGCTTGCAAAAGCGGTGAGACGATTGCAGCGCCATCCGGAGGAGGCGAAACAACTGCGCCAAAGCCTGCAGAGCGGTCGTGAAGTGGATTGGGAGATGCTGAAACCGATGATCGAGATTCCGCACACGGACGATTACGTCGTTCCGCAACACTCTCACGGCACGCACGTCGCCGGCATCGTCGCCGCGGACTGGCGGCCCACCGACCCAACGCCGTCAGGAGATTACACGATCAGCGGCATCTGTCCCGACATGAAGCTGTACGACCTGCGCGTGCTCGACGATCAGGGAGCAGGCGACGAATTCTCCGTCATGGCTGCGATGCAGTTCGTGCGCTATCTGAATGCGCACAAGGAACTGATGATGATCCACGGCGTCAATCTGAGTCTGTCGATCAAGCACGACGTCGCGAATTTTGCCTGCGGCAGCACGCCGGTTTGTGAAGAAGCGAATCGGTTGGTCGGCGCCGGCATCGTAGTCGTGGCGGCAGCGGGCAACAACGGCTATCTCCAGTTTGTGACTACGAGAGGTACGGAAGAAGGGTATCGCAGCATCAGTATCACCGATCCCGGAAATACTGAGAGCGTCATCACCGTCGGCGCTACGCATCGCGACAGCGCTCATCTTTACGGCGTGAGTTACTTCTCGAGTCGTGGTCCAACGGGAGACGGGCGACTCAAGCCGGATCTCGTTGCGCCGGGAGAAAAGATCGTCAGCACGATTCCAGCGGGCGAGACCAAGCGCATGGACGGAACGAGCATGGCGGCACCGCACGTCAGCGGCGCGGCGGCGTTGCTGCTCGCGCGCTACGGTGAGCTCATCGGCAGACCATCGCGCATCAAGGAGATTCTTTGCAAAACCGCGACTGACCTCGGGCGCGAGCGTTACTTTCAAGGCGCGGGAATGGTGGACGCCCTCCGTGCCCTTCAATCCGTCTAACCATCCATTGAAGGAGAAACCCGATGTTATTCACGCTCGAAGCACTCCATGCCAAACACGGCGATTCCCTGCTCCTTCACTACGGAAAACCGAACGCTCCGAAGTTGATAGTCATCGACGGTGGACCAGCGGGAGTCTACAAGGCCAGCCTGCGTCCGCGACTCGAGGCGCTCAAAGAGACGCGAAGCCCGGATGGTCCGTTGCAGATTCGCTTGGTGATGGTCAGCCACCTCGACGACGATCACATCAACGGCGTGCTCGCTTTTCTCGACGACCTGGTTGAGAAGCAGGAGAACAAGGAAGAACTGCCGTACAACGTACTGACGCTCTGGCATAACAGTTTCGACGACATCATCGGAAACGAAGGCGACGAACTACTGAAGGCGCTCAGCGCCGCGGTCAAGACCGTTGCGTCAGGAGGAGCTGCGTCCACGGACGTTCCGATCAGCGGCCCGGGAGCGGCGATTGCGGTCAGCATTCCGCAGGGACGCGACCTCAGAAACGATGCGAACGCGCTGGCGCTCGCGATTAATGATCCGTTCGGCACGCTCGTCGCCGTGCCGGAGAAGGGCAAGAAAAGCGTGAGCATCGGCGACGGGCTGAAGTTCACCGTCCTTGGCCCAGTCAAGGATCGCATCGAGAAACTTCAGGAAGAATGGAATATCTTCATCAAGAAAAAAGGGCTGGCTACGGATAAGAATGGCAAGGCTCTGGCCGCTGCGTTTGTCGACGAGTCGGTCTTCAACCTATCCAGCATCGTGGTCCTGGCCGAGGCGGGAAAGAAACGGATGCTGTTGACGGGCGACGCGCGCGGCGATGATGTGTTGAAAGCTTTAAAGTCGAGCGGCTTACTGAAGGACGGAAAGATCCACGTCGATCTTTTGAAACTGCCGCATCATGGAAGCGACCGCAACGTCGCGACGGAGTTTTTCAGACAGATCACGGCTGATCATTACGTCGTTTCTGCGGATGGACGGTTCGGAAATCCGGAAGTGTCGACGTTGCAGATGATCTCCGAGGCTCGCGGCAAGGAGAAGTTCACCATCCACCTGACAAATCGTGAGGCACGTCTCGATAAATTCTTCGCCGACGAGAAGAAGAAGGGCAAGAAATATGACGTCGTCTTTCGCGACCCGAAGGAGCTATCGCTTTGGGTGGATCTTGGAGACGATCCACTGGAAGACTGAACTGGCTAGGGAACTAGAACGAACGAAGCTTCTTGTTTGACGAGCTTCTTGCTGACCATGTCTTTCGCTTCGATCATTACGGTGTAGTTTCCTGGCGTCATTCCGGTGAGACGGATGTACTCGGCGAAGGTGAGGTGCGGCGCCGGTTTATCCTCGACGTCAGTCAGCACAAAATCGAACGGCTTCATCGCCGGCTGGCCGTCTTTCATCAACCGCGCCGTGACTCGTACCATCGGTTTGCTGGTGTCGGGGCTGTTGGCCGCATTGTAAACGGCGAGATACATCACCAGGTTATCGGTGGCGCGAAACTGCCGCGCTGCCGACGGTCGTATCGCAGTGTTGCGGTAGGTGAAGACATCAGGAGAATCAGTGAGTTGCGGCGTCACCGCGGCGACGTAACGGCTCAAGACCAATCCCGTCGTCGTAAACTCGGAATCGATATCAGGCAAGACAAGCTGCTCTCGTTTCGCGCTCATCTTACCCGACTGGCGATCTTTGACTATTAGATCGATCGTGTAGTCGCCGGGAGTGAGTTGCAGATCCTGCCGGTAGAAAATGTTGTTGCTGACGATCGAGTTGTAATCGGCGGCGGAGAGGTTAACGTCGAAGTTTCCGCCCAATCTTGAAAGCACCTTGTCCGGCGCCGCCTTCAAGACACCGAGCACTTCCAACTGCATCGAGCGCTTTTCACCTTTGCGATCGAATTGCACCGCGTCGGGCGGCAGTTCTATCGCGAGCGGGACCGTGTAAAGACCGTCACGCCATCTAAACGCGCTCAAGGAGACTGAAACCGGAAAACCGGGGCTCGCCTGTATCGCACTAAAGTTGTCGAACAGCTTCTTGTCGGCGGGCGATAGCAGCGTGATCTCTTCCGGCGGAATAGCGTAATAACCCAAGCGCGAAATGATCTGCGTGTCAGGCCGCCGCACTTCGATCTTCACCTTGCGGAACGAGCTATCGAAATTCTGATTAGTGCTGCGATAAGCGAGCGTGTAGCGCGACTGGATCTCCTCGTTGATTCGCTCGAGTCCGAGGCCGATGTCGTTACTTCCTTTTAAGAACCTGCCGCCGGTGTCACCGGAGATGCGATACAGGATGTCAGACTCGCGGCTCAAGCCTTCGTGTCTCACGTTGTCGAAGACCGTCTCTCCGCCGACGGCCCTGATGCGTTGTTCCTGGTTCGTGACAGCGGAGATTCCAGCGAGCGGAGAGCTCGGAACCAACGCCCCAGACGCGGGTGTGTTGCCTCTGAGTCCAGCGGAGTCGATGATGTAGATGGCGACGTTCGCGCGGTTCGCGAGGTCGATCGTGCTTTGCACCTGCCAATCGAGCGTAGCAGGAGTGACAAAGCCCTGCGAGAACAGGACCAGCGTCTTCTTGCCGGGGATCGGCCGCAGTCCTTCGCAGATCGCAGCAAGCGCGGCGAGTATCGGGCGCGACTGTTGAAGACTGAGCGCCATGCGCAGTTTGACGAACTGCGCCAGCATTGTCCTGAGGATCATCATCCTTGCCGCATTCGAACCGCCACCGGTGCCCGAGATTTGGTCAGGTGATACGGTGTTCGCGTCGTTCAACTCCTGCCGCAAGGCGTTGATGTTGTTGTCGAGGTCTCTTTGTTCGAAGTTTTTGGAGGTGTTGCCCGAGCCGAGTTTTTCGAGCGCCGCGATGAGCTGGTTTTTGTCCTGGGTGAACTGCTGAAGCAAGCGCAAGTCGTTGGTCACTGCGAGCAACGCTACGATATCGTGTTCAGTTAGCTGCTCGCGAGCGTACTTGAGCATTCCCTCGCGGACCTGCTTCAGGTTGGTGATGTCCGTGGTTTGCGAATCGAGAACGAGTGTGACGTAGTTGCGCGCAGTGGTTGGAGGCGCGGGCGTGTCGCCTGGAGCGCCGCCGGTCGACGGCGCCGTTTTGTCTTCTCGTTTCTTACCGGCGAGTGGCCCGTCGAAGAACTCGACTTTCTGCTGGACGCCGTTTTCGTAGATCGTGAAGTCGTCGGCTTTCAGATCCGGAACGTACTTGCCCTTCTTGTCTTTCACCAGGACGTCGATGTTGACGAGGTTCGATTTGACCCGCACAACATCGTCGCTTTGCGCCAGGCACGGCGCGGCAAGCAGTAATACGAAAACAGAGACGACGAAAAACTTCACTAGCCCCTGCCTACTCCTAAAGCATCGGCAACCCGATTAATGTAATTGAACCACGAGGCGATTAATGTGATCTGAAGTATACCTTTATCGTCGAAACCATACGAGCGCAAACGGTCGTGATCGGCCGGGGAGATTCGCGTGGCATCGCGGGTGATTTGTACGACGTAGTCGAGCATCGCCTTGTCCTGTTCAGAGATTGGCGCGCTTCGGTAGTCCGCTTCCAGTGCGGCTACCATCGAGGGATCCAACGTTACGCGACGCAGAAACTCTGCGTGAGATTCGATTCAATAATGACAACGGTTGGTGACCGACACGACGGTCGTGATCATCTCGTGCTGCCGTCTCGTCAGCGGCAGATCGGGAGACATCAAGGAACCGAAAGTCGAAAACGCGTGAAAGAGCGCCTGCGGAATCAAACTGTGCGAGGCCACGATGCCCGCCGTCTGTCCGTCCGCGGTGGGATGGACCGGTGTCGCATACTCGATCGGATAAAGCTCGCGTTGGGCCTCGACGGCTTTACGTACCTCCTCGCTTTCGGCAGAGGAAACGGTCTTGATCCAGGTCATTGAGATAGTCCTTCCTTGCGAAATACAAACCAGTAAACAGGCAAACCAAGCAACACCACGAGCACTCCGAGAAATGCTTCTTTGGGACTGCCGGCAGCTAACAGGACCAGCATGAACACTAACATCAATAGAAAGATCACGGGCGTCACGGGATAACCCGGGGTGAGATAGCCGCTTGCACCAATGCGATTCGCTTCGCTGCGGCGCAGCTTGAACAGCCCAACCACCGTCAACGCAATGAAGACGATGACGACGAAGATGAAGTATGAAACGATTTTCTCGAACGTGCCAACGGCGACGAGTATTGAAGCGAGCACCGCCTGAAGCGCAGTCGCAACGGCGGGTGTTCCGTAGCGTGGATGGACCGACGCGACGGAGCGGATAAACAGCCCGTCGCGAGCCATCGCGAAATACACGCGCGGCGCCGACATCACAACGGTTACGAGACTCCCCAACACAGCAACTACGACGACCAGGGAGAATACGACACTGCCTGCGCGTCCAAATAACACCTCGCCGGCCTGCGCCGCGAAAGTCTCGCCCGTTGTTACCTTATCGGGCGCAACCAGGTAGACGAAGACGAAGCTCGTCAGAATATAAATGATCGTGACGATAACCACGCCCAGACTGAGCGCGCGCGGCAACGTCCGCGCCGGATCACGTACTTCGCCGGCGAGTTTGCCCAGGTCCCACCAGCCCGCAAATGAAAAGAACGCGCTGGCAAAGGCGCCGGCCAGCGCGATGATCAATGGACCAGAACCCGCACTGCGCTCGGCGAAGGGCGTGAAGTTGGCCCATGTGCCAAGTTGAAAGCCGATGCCCCACAAAAAGATGAACGCCAGCAATCCCAGTTTTAGAAACATCAACGCGCGAACGAACCACGCGCCGAGCCTGACGCCGCGAACGTTTACCAACGCGACTGCCATTATCGTCCCGATCGCCAACGCTTTTGCGCCCCACGGCGAAAGCGTAACGACGTTTCCGGCGTAGGTCGCGAGACCAACGGCGAGCGCCCCCGTCAGCCCCGGATCCATTACCAGAAACGCCATCCAGCCGTACATGAATGCGACCGCCGGCCCATATGCCTCGCGCAAAAAAGCGTAACCGCCGCCCGCTTCCGGGTATCTCGCCGACAGCTCGCCGTAACAAAGCGCTCCGCACAAAGCCATCGCGCCCATCGCCAGCCACACGATCAACAACCACAACGGCGAGCCGAGTGACTTCGCCATGCCCGCCGGCGTAAGAAATATTCCGACGGCGATGACGTTGCCGATGATCCACGCCGTCGCCGTGCGAATCCCGATCTGCCGCTTTAACTCAGTGGTCACTTAGAAAGTGATTCTGGCTGCAAACTGAAACGCGCGTGGACCGCCGGAACCGAACACGCCGCCCGCGATCGTCACCGGCTGTCCACAGCTCGACGACCGATTGAAACCCGGACTGCCTGGATCGCTGCTGTCACGCACGAGCCGCCAGCCCCGCGAGCGCAAAAATCAGGACCGAAACTGCTATCGCAGATTTCATGCTCAGTTCCCTTCTTTTTAGAGGCTTAATTAGGCTTACTTTAAGACGCGACCCAACTTGTCACTTGCCCGTATACCTTCGAGACAATTTCGCCGGCCGTCTTTTGCGACTTTGCTTCGGCAACGACTCGAATGATCGGTTCGGTGTTTGAGCCGCGCACCAGGAACCAACCCTCGGGCATCGTTACCTTCACACCGTCGCGCGAGTCGATCGGGAAATCCGCATACTCCTGTCGAAGCATTCTGAGCACACTGGGGATGCGCTGCGACGAACACTCCAGTTTTTCCTTGACGATGCTGTAGCGTGGAAAAGTGTCGACCAATTCGCTGACGCTCTTGCCTGACTCGGCGAGCAGATGAAGCACCAGCGCCATGCCGACTAAACTATCGCGGGCGAAGTTGATGCGCGGGTAAATGACGCCGCCATTGCCTTCGCCGCCGATGACCGCGTTGTGCTGCCGCATGCCGTCGGTGACGTTCACTTCGCCGATCTTCGTGCGGAATATCGGACAGTCAAACTGTTTCGCAACGTCGTCGAGTGCCGACGTCGTGGACAAGTTTGCGACCACTGCTCCCGGTTCTCGTTTCAGAACGTACATCGCGGCCAATACGAGCGTGTAGTCCTCGCCGATCGGTTCGCCCTGTTCGGAAACGATCGCCAGTCGATCCGCGTCCATGTCCTGCGCGAAACCGGCGTCGGCGTTGTGTTCCTTGACTGCCGCGCACAGATCGCCGAGGTTTTCGGCAATCGGCTCAGCGGGCCGCGGAAACGATCCATCCGGAGTAACGTTGATGGGAATCACTTCGGCGCCAAGTGCTTCGAGCAGCTTTGGACCAACGAGCGAGCCGGCACCGTTGCAGGAATCGAGAACGACGCGAAGTCGCTTCGCCGTCTGCGGCAGCGGGCCAACGGCGTCGAGTATCGCCTTGACGTGTTGGTCCGTCGCGCCCGCGACCTCGTCGACAGTCCGGATCTCGCCGCCACTGACCTTTGTGTATTCGCCCTGGTGATAGATGTCGAGGAGTTCGCGAGCCTGGCCGGCGTCGAGAAACAAACCGGCTGGACCAATAAATTTCAGCGCGTTCCACTCCGCTGGATTATGACTCGCCGTTATCGCGATGCCGCCGTGCGCGTGACGTTGCCGCACCTGCAACTGCACTGTCGGCACCGGGCAAATGCCGATATCGACCACGCGGCTGCCGCTCGACAACACGCCCGCGATCACCGCGTGCTTGACCATCTCCCCCGAAGTTCGTGGATCTCGCCCGATCACGATCGTGCCCGCTCCCGTGTGCGTCCCGAACGCCTGCGCAAACCGAGTCAACAGCGATGGCGTTAACGAATCGCCGATCACTCCGCGCACGCCGGAGATACTGATTTTGAGAGTCGGAATGGCTCTCATAACTTGGTTAATCGGTCGCGCACCCAGTCGAGCAGTTGCGACGCGTCAGCCGCAGTCTCGCTTTCCACGATGATGCGAATGATTGATTCGGTGTTCGATCCCCGCACGTGTACCCAACCACTCTGCATCGTCACTTTGAGCCCGTCCGTCGTGTCAATTTGAAGATTTTCACGTTCGACTGTAGCGCGAAAATCTTGCAGGATCGAATAAAGACGATTTGGTTCGACGGCGATGTTGTGCTTCAGGATTGTCAGCCGTGGCAACTGTTCGACCAACTCCGAAACTCGTTTACCAGTTCGCGACAAGTGACTCAGAATCAGCCCAATTGCGGCTGCGCTGTCATGCGTGAGTTGCACCTCCGGAACCGTGATGCCGCCACTGCCCTCGCCGCCAAGCAAACCGTTGTGCTCGATCATCGCTTCGGAAATGTAAGCCTGCCCGACCGGTGTACGCACTACGGCGCCGCCAAAACGATCGGCTATCAGATCGATCGCTCCGGTTGTCGAAATGTTAGTGACTATCGTGCCAGTGCTTTCCTTAAGACGGATGAGCGACGCAAGCGCGAGCGTCGTCTCTTCTGAAAGTCGTTGCCCATTTTCAGTGACGATACCGAGTCGCTCGCCGTCCGCGTCCTGGGCGAAGCCTATATCCGCTCGACCGGCCTTAACAACAGCACTTAGTTGGGCCATCGTCTCCGCCTTTGGTTCAGGTACATGCGGAAACACACCGGTCGGATCGTCGTTCACGGCGAGTACTTCGCAACCCAACGACTCGAGCCACTGCGGCGTCATCAACGAACACGCGCCGTTGCAGCAATCGATTGCCACCACCAGTCTTTTTAACTTGTCAGTTTCGAGTGCGAACGCCTGGTTCAGTACTTCGATGTGGTGCGGTATCGGGTTCTCTTGCTGAATCCCGTGCTTGATCGTATCCCACTTCGCCTTCGCAAACTCGCCCTGATGATAGATTTCGAGTAACTCTTCCGCCTGAGTGGAGTTAAGATACACGCCGTCGCCGCGCACAAACTTCAACGCGTTCCACGCGGCCGGGTTATGTCCGGCAGTGATCGCAATCCCACCATCCGCGTTCAGCGCTTTAACAGCGATCTGCATACTCGGCGTCGGACTGACGCCGAGATCCACGACTTCGCAGCCCGCTGCGAGCAGGCCGGCTATGACGGCCGAGCGAATCATCGGGCCCGAGGGCCGTGTGTCACGACAAACCAGGATTCGGCCTCCATCGATATAGGAGCCGAACGCCTGGGCAAACTCGACGGCTAGTTCGGGCGTGAAGGTTTGACCCACAATGCCGCGAACACCGGTGATGCCGATCTTTAACGGTTTCATAGATTTTTAAAAATGAGACTTAATTGTACTATCTATGCCCTCTATGAAAGTGAAAATCTTCATTGCGATCTGCATATGTGCTCTCGCACCCGTCGTCTCCGCGCAAAACCGAAGTCTGGCCGAACGACTCGGCTACTCGAAAGACGCGAAACTCCTGATCGTCCACGCCGACGATCTCGGAATGGCCCATTCGGTGAACGCGGCGACTATTAAGGCGCTTGAAACCGGTCTGGTGAACTCCGGCAGCATCATGGTTCCCTGTCCCTGGTTCTCGGAGATCGCGACGTATGCTCGCGGTAACCCGCAGGCCGACCTGGGTTTACACCTTACTTTGACCAGCGAGTGGACCGCGTTTCGCTGGGGACCAGTGACGTCGAAAGATCGCGTCAGTTCGCTGCTCGACAAGGACGGCTACCTTCATCTGACTGAAACCGATGCGGCGTCGCATGCCGATCCGAAGGAAGTTGAGTTCGAGATTCGTGCCCAGATCGAACGTGCCCGCGCGTTCGGCATTCAACCCACGCATCTCGATTCGCACATGGGCACGCTCTATCAGAGCAAAGCACTGTTCGAAGTGTTTCTGCGTGTCGCGCGGGACTACAAGCTGCCGGTGCGAGTGGCGCGGGCGTGGGCCGGGCGAGCTGATTATCTGGACGGGGCGTTGAAGTCGAACGACGTCTTCATCGACAGAGTCCTCGATATCGATCCATCCGTCGCTCCGAAAGACTGGGCGCAATTCTATTCGGACGCCATCAGGAAACTCGAGCCGGGCGTGACTGAAATCGTCATCCATCTTGCCTATGACGACGGCGAGATGCGTGGCGCAACTGCCGATCATCCGAATTGGGGCGCAGCCTGGCGCCAGCGTGATCTCGATTACTTCACGAGTGAGGCGTTTCGCCAACTGTTGCAGGAGCAGAAGATCAAGCTGATCACGTGGCGCGAGCTCGGTAAGCTGCTGCAGAAATAATTTGACATTAGGTGGCCCGCTTCTCGCTCCTTTAGCGCGTTATCAGAGTGACGGCAGCATAGAGCCAGCCGAGACTTTTTGATATGCCTTAAGGAGAGCACCATGATTACCCCACGTCGGGCCTTCGCCCTATCCATACTTTTCTTACTCTTGACGGTTTCATCTGTATCCGTATTTGCTCAGTCTGATCGCCAAACAGTGGTCAATATCCCCTTCGACTTCATCGTCGGCGACAAGTCGCTGAGTGCCGGCAAGTACATCATCGAGCGGAATAAGCGTGACTCAGACACTGTCTGGACCATCACGAGCAAAGACACGGGCGCCACGCGCAAAGTGTTTTTGACGATTCCGATGCGCTCGAATGAAACGCAACAGGAAACCAAGCTCGTGTTTCACCGCTACGAGAACTACTACTTCCTGACGGCGTTCTGGACCGCGGGTGGCAACACCGGCCGCGAGTTGCAGCAGTCGGATCGCGAACGCAATCTCGGCGAGAAACTCCTCGCTCAGCGCGAAGAGATCACTCTGACGGGACGCGGAAGATAAGAATCCTCCACCCAGATCCCTTTAGCAGTTAAGGGGCGAGGCCTCGGATGTTGCGCACGCGCTTTGTCCGGGGCCTCGCTTTTAGGTTGGAGCTTACAGTTGCGAGTACTACTTTGCGCGGCATTCACGGTCGTGCCACCGGACTATAACAATTTCCGCGGTCGAGTCACTATAAAGAAACCGTGCGGCTCAAGACCATCGACACTTTCATCAAAGCTGCAGGAAAGTAAATTACACTTTGGTCGTTCGCATCGGCAGTCTTCAACGCGGCATTCTCTCTTCATAGGACTCTCCTTTCTTAACTTAGTCAAAGTTGATCCAGAGGCTATCACGCCCCTGATTGGAGAGTCGCTACTCTCAATTATTCTCTACGGATTTTCGGGCAAGTTCTGCCTCACTGGCGTAGATACATCTTCGTGGCGTGCATTAAGTCGAATATCAAAAGTCCCATTAACACCATACCTTTTAATGAGCCAGATCTTAGCCACTGGACTTTCCCTAATTACCTTGTTGAGTATTGACTTAACAGTCATGTCCGTGACATCAAGCTTGAACTGGCGTCCAACTTGAGGGAAGTAAGCACCGCTAAAGTTTAATCCACGGCGAGAGAGGCCATACGTTTCCAAGATCTTTCGGACCTCAACAGTGTTGGTCAAAGATTCTTCCAGCGTCGAGCAACTGCTGTTTTCACGCACCGAAAACTTACTGATTTGAACTCTTAACAGTTCGTCCAAAACAAAATCACGATAATTCTGCTTTGGAAAAATATTGATTGCCCCCTCCTTAACTTCCCAAGTGTATTGAGTATGCTGGTTGGAAAATTGAGTTAATAAATCTGTGAGCGTCCCCTCTTTTAGAGCTAGAGCATAAGTGGCGAACTCGTCATCATTTGACGCGATTTCCAAACCAATCGGGATATTGTAAGAGAGCGAAAGAGTAGTAAATAACGACTCAATGCTCTGCCCTTCAATCCGGACGTTTTTGAGTTGCCTATCTGCTAAATCGCTGTCCTTTTTTGTGACGGAAGCTTCTTGCGCCCAAACCAGGGAAGTAGCTCCGAAGAGCATGACAAGCTCATAAACCGCCAAGCGCAGTATCATTTTGAGCATACTCTTACCTCAATGCATCAGTCATCTGACTCTTTGGGTGGCTCCAAGCTTAACTGATACCGTCCTTGTATCGGCATTCTTTGTTATTTCGTTTACGCCAGTTCTGAACACAGAAGTCGCTGCTCCACCTGATCGCGGAAACTGGCCCACGAACACTGCCTGCTGAATGGTTGTGGTCGAGCGACCAGACGCTAACAATTGTACATCGATAAAAACCCCTCCTTTGGGTGTTGGTGCTGGTTCGTCGGTGGTGCGGGGTTTTTCGCCACTCACTACTCTAACACTCTCCTGAACCGCTACTCCATTACCTTCGATGATATTTCCATTCTGGTTCAATGGGATATACGCCACTGGACGAACGACACCGGTGAAACCTTCAGTGTAGTTTCCATACCCATCAATGACAGTACCATTGTTAACGCTTACTGTTTCACCGATGACGACACGAACGTCCGAAAGCACCGGCGTTACCCCCTCAGCAAGTGGCTTGGCATCCGCTTGTATTTTATTAACTTCAGCTGTAATGACCTTATCTTTGCGAAGATCGACAACCTGCGTCTGCTGCTGCTGTTCTTGTCTTTGTTGCTCTTGTCTCTTCTGCTCCTCTTCGTTCGCATCGGTGTCCGCGAGACCATTCGGATCAATTAACCGGAGCGGATTATTTAACACATAAGCGTAACGATTCCAGCTCTGCGGAAGCACAGCTCTAGCGCTTTGCAAGAGTGGATCCGGAGAAGTAAAGCGCCCCTGGACACTCGCGAAGTATCTTGCCCCGAAATAATCCAGCCCCGTCTCAGCGTCTCGTTCCTTTTGCGTGAATTGCTGCCGAACTGCATCGTCAGTATAGCCCATTGCAACAGTGCGGATGCCGGTCCCGGCGAGTAGTTCTTCGCCGAAGGGAAGGTAGTCATGGCGCTTCACACCAGCCAGACTGCCGGTCTCGTCAACGATTATTCTCGGCGTGCCGAGCTGATCGGGGACCAACCATTGCACTTTCTCCCCACCAGCGGACGTACCGAAGGCTTGTATCTCTACAACTCGGCTCCAGGCGTCAGGCACCGCGTTGATGAAGACACGAATCTTGTTCGTCGTGACAGGTGAAAACATGAACTTGCGCCAGACTTTGTTGTTACCAGTCACACTCCCGCCCGGAATCGTTACCCAACTGCTGCCATTCCAGTACTGCACATCAAAAGCGAGTAGTCCGTACAAAGAAAAAGTTTGCGTCTCTGTCGGCGTGTTTTCCTGCGTGTAGTTGTCATGCAAGCTAAAGACACTGATTTCATCAATCGTCTTGCTACCTGCGAAGTCAACCTGGATCCAGTCAGGCACCTGATTCTCCGTCGCGTCGTTCCAACCTTCACCAAGTCCCCATGGACCACGGTTGTTGCCATTAATAGCTCCCGTGGTGGAAAAGCCACAACACGTGTGCGCGCTCGACGCGCTGGCGACGGCGCCGTTAGCCGCGAGCGCTACGTTGAACCGGCCAGTCGCTGTAACAAGCAATTGTCCATTGCGGTAGCCGTATTCCTTTTCAACTGATGCGGCCAGTGATGAAGCGCGGTATTCAGCTAACAGTTCGCCGTCGAAACCATAGATCTGCCATTGTTCCTGACTTCCAGCCACCTGCCGTCGTGTACGCTGGCCGTCGGCGTTATAAGTGTAGCGGCTGGTCTGTCCCGTATTGTCCGCCACCTCCGTCATCCGATTCTCGGCATCGTAAGCGCGGTTACCGGCGCCGCTATACGTATCGGTCTTCAAGTTTCCAGCGGCATCGTAAGTCATAACGCCCGATTGACCGGCACCAACGCCAAGGCGATTGGTGGCGCTGTCGACTGTGAACTGTTTCGTGTTGATTCCTGTGCCCCATGAGGCCGGGTTGATCGTGCGATTGCCCCAACGATCGTAGTTGTAACTTTGAAGCGATTGCTGTGTTTGAGACTGTGAACTACTGACGAAACTTTCTGTCACCGACCCAAGCCGATTTAGTGCATCGTAGCTATAAGTCTGATCGTGAATCGCCCACGTGTTGGAGGATTCATCCAACGGAACATAATGTTTGCTCTTCAGCACATTCCCATTGTTGTCCGGACCGCTGCTGCCGAGCCCATAAGTGCCGTCATAAAAGAATTGCAGAGCGCCTCGATTCCATGAACCGTTGACATCAGATCCGGTTGCTACCCGCACGTCCCACAGTTGTCCACGAATGTTGTACTGAAGCTTGTGATAAAGCGCTGTTTGCGTGCCGAATCGTTCCATGGTGAGGGTGCCCCATGGGCTATAAGTGTTTCCGGATGAGTAGGTCCGCTGCACACCGTCTCCGAGATTGCCGGTCAAGGCGAGATTTAGAGCATCCTTATCCGCCAACCTTCCGGCGCTGTCGTAGTTGTAGGCTACCGAGTGACCGGAAGGGTACGTCTGCGACGTCACGCCGCCGGCCCGATTATAAATGCGGGAGACTTGGTAAGTCGGACTCCACGTGCCGTTAAGCTTAAACAACTGCCGTTGCACGAGCGGTCTACCAACAGCGTCATAACTATCAACGGAGGTGCAATCCACGTTATCTCCTGTGTAATAATCTCCACCCGTGTAAAAATACCAAAACCGGCCCTTACCATTAGTTGCACCGTCATAGAAGCGTTTCACATCAGGATTGATTGAAACGGTATCAGAGTAATCTACAGTCGTGTTGCGATTGAGCGCGTCATAGACATAGGTGGAAACTACACCGCGCGCATCAGTCTTCTGACTGACATTCCCATTTGCGTCGTACTGGTATGCCGAAGACCACGCACTGTTTCCAGTGAGCGGATCGGATAGATTCAAACTTACATGTGTTCCCTGCTCCGGATTTCGCGCGCGAATCAACCGTTTGAGGGAATCATACATAAAGAAACGCTGCTGAGTTCCCTGCGTAACTCGTACCAGATTGTCCAGCATGTCATACGTGTAAGTCGTAAGGTAATTCAAACCATTAGGATCCTCATAAACTTCGATTAAGCGCCCTAACCCGTCTGTCACGCTCTTCCTCGATTTGCCTGACTGGTCTGTTACGGTTGTGGTATTGGCGACATAGCTTGTATTAACCGCTGCGTTGTCGGGAGTTGTCACCGACGTGACTCGTCCCACTAGATCATACACAGTCGTGGTGTACACGGCCGATTCTGTTGCCGGTCGAAACGGATTACTAACTTGCGTAACGCGCCCCAGTCCGTCGTATACGCTAATCGATTTCACATCTCCTTGCGGATCGCGTGTCCAACTTTCAGTAGTTCGGCCAAATCCATCCGTTACGCTCCAGGCCCTGATGCTCGCATCGTCCACAGCGTTCAGATCAGTGGCCGTTAGACTGTCGTTTTTAGACAGCGTTATCCCGTACACAGTTGACGGCGCATAGTACATTGAAGAATGCGTTTCAACGCCAGATACACCGAGTGCAGATTTCACCTGAGTCGGTCGATTGAATGGATCGTTGTAGATCGTTTGAGTGACAGTGTTGTTTCGATCACAGAATCCGGTCAGCAGCCCCGTGGAATAATCGTATTGGCTCCGCGCAGTGTGTACCGGTGCTGCGGGCAATGGTGCCGGGCTGGTAATCAGAGTCGGTAATGCATAGGTGGGCGTTGCCGGGTTTTGCGTGGGAGTTCCGGGAGCCTGCCCTGGGCCAAAGTCATCCGCGAAACTAATGGTTGTTACATTGCCGTTTGCATCCTTCGTCGAAACGACATTTCCTGTGACGTCGAAGCGAAAGTGAGAATAGATGAACGCGCCCGCGGTATTTAGCCAGCGTCCCGCTCTGGTAACATTGCCGCGCGTGAGTTTGGACACACCATAGTTGGCTGAGTCGTGCTGGCTCACCGTTCCGTAGTTAGTAAATGAAGCGTGATTCCCGTCATCAATGTAGACATCGTACTCGTTCACAGTTTGCGCGATCTGTGTGCCTGCTGAGTTATAGACAGTCGTAGTCTCCGGCAGCGATAACATGTGAATGGAATCGTTTGTCTGGTAATTAAATCCGTTATTCCATGAGAGATACGAAGTAGTTGTGCGGCGCTTAAGCAACTGATCAAAATCATACTCACGCGCTTCAATCGGATTGTTGTACTGATCGTAAGTAGTCTCAGTTTTTACCATCATCCCGTTCTCGAGATAACGGCGCGACTGGTTTACCCTATTGTCGTTCTCCGGTTGTTCTTGAGCATAGGTGGTGTAAACGGACCAGCTAACAGTGGTCCGTTGCGTCCAGTCTTCCTCGTTGGCTGCAAGAACAACCGTTCCCGTCGCATCAAGTGTCTCCGTGCGGCTCTCGATGCCAGTCGAATACATTGAATAGCCGGTGCCCTCCGTTCCGCGATCCGGGACAGGGCCAGTCCCACTCGGCGAATTGAGATAGCGGCCCGAGGGCAGAAAATAATGTTTTTGTTTCAGTAGGACAGAGCCGGAAGCTGACAAGGCCGTGACCTGTGCGGTTGTGCTCGTATAAGAATAAGCCCATGTCGCTTCAAGGGTCGTGCCGTCACTATAAGTTCGTCGAGCGATTACGGATCGTTCAATGTCGCTTACATTGCTATCAAAGTGAGACGTCCTTACCTCACCAACATGGGATTTTCCCGCTGGCAGCGCACTGACAGATTGATAGTCATATTGAAGTTTTCCACCCGTCGGCAGGCGAACTTCCGCAACTTCTCCATACTCGTTGTAGAAAAACTCAATGGACCGACCATCCGGCAAGACGAACTCACTCATTACGGCTTGGGTATCGATACGCTCCGCATCCAACCCGTGTGAGAGAGGAAATAGTCTCGTCGCCGTGCCCCACGAAAGTCCCCAGCCCAGCGGGTCATAGTCACCGTTAATCACCGGCAGAGTTGGATTGATTCCGGTACGGTACCGCTGGTTCATTACAGCAGATTTGACTTTGAAGTAACGGTTCTGTGATTGATAGCCCGGGAAAGTGACCAAGACGTTCAGGGTTACGGCAGGATTAGCCGGGTCAGGTACGCCCTTTTGAATTTTCGTTACACGTCCGAGTTGATCGGTGTACCTTACTTCGTTGCCTGTCGGATAGGTAATTGAGATTAGATTGCCGTTATGATCCGTTATCGAGGTAGCGCGAGCAAGGATCTTCACTATGCCCATTAGATCCAGTGCGGGACTGCCAGGCGGCGGGTTGTAAAGACTGGCGAAACGATAACGCGTACCGTTAGATAGAATCAGCACCCCATTGAGGTCACCACGCACGATGCCGTTCGCCGTATCGCTGATGAAAACTGTGCCGGAACCATCACTTGCGTGCCAACGTTGTCCGCGGTTTCCATCCCGCACTGTGCAATTGGTGCTCGGATCCAGCAGCGCTGTAAGGGGTGCGCCGTCTGTCATGTCGTCACGCAGTTGAATCTCGCCTTTGTCAGGCAAGATTACCGTCAGCTTGGTGAGCCCAAATTTGAAATCACCGGAACAGGTGGTGGCCGGGTTATCGTTGATACCGTTTCCACGAACGACTAACGTGGGAGCGGCGCCTATGGTCCACCCTGGCGCAACGCGGCTGTAGATGTCGATCAAATTCTCTATATCGGCATACTTCGCATACGCAACCGGATGGTATCCCGTCTGGTCCGCGAAATTGCTCTCACGACTCGCCGACCACACCTTACTGCTGTAATTGAGCGCCAGCGGTAACGAAAACCCACGCCCGCCTACTGAACCTAGTGGCAGTTTAATATTCAGTGCACCATTGCTCAGATTAATCGTGCCGAGATCCGCTGAAATATAACTGCCAAGCGAAGAAACTCCGGCAGCGTGCTGTGGCGGCGTTCCCTTGTCATACTGGCTTGACTCCTGGCCCAAAACAGCACAGAAGCCAGTCAAGAGAATTACGAGAAACACACGCGCGGAGGTCGCGATCATATTGGACGTCGGCATGAGATCTCCTCTTGATTGGTCAACAAAAGGTCGCGTTTAAGGCTCAACGATCAGGGTAGCTCGATTCTCTGGACGGGTAGCGTCGACCAACTCATAGCGCCCTATCGGTAGATTTAACTCGGCACGTGAACGCAACCCCTTGACCCCGTTATTGACGGCGCTGATGGGCATTCGACCAGTTTCCTGGACGCGCTGGACGATCACTTCGGAACGCGAGCCTGTTAAATTCTCGACCGAGATAGTGAGAGGGCCTGGGAACGCGCGTGCCTCCTGCGGATAGATACCCGCATCGTAGAGCGTGAAGCGCACAATTTGGACTCGTCTCTGACCGGTGATTGAGGATGAGCTTTCATGATTGGCATCACTTGAACGATGCCCGATCTTCAGTCGCGCAGTGACAATGATTGAGGCTGATACCAGAGTCATTACGAAAAGAAAACAAATCACGGGAATAGGGTTCCCGCGTATTGTGTACCGGCTAAGAAGTAATCTGATCGCTTTTGACATAAAGGTCCTTCATGTGGTTGAGGCGATGAATTAGGGATTCAGGCTGAACTTACTCCTAATAAATACAACCGTCAATCTTGATTTTTCAGTCGAAGTCGTCTAGAAGAATCGCCCGTTCTGAACACATCACACGATCCGAGGAGTCCCTCAGTTTGATCAAAAACAACTTTTCCCGCCGCCGGTTTTTGAAAACCAGCAGCCTGGCAACGATGAGCGCGTTTGTTCTTCGTGACACCGCGTTGTCGCGTCCAACGCGCGAACTGACTCTTTACATCGGCACTTACACGTCGACCACGAGCGAAGGCATCTACGTGTATCGCATGAACAGCGACACGGGTGAGTTGAAGAAGTTTAGTTCGATCAAATCGGAGAACCCTTCGTTTCTTACGCTCGATCGAAGCCGGCGCTTCTTGTACGCCGTCAACGAAGTGAAAGAGTTTGAGGGAAAGTTGAGCGGCGCGGTCAGTTCTTACGCAATCGACTCGACGGGAAAACTCCAGTTCCTGAACCAGCAAGCGACGATGGGCGCCGATCCGTGTTATCTCACTGTCGATCGCCGACGTGGCAGTCTGCTGGTCGCGAACTACACCGGCGGCAACGTCGCGCTGTTGCCCATCCGCCGCGACGGCACTCTCGAGCCCGTCGCCGATCTCAAGCAACACGAAGGCTCAGGCGTCAAGGAACAACAGAATGGCCCACACGCGCACTGCATCATCCTCGACGCTTCCGAACGACACGCACTCGCCGCGGATCTTGGTATCGACAAGGTGATGATCTATAGCTTCAATCCTGCTACGCGGAAACTTCTGCCCGGCAAGCAAGCGTCAGCGTCACTTAAAGCAGGCGCCGGTCCGCGTCACCTGACACTGCATCCTAACGGCCATCATGCGTACGTCATTAACGAACTCGACTCGACGTTGACGACGTTGAAATACAACTCAGCCGCCGGCACCCTCACCTTCGTCGACACCGTCTCTACGCTCCCGGCAGATTTCTCCGGCGTGAGTTATTGCGCGGACGTCCACGTCTCGCCTTCCGGAAAGTTTCTGTACGGATCGAACCGCGGCCACAACAGCATCGTCGTGTTCGCTCTCGACGCGCGGACCGGCAAACCCACGCTCGTGGAACACGTTTCGACCGAGGGCAAATGGCCGCGAAACTTCGTCATCGATCCGGCGGGAAAGTTTCTGCTGGTAGCGAACCAACACACCGACAACGTCGTCGTCTTCAAGATCGATCCGCAAACCGGCCGTCTCAAGGCGTCAGGACAGGTAGCCGAGGTGCCTGTGCCGGTCTGCTTAAAGTTCCGTTGAGGGGCTTTGTTTGATGACCATTGAAAAGTCCGGCTGAATAGAAGAAAATACGCCCGCGTTTCCATAACCCTACCCGAGGAAAGCAAATAGATGGGAAAAACCGTACGTGCCCTGTGGGCAGTCAGTCTTTCACTGTGCCTCGTTCTCCAAACGCAGGTCGCTATTAAGGCCCAAACTGATCTCGTCGATAGCGACGAGTTTTACCAGCGCAATGTGCGATCCGGTCCGGAACGTGATCACACACAGAAGATCGAAGATCTGCTCAAGCGAATGACGCTCGAAGAGAAGGTCGGGCAGATGACTCAGCTCGCGATCGGCATGATCATCAACGGCAGAGACCAGGATTTCCAAATCGATCCCGCGAAGCTCGAGAAAGCGATCGTCAAATACGGCGTCGGCTCGATCCTGAACGTTTCCGACCAGGCGCTGACCGTCGACCGCTGGCACGACGTCATCAACCAGATTCAGGCCGCGGCCAACAAGACGCGGCTGCGCGTCCCCGTCATCTACGGCATCGACTCGATTCACGGCGCCAACTACGTCCAGGGCGCGACGCTCTTTCCGCAAGAGATCGGTATGGCGGCGACGTTCAATCCTGAACTGATGAAGCGGGCTGCGGACATCACGGCAATGGAGACGCGAGCGGCCGCGATTCCGTGGAGCTTCTCGCCCGTGCTCGACCTCGGGCGCAATCCGCTCTGGCCGCGCTTCTGGGAGACCTTCGGCGAAGATCCTTATCTGGCGAAAGTGATGGGTGTTGCTTTCGTTCGCGGTCTTGAAGGAACAGACGTGGCTGCGCAAGACCGAGTCGCGTCGAGTTTGAAACACTACATGGGCTACAGTTTTCCGTTGACCGGAAGAGACCGCACGCCCGCGTGGATTCCGGAAAACTACCTGCGTGAATATTTTCTGCCTACGTTCGACTCGGCAGTCAAAGCCGGCGCTCGCACCATCATGATCAACTCCGGCGAGATCAACGGCGTGCCCGGTCACGTCAACCATCACATACTGACGACGATTCTGCGCAACGAGCTCGGGTTCAAAGGCTTCGTCGTTTCTGACTGGGAAGACATCAAGAAACTGGTCACGACCTGGCGCATCGCGGCCACAGAGAAAGAAGCCACGCGCATGGCGGTCATGGCCGGCATCGACATGAGCATGGTGCCGCTGGATTACAGTTTCGCCGATCACTTGATCGCGTTGGCTAAGGAAGGCGCGGTCCCGCAGTCACGAATCGACGAAGCAGTGCACCGCATTCTGCGGGTGAAGTTTGAACTGGGCTTGTTTGAGAAGCCCGGTGCCGATCCGGCATTGAAAGCGAAGTTTGCGTTGCCCGCATCGCGACAGGTGAGCCTGGAAGCGGCGCGCGAGTCGCTGACGTTGCTCAAGAACACTGACAACATCCTGCCGTTGTCGAAGACGGCGAAGGTGCTTGTCACTGGTCCAACGGCTGATTCACTGGTATCGCTGAACAATGGCTGGACGTACGTTTGGCAGGGTTCGGAAGAAAACCTCTATCCGAAAGACAGGCACACGATCCGCCGCGCGATCGAAGCGAAGATCGGCGCCGGGAATGTCACTTACGTTCCAGGTACGAAGATCACGCGCGCGCCGAATCAACCTTCGAACAGCACGCCTACCGACGTCGAAGCAGAAGTCGACATTCCCGCCGCGGTTCGAGCGGCGCAGAGCGCCGACGTCGTCGTGCTCGCACTCGGCGAGGGCTCCTATTGCGAAACGCCAGGCAACATCACTGACCTGACGCTTGGCGCGCCGCAGATCAAACTTGCGGAAGCGATTATCGCCACCGGCAAACCAGTGGTGCTCGTGCTTGTCGAAGGACGGCCGCGAATCATCAATCGAATTGCTGACGGCGTGAAAGGCGTTCTGATGGCTTACAACCCGAGTAACGAGGGCGGCACTGCCATCGCCGACGTGTTGTTCGGCGACGTCAATCCGAGCGGCAAACTTCCTTTCACTTATCCACGCACGCCGAACGGCCTGATCAATTACGATCACAAACCGTTCGAGACGGAGAACACTGCGTTTGGCAACATGGCTTTCCGGCCGCAGTTCGCGTTTGGTGAAGGACTGAGCTATACGACTTTCGCTTACAGCGATCTGCGTTTGAGCAAGCCAACGATCAGCGGCAACGAAGAGCTTACCGTGAACGTGACCGTTACAAACACCGGCCAGCGCGCCGGCAAAGAAGCGGTGCTCGTGTTCGTCAACGATCTGGTCGCGTCTATTTCACCTCCGAACAAACGGCTGCGCCGGTTCGCGAAAATCAGTCTCGAGCCGGGCCAGAAACGGACGCTGACGTTCAAACTCAGGCGTGACGATTTGTCGTTCATCGGAGCCGATAACACACCCGTCGCCGAGCCCGGCGAGTTTGACGTGATGGTCGGCGGCTTGACCCAGAGATTCACACTCAAATAAAGAAATGAAGATACTTCTCCTGACTCTTTTAATCTGTGTTACGGCGTCCGCGCAGCAGGATACTCCACAACTCAACCTGATGCCGTACCCCGCTTCGGTGAAGTTCCATCCGTCGGAGCGGTTGAATGTCGATAGCTCGTTCAAGATAGCCACACGCGGCCATTCAGACGACCGGCTCAAGGCTGCCATCACGCGTTTCGTCAAACGTCTCGAGGGACGCACCGTTTTCTCATTCGCGCCCGGGCTCGCGCCGGACGATCAGATGACGCAACTCGTTATTCACACCAACAGCGCGGGCAAAACTCTGCCGGGCCTGCGTGAAAACGAGAGTTACTCGATCGACGTCACCGATCGTCAGGTGATGCTGAAGGCGCCCACAGTCGTGGGCGTGATTCGCGGTCTCGAGACTTTGCTGCAATTGCTGAGCGCCGATCGAAATGGCTTTTACTTTCCGGGAGTCCAGATCGAAGACCAGCCACGCTTTCCGTGGCGCGGATTGCTGATCGACGTCGCGCGTCACTTCCAAACGATGGAGACGCTCAAACGCAACCTCGACGCCATGGCCGCCATGAAGATGAACGTCCTGCACTGGCATTTGACGGAAGACCAGGGCTTTCGAGTCGAGAGCAAGAAGTTTCCGAAGCTGCACCAGCTCGGATCGGACGGCAACTACTTCACGCAGGATCAAGTACGCGAGATCATCGCCTACGCTCGCGAGCGTGGCATTCGCGTCGTGCCCGAGTTTGATATCCCGGGACACAGCACGAGCTGGCTCGTGGGTTATCCGGAGCTCGGCAGCGCGCCTGGGCCATACACGATCGAACGACGTCCGGGAATCTTCGAGCCCGCGCTCGATCCGACGCGCGAGGAGGTCTACAAGTTCCTCGACGGCTTCCTGAGCGAGATGGCCGCGCTGTTTCCCGACGAGTATCTACACATCGGCGGCGACGAGAACGAAGGCAAGCAATGGGATCGCAACCCCGCGATCCAGGCCTACATGAAAGAGAAAGGAATCAAAGACAATCACGCGCTGCAGGCTTACTTCAACACGCGCTTGCTGAAGATTCTTCAGAAGAACGGCAAGAAGATGATCGGTTGGGACGAGATTCTGCAACCGGGATTACCGAAAGACATCGTCATTCATTCGTGGCGCGGCACCGCGGCGCTCGCCGAAGCCGCGCGCAAAGGTTACGACGGCATACTGTCCAACGGTTACTACATCGATCTGATCCAGCCTGCATCGCACCACTACGCTTCGGATCCGCTGCCTGCTGACAGCACTTTGACGCCGGAAGAGACGAAACACGTTCTCGGCGGCGAAGCTACGATGTGGGCCGAGTGGGTCACGCCTGAAACGATTGATTCGCGCCTCTGGCCACGCACCGCCGCGATCGCCGAGAGACTTTGGTCGCCGCGAACCATGACCGACGTCGACGACATGTACCGGCGTATGGCCGTCGTCAGTTTGCAACTGGAAGAGTTGGGGCTGACACACAAGAAGAACCAGGACATGATGCTGCGCAGGCTCGCGCGCCACGAGGATATTGGACCATTGAAGACGCTTGTCTCCGTTGTCGAACCGGTGAAGGAATACCGGCGCTATCAACTGCGGCCGCAGACGATGCTCAGCCCGCTGACCGGCGTCGTGGATGCAGCTACGCCTGACGCGGAAGGCGCACGGAGGTTTGCGTGGATGGTGAAAGAGTTTCTCGACGACGCGCCGCGTTATCAGTTGTATCGCGCGGAGTTGACGGCGATGCTGGCGGAGTGGCAGGCGGCGGGCGCCGCGCTTGGTCCAATGATCGATCGTTCTCCGGCGTTGAAGGAGATCAAGCCGCTGACGAAGGGGCTTTCGGATCTCGGTGAAGTCGGATCGGAGGCGCTCTCGTATCTAAAACTCGGCTCGCCGCCGGCGAGAGAATGGCGCGAGGCCAGCGTTCTCAAACTTGACGAGGCCGCCAAGCCCTACGCCGCATTGGAGTTTATGGTTGTCCCCGGCGTTAAGCAGTTGGTCCTCGCCGCCGCCGAGATCGGGCAACCGAGAAAGACCTCGGCTCTCCGTTAAAAGATCCGTCTTCGCAAGGTGTAAGTTGAAGTGAGCGCGGCTGGAACATTGTTACCTTGTCTCGCTGCGATGCCCGCGCTCACGATCTATCCTGCAAATGACGTACTCGCCCCGCCACGTTAACGACGACAAGTGTCTCTCCTTGTGTCATTCGAAGCAGAAAGAGTCCTCGGTGCTCGGCTCGCTGCCGGATGCGGTTACGATATCGCAACGTTTCGATCTCGTCGTCGGATCAGGAAGCAAAGGACAGACGTATCTGTACTGGGGAAATACTGATCAACTCTTTCAACTTCCGGTGTCGTCTATCGAGAATTCGGCTGACGCTCGATGGTGCCCGGATATGTAAACTGGCGATGGCGGCGCGATGGGCGAAGTGAAGAAGGAAAGTAGCAACCGCACATAGTGCAAATTATCGTGATGATCATTTACGTTCACAGGGACGGGATCATCATCCTGCTGGTGCCGATATAGGGGGCCGCAAGACACCCTATATCACTAACGGGGTCGGGTCCTTATGACCGGCCCCAATTTTTGTTTTCAAAAGATCGTAGCGTGACACCCCGGATGCGATGCTGTGATCGGCCACGCTCGTGCCGCCTCGTTGGTCTACAGGAAATTACTCGCATCAGTTCAACTTCCAAAAGCGGCACCCAACGATTTTCATTTTGAGCGACCCTAGGATGTTCCAGCTTTTACCAAAGCCTTTCTAGTAGTACCAGCTCGCTAGCCTTAAAAAGAACTTTCGTCAGTGACGACTGGTGTAAACATTTTCTGTCAACAGGTTCCCGTAAAAGTTTACTTGACCTGCAGGTAATAATCGTTCGCTATAGCGAAATCGTCAAGTGATAATTGATGATATTTCATATGCTCTGTCTGATATATCTTACGCCCACAAACTATTAGTGTAATGTTAATACTTATGAATAAAAGACTTGAAAGTCCAAACCCAGAAAAGACTGAAGCCTTAAGATGCAGGAATAACCGATTACTTTTTGAGCTGTTTTCTTTTTTCAGAAGCATTTGGGCCTCGGGCAAAAAACTATAAACTTTAAACTTCTCCCAGTGATTTACTGGATCAAGGTATATCCGAATGCTCACTGATCTGGAGTTTATGAACATTCACGTTCGGGCGTTGTTTACCCATACGGCTGAAGCGCGGCTTTTATGTATCAATGAGCCGGATGGCGCGGTTAGTGCTGCTCCTCTTTTGTTTTTGGGTCGAACTCGAGCCGGCAACGTCTGGAGATTTCGCGACGATCTTACAGAGAGCCTCATTCAGGAATTGGACTCGTTGTGTGCGGACGAGCCGCCTGTAAGTACCGAGTTCAACGAACCGCCTCGCCACGCCGAAAGATACGTGCGGCTACTCGAAAGACACCCGCCCGTCGAGCAAGTATCAGCAGGTCCTGCATATCGCTTTCCTGAAAAGACCGCCCCCTCAAGACATACGGTAGCGATCACGGAAAACGATGCAGAAAAGTTACAAGGCGGCTTTGAGAAATTGATCGCTGAGCTTCCCGTCTGGCAGCCGTTCGTCGCCCTCATCGACGGCGATCGCGCCGTGTCCGTGTGTCGCAGTGTTCGCATCACGCCTGAGGCTCATGAGGCTGGAGTCGAAACGTTGCCGGAGTTTCGCGGGAGAAGTTATGCAAGAGACGTCACGGCGGAATGGGCGCAACGAGTATGGGCCAACGGCGCTATTCCGTTGTACAGCACTTCCTGGGAGAATCACGCTTCGCAGGCAGTGGCGCGAAAACTGCGCCTGGAATGTTACGGTTCCGACTTTGAGATCCTTTGATGGCCATGATCAACGTGGCACCGGGTCGTTGGGGCGGGCGATGCGGATCCAGTGATCGGTGAACTGGGCGTGCATGCCGGGGAGTTCGACTTTGGGCATGTGACAGGTGACGCATTGTTTGGTGCTCACCGGGCAGGCGCCGGCGTTGCGGCGCGCGGTCTTGGGGTCGCCGGGTTTCGTGAGATGGCAGGCCAGGCATTTCGGATCGTAGTAGGCTGCGTCTGTATCAAGTTTCTCGTGAGGGTTGTGACAGGCGACACAGCCGATGCGCTGATCGTTCGTGTTATGGCCGCGGCTATTGAACATTCGATAAGGTTGGAAACGGATGTTGTTGATGCCTCCCTGCGCGGGCTGCAACATCGCCTGCTCGAAACCCGTGTGGCACGTGCCACAGAACGACTGCGACAACTCGTGCGCACCCAGACGGCCGGGATTGAAGATTTCCAGCCTATCCAGTTTTTTGGCTTTCGCGGCGACGACGTGTTTCTCCCCTGGTCCATGACAAGCTTCACAGCCGACACCCGCTTTCAACTGATCGAGCTTTAATTCCAATCCCTGGACCGCGCCGGTTGTGTGACAGCCAAAACACTGCTGCGGCTCATCACCACCAATTGCGCGGCCAAGCGCGTCTTCGAGCGAGGTAGGCACGGACGTCCGATGTCCGATCGTGAAGTCGAGCCGGCGGAGCTTTTGAAAGTAACTGACGCGAGTCTCGTAAAGCACGTCGTTGTAGCGAAAGAGGTAGGTCTGCCCGATGTGGCCCTGTCCGAAGCAGTAAAGGATCGGCGTCGCGATGTTCTTTACACCATCGCTCACCTTGTAGACAACGGACTTACCCTCGCGCGAGATCTCGTATGAGTAAGGCCCGTTTTTGAATGTGAGGCGACTGCGCGGATTGATGATGCGGCAATCAGGCGCGACCTCGAGGGCCTGGCCCATCGGCGTATTCAACTGCCGCGCCTGGGCCGCATGACACTCAACGCACGCCTTGTCGCCGACGTAACGCACCCCGCCCGTGTCAGAGTTCGGCCGCCAGTCAGCGCCCTGAGCCAGGCATAACGAAATCCAAAGAAGGAAAATCTCTAAAACCACGAAATGTTAATTACTTATTGAACGGGGTCTCCGCAATCTTGCCCTGGCCTTCTTTGATCGTCACGATCCGGTTGGCGGCAACGTTCGTCACTTTGTCGATCGTGCCGCTCGGCCAGCGCACTTGAATCAGATCTATCTTGGTTCGTTGTTCGAGACCGAAGTGCAGGCGCAGGTCGCTCTGCGAGATATAACTGTCGCCGCTGCGCACTTCATCGATCTGCGCCAGGTCTCCGGAAACGACTTTCACCTGCGCGCCGATGCCGCTGCGATTGCTCTTCACGCCGACGGTCTTGATCAGGATCGCATTGTTCGCGTTTCCACCGTCGTTGCGCAGCACCTGCGGTGGACCATCGAGATCGCCGATCACCAGATCGACGTCCCCGTCGTTGTCGATGTCGCCGAAGGCAGCGCCGCGACTCGCGCGAAGCTCAGTCAACACTGCGCCAAACTGCGCCATCACTTCGGTGAACGTGCCGTCGCGATTGTTTCGGTGCAGCAAACGTCCCTGCCGATAGTTCGGCAATTGTGGATAAACGTGACCGTTGACGACAAAGAGATCGACCCAACCATCGTTGTCGTAGTCGAAGAACTTCGTTCCCCAGCCGACGTAAGGCAGGCTCACCGCCGCAACCTTCGCCGAGTATGAAAGATCCGTAAATGAGTTTGCGCCGTCGTTGCGATAGAGCGTGTTGTACTCGTCGGCGAAGTTGGTGATGAAGAGGTCGAGCTTGCCGTCGTGATCGTAGTCGCCGGCGGTGGCGCCCATGCTTCCCTGCTCGCTGCCGTTTTCATTCACGGCGGTGCCGGCGTTGAATCCAATCTCTTCAAACGTGCCGTTGCCCTTGTTGCGATAGTGGAAGTTCGGCGTGGAGTCGTTGGCGACGAAGATGTCGACCAGGCCGTCGTCGTCGAAGTCGCTGGTGATTATGCCGAGACCGTAAAAACCCATCGCATCGGCGACGCCTGCTTGTTTGGAGACTTCGGTGAACGTGCCGTTACCGTTGTTGCGAAAGAGCGAATCGCCCGCGCCCTTCAATCCTCGCGGACCGCACTGCACGGGAACCGATTTGTACTGGCACGTCTGACCTTTGCCGAACTCCGGCAGGTTGTTGATGTCGAAGTCGACGTAGTTTGAAACGAAGAGATCGAGATCGCCGTCGTTATCGTAATCGACGAAGGAGGCGCCGGTGGTCCAACGCGGATCGTTTACGCCCGCCTTGTCCGTGACGTCGCTGAACGTGCCGTTGCCGTTGTTCTTCAGCAGATGATCCGGGCCGAGACAGGTGACGTAGATGTCTTCGAAGCCGTCGTTGTTGTAGTCGCCAACGGCCGCGCCCATGCCCCAGCCGATATCAGTCACGCCGGCTTTCGCGGAAACGTCGGTGAACTTGGCGTTGCCGTCGTTACGGTAGAGCTCGCTTTTCGTCTTGCCCTTTGACTTCACGAGATCGACAGTCAGCGAGTTGATGAAGTAGACGTCGAGGTCACCATCGTTGTCGTAGTCGATCAACGCGACACCGCCGCTCATGGACTCGACGATGTAGCGCTTTTCAGGAGATGCGACGTGTTTGAACGCGATACCCGATGAGGCGGTGATGTCAGTGAACTGGATCGCGAGCAGAAGGAGTATTGTCAGAATCATAGGGGAACACGAATTTTACGGATTTTCTTTCGCGCGGGCCTTCTCTTTTAACTGGCGCGAGATCTCGAGTTGGCTTTCACCTTCGGTTTTGCGGCCGGCCGCGATGTACGCGCGTCCGAGCTGGTAATGCACGTGGGCCTGATTCGGTTTGAGCCGCGCCGCGATCTCCAAACTCTCGACGCTGCCTTTAATGTCGCCTTTTTGCAGCAAGGCTTTGCCGAGCTCGTAACGAGCGTCGGCGAAATCCGGTCGCTCCTGCACGACCTCGCGCATCAACTTCAAACCGCGCTCAGTCTGCTGTTGGGCCAAGACGACGAACGCGAGATGATATTTCGCCTCGAGGTCCTGCGGGTTCAATGTTAACTCGCTTTCGAATTCACGAGCAGCCTCGGCGAGTTTTCCCGCCTTCAGATAGATCAATCCGCTGTAAAAGTGGGCCAGCCGCACCTTAGCGTCGAGAGAAAGAGCGGTGCGCAACTCTTCGAGCGCTTTGTCGACGTCGCCGCGTTCGTAGTGCGCCTGACTGAACAGAATGTGCAGTTGCGGGCTGTTGCCGCCGCCGGCGACCATCTGCTCGATGACTCGATTCGCAGCGTCAGTCTTGCCGTCCTTGAGCAGCGAGAGTGCTAGCGGATACTGAAGCGCCGTCTCCTGCGGCTTCGCCGCGACGACTTCCGTCAACAGCGCCGACGCTTTTGTGAAGTCGCTCGTCATGAAGTAACTCATGCCCAGCAACTGCTTGATCGCGACGTTGTTCGAATCGACTCTCAGTTCCTTTTCGAGCGCGGGAACTGCGTCTTTGTATAACTCGGCTTTGTAATACGCGAGCCCGAGATTGTAGTTGAGCCCCTGTTGGTTCGGGTTCCACTTCGCGGCGAGCGCAAACTGCGCTGACGCTTCGCGGAAGTCCTGCTGCTCCGCACGCAAAAGGCCGATGCTGTTGTGCGCGGCGGCGACGACCTTCGAATAGTAGCTCTCTTCGGCTTTCAGCTTCTCGGCGGTCTTCGGATCGAGCGCTACGGCTTCATCGACAACGCCTTCAGCTTTCACCAATTCATTGTTGCCGTCTTGCCCATTAGGAGTTGTGCCACTCAGGAAAGCGCCAACCTTTTTCTCGTCGAGCTTGAATCCTTTCGACTTCAGATCGGCTGACGTCTGCAATTCCTTCTGGCCTTCCTCGGTGCGCCCGACTTTGATCAACGACTGCCCGAGACGATAGTGCGCCGTCGTCACCTGGTAATCGTTGTGCGCCAGCGACGGCGTGAGCTCGATGCTCTTCTGAAGCACCTCGACTGCCTGCTGGTGCTTGCCCGCGCCCTGATAAGCCTGGCCCAGATGAAAGTAAGGATCAGGATTGTTGGGCTGTGTGCTTGCAGCTTTTTCAAGCAGAGGGATCGCAGAGTTCCAGTTCCGTTCGATGATGTACAGAATGCCAAGATAGAAATTAGCGAAGTACTCCTCGGGATTCGCGGCCAGTTCGATCTTGAACTCTTCCGTCGCGTCCGCGATCCGCGTAGCGCCGTCTTTATACAGATACGTCAGGCCCAGATAGTAATGGACGCGGGGAAAACGCGGGTTTATTGCGATAGCAGCCTTAAATTCCTCGATCGACTCCGGCAGAAAGCCCGTCTCCCGGTACGCACGGCCAATGAGCACGCGAAGCTGCGGACGATTGCCAAGCCGCTCGACCATTCGCTGATAGAGCTGTTTGGCTTGCGGCACTTGTCGCTGTTTGAGGAACGCCAGTCCCAACGTGTACTCGGCGTCGTAATCGTTAGGCGCAAGTTGCAGCGTTGTTTCGAGCTCGCGAGTCGCTTTCTCAAAATCGCTCATCATGAAATACGACTTGCCGAGCATGTGATGCGCCGGCGCGTAACGCGCATCAGCCGTGATGGCGCGTTGCAGGACGTCGATTGCTTTCGGATATTGGCGTGTGCGGAAGTAAGCGATAGAAAGTTCGACAAGACCGTCGAGCTGGTTTGGACGGAGCGCGCTGGCCGACTCGAAAGGCACAACAGACGCCTGATGATTACCCTGCGCCGAATAGACCTTGCCGAGACGTTGATACGCTTCGCCAAGAATCATCTTGAACTCTGCTTCGGCCGCCGCGAAGTTGCCTGCGCGGTGATACGCGTTCGCCGCTTCATAGTGGCGTCGAAACAGATCGCCCTGAACCTGAAAGAAGACAGAGAATAACAAGACTGGCAGGCAGGCCGAGCGAAGGTACATCGTTCAATGATTCCGGAAGAATTAGGAGCCAACAAAAACCTTGGACGAAGAGCTGAGAAAATCAGTTCAGCTCTTCGTCCGTAGTTCAGCCTGCGGGGAGTATATCAGAAGGTAAACTTGAGACCGAGTTGGATCTCACGCGGCGCCAGCGCCGAATTCAACGTGCCAAAACTCTGGTTCCGAACATCTACGTCATAACCGTTGAAGTTCGTATGGTTGAGGATGTTGAAGAACTCAGTTCGGAACTGAATCCCGTAACGCTCCTTGAAGCGCCAGTTCTTGGCCAACGAGAAATCAATGGTCGTGATCGGTGTACCGCGCACGGAGCCCTTCCCGAGTGTGCCCATTTGGCCAGCCGCCGGTATCGCGAAAGCGGCCGGGTTAAGGTGTAGCCTCGCATCGTTGCTATTGAGATAGATGGGCGCGCCCGTGTAATTCGGCCGTTGTCCGACTCCTGACGCGACGCCTAACGTATTCGTTCCGGTGGTCAATTCAATCGGAGTGGCACCGAAGTACGAGGCGATGCCGTTCAACTGCCAATCGCCCAGAATGAACTGCGCCGGTTTACCCCATTGCTGGAACGACGGCAGCACGTAGACCACGTTACTGACGAACGTGTGCCGGCGATCGAGATCCGCATCGCCTTTATCGGCGCGGAAGTTATACGGATCGCTGGTCGTGTTAGTGAACGACGTCAGCGCGACGTCCGAAATTGAGTGTCCCCAGGTGTACGAGGCCTGGAACGCCAGCCGATTGCTGAAGCGGCGGTTGAGCCACAGCTGCATGGCGTGATAGCTGGAGTTGCCGTTCGATTCGTCGGTAGTCACATTGCCGATGCCGCGTAGCGGACGATTATCGGCGATGAGTCTGCCGGCATCAGCGTCAGTAACTTCGAGAGCGGCGCGCGCGATCTGTTCGCGTGCGCTACGACTGCTTCCATCGCATGCTGTACCACGACATGCTTGATTCGGCGCAATGTCGTTGCGGTTTACGTTACGGCGCCAGATGTGTAGTCCATGGTTGCCAATGTAAGAAGCTTCCAGCACCGTGTCCTTCATGAGTTGGTGCGAGATAGTCAGGTTCCACTGATAGCTCTCAGGTGGTCTGAAGTTGGGATCGACTGCATTGAAGTTCGGGTTGGCGGCGACGCCGGCAACGTTATTGGGCAGTCCCGGTCCGATCGTGTCGAGACTGCGGCAGGTCGGGCAGTTCGTTAGCGTCGCGAACACACTCGCAGAACCGCCTGCGACCGTCGTGGTCCAGGGTGGATTGCCGGTCAAACGCAGCAAGTCTTCGATGACGTTTGAGCGGCTCATGTAGCGACCGAAGCCCATTCTGACTGCGGTCGTTCCGGTGCCGAAGATGTCCCACGCCACACCGACGCGCGGCTGCCAACCCTGTTTGTAAGTATTGACCGTCGCGCGGCCAATGCCCAGCGCCTCGGCTTCATCCGCCGTCACCAAACCGGAATTGAAGTCAGTGCCGTTATAGAGACTCGGCAGGAAGTTTGAGATACGATTCTGTGTCTCCCACGCCGGCGGGAAGACCGAATAACGCAAACCGAGAGTCAGCGTCACGCGGGGATGGACCTTCCACGTGTCATTGACGTAAAACTCAAAATCGCGCCAACGACCGTCGGCGACCTCCGTGTTGGCGATCTCCTGGTAATCGGAGAGGACCGTGTCTTTGAGCAATAGGTCGGCGATACAGTGGAGCGTATGATCACCGCAGCCCTGGATTGCCGCCTGCTGGTTACCACCAGCCGCACCCGAGCCGGGCTCATCTTTGAAGTTGTGACTGAAGAGACCGCCGACTTTCAGATCGTGGTTGCCGAAGACCAGCGAGAAGTCGTCTTTCCAGATGTAGAGATCTTCACGATTGGCCCACGGCGCCTGGTGCCAGATTTGGGCATAGCCGCCGGCGCCCCAAAAGAGCGACGGGATCTGTCCGCCAATCTGCTCGTCGCCATGCGGGAACACAGTCGGAATCTTCGACGCGATCTCGTCCTGCAACGCCTGGGTTTCGGGATTGGTCGTGATGATAATGTCGTTACCCGCGATCGAGAACTGGAATTCGTTGACCGCTCTGTCGGACAAGGTGTTTGTCAACTTAACGGCGAAACTGTGACTCGGCTGGCTCCAGTCCGACGACAAAGTCGGATAAGGAGCGTCGCCCCAAAAGTTTCCGCTGGCGCCGTCGTGGGTCCATTTTTCGTTGATGTAACGGACCATCAGGTTCATCTTGTCGGTGAGCACCACGTCGCCGCGAATCAGATCCTGACGAGTGCGAATCGGCTGAAGTTGTGAAACGGTCCAGTTCGGCGAACCCGTAGTATTCGGATCCGGGTAGAGCTTCACGAACGCCAATCCAGCGGGACTCAGTCGGTTTGCTGGAATGCGGTTACCCGGGAACGGATCGCAAACTATGTGGGTTCCCGGTGGGTCCGGCGGCACATTTGGCTCGTTACGGCAGGTAGCGGGATCGCGCGGCAGGTCATCAGTCAGCGGACCGGTAAAAATTCCCTGCTTCTCCAAAGCCGTCGGCACATTGGCCGAAACTACCTGGCCTCGATCTTCTCGGCGCCACTCTTCCGACCAGAAGAAGAAGACCCTGTTCTTGACGATCGGGCCGCTGAAGTTTCCGCCGTAGTTGTTGTACTTGAGCTCGCCTTTGGGTTCGCCCGCGCGGTTCAGGAAAAAGCTGTTGGCGTTGAGCGAGTCGTTGCGGAAGAACTCGAACAGGCTGCCGTGAAACTCGTTGCTGCCGCCTTTGGTGATCAGGTTGATCACGGCGCCCTGCGCCTGGCCAAACTCCGCGCTGAAGCTGTTGCGCTCTACGCGAAACTCCTGAATCGAGTCGACCGAAGGAAACACCAGCAGCGTGCGGTTCGAGCCGACGTCCATGTTGTTGACGCCGTCAACGGTCCACAGGTTGGCGTTCGACTGGTTGCCGTTGACCGACATGTCGACGCCGGAGTTCAGGCCCGTTCCGCGAGTGGCGAACGCGCCGCCTGCGCCGGACTGAGTCACCGGTGAGACGCCGGGCACCATCAGCGCCAACTGCGCGTAGTTGCGCCCATTGAGCGGCAACTCGGTAACCTGCTTCTCGGAAATGAGACTGCTCACCTCGCCGCTTCGAAGTTCGACTGGCGCGGCCTCGCTGGTGACGGTAACGATCTCCGAAACCTGGCCCACCTGCACGTCGAGATTCACGGTCAGGTTCTCGCTGACGTGCAGCGCAACGCGGTTCGCTACAGTTTTCTTGAAGCCACTGGGAGCGGTGCTGATCGTGTAGACGCCGGGTGGAACACCGGGAGCCGAATAGAACCCATCTTCGTTTGTTTTGGCGGTGCGAGTCGCGCCGGTCTTCTCATCGAGAATCGTGATCTCGGCATTGGCGACCGCCGCGCCCTGCTGGTCTCTCACTGTGCCAGTGATATTACCGGCGGTGCTCGACTGAGCATTTACGCCTACAAACAAGCCAATGCTCAGCAGAAGCAAGAGCGCTTGCAGTCCAAACTTCCTCGACATACAACACCTCCTCAGTGTTTCGGGCGTCACAACGTTTAGCTGACAGGAACTAACGCTTACTAACGACTATCTGAGAACAGAGCTGCTGAAGCAGACTCAAGGAACGATGCCTAAGAGAAAATAGACGGACACTCAAAAACGGATGAAAAGAACCAAAATTCGCGACTTCCCGTGGCCCGTTGAGAACTCTGAATTAAGTTAACTTGTCTGTCTGAGAACTTTGTTGCAGAGGCTACCAAAAGTATTTAGTACTAAAGACCGCCCGTGTCAAGAACTTTTTTCGGTAAGCGTCAGGTTTCGCTGGCCTGTTCTTGTCGTGCTTGAGGTCAGACCACGGATACAGAAGCGAATTTGCTGGCGAGGACCAGGCTGAGGGCGCCCATGAGGGTGGGTTCGGGGCCAAGGGTCGAGGCGATGATACGAGTCGAGGGCAGGCCGCGGCAGATGGTGGCTTCAACCGTCGTCCTGATGTCCTCCGCGATGACGGGCCAGGAACGGACGATCGGCCCACCCACGATCACGGCCTCCGGCGCGAGCCCGCGAATCAGGTTGGCGATACCAATACCGAGATAGTAGGCAGTCTGCTTGAGCGCCGAGCGGGCGGCGCCGTCATCTCGCAAAGCGAGATCGATCAACTCACCAAACTTAATTTCCGGATGTCCGTTTGAAGAGTTCGTCAGGTTTTTGTAACGGGCCAACGCGGATCGCTCAGAAGCAAAAGCTTCCCAGCATTCACGACTGCCGGACGCGCACGCCACCGGCGCTCCCTGTCCGATCGTCATGTGCCCAAATTCACCCGCCGCTCCATTCTCGCCGCGATACACCTGACCATCGAAAACAATCCCGGTACCAACACCACCTTCAACCAACACAAGAATGAAATCACGGACCAGACGAATCTCGGGCCGGCCAAACCACAACTCCGCATGGGCCGCGGCATTCGCGTCGTTTTCAATCGTGACCGGCAATCCCGTCGCCGCATTCAACTCATCCGCCAGCGGCAAGTCGCGCCAGTCAAACGTCGGAACGAACAGTTCTTTTCCCTCGGCGCCGACGAGACCTGGCAGACTGATACCGATTCCCTCGATCGTTCCATTGTTCTGACTGATCAGCTTTCGCGAGAGGTCGATGATGCTTTTCGTGGTCTTGTTTGCGTCGGGATTAGTCTCAAACTGATCCTGGTGCAGGACTCTTCCGGCGAGGTCGCTGGCGGCCACAATCGTTCGCGTCGTACCGACGTCGACGCCGATCGCAACGGCATCGGCTGTTCGCAGAGAAAGCAGGATCGGCGGCCGCCCGCCTGTCGATTCCCCACTCAGTTCCTCGATCAAGCCCTCGATCCGCAGTTCCTCGACGATTAACGAAACGGTCGATCGTTGCAACGCGGTCTCGTGAGCAATTTCGGCCCGCGAGATGGGTCCGCGTTCGCGAACATAGTTCAGCACAATCTGACGATTAATATTGCGAATCGTGTTTGAGCGGGCTACGTTGGCTTTCTTGAGATCAATCCGTCTCATACTTTTGCCGTGTCATTGGAATAAGTAGTACAGACCTCTCTTCGAGTCAAGAACTATTGTGTACACAAAACGTGGCAAAGGCGTTCCGATCGGCGCTATACTGACGCAAAAATCCGGGAGGTCTGCTATGAGTAGTCAGCAACCTGCGGCCAAATTCGCACTTATCGGGTTCATCCTCCTCCTGCTCGCGGCCGCACCGACTTTCGCACAAAAAACTTCAGCCGGCGCCGCTCCCATCGATAGACATTCAAATCGCGCCCGCGAAAGACAGCAGGACATGGCCTCTCGTGAGTGGCAACTGCGCAATTTCGGTAATCCCTCGATGATCAAGGACCGCCGCCGGCTGGAAGCGTTGATGGCCCAAACCGAGGAAGACTTCAACCGGATGCTCATGCTGCACAACGAAATTGCACGCGCCCTCACTGCAAACCAGCCGATCGACTATCACTTTGTGTCTGAAGCAAGCGGCGAGATACGCAAGCGCGCCACCAGTATCCAATCAAACCTGGTCCTGAGCCCGCCCGCGGAGGAGATGAAGCAGACCGAGATGCCCGCTGAGATGAAAGACGCGCTGATCAAGCTCTGCAAGCAGATCAGGAGCTTCGTTACCAATCCGGTGATCGAACAGCCAAATACGATCGACGTGGAGAAACTGGCGACCGCGAAACGCGATCTCGAGAGCGTCATCCAACTCAGCGCTCACCTTAAAAGAGAAGCCGACGGTTTGATCAAAACTCAGAAGTAACACGGATTTATTGAGTAGGTGTAGGCGTCGGCGCGGGTGTTCGCACGAAAACGATCGGTTCCGAGGAAGTAACCCCTTTCCCTTCCTGAATAGTCACGATCTGGTTTGGCTTGACGTCGGCGATGCGATCCTTTTGATTGCCGGGCCAGGTGATCTCGATCGTCAACGTAGTTCCCTCTTCCGGTTTTCCTAATCCAAACGTCAACGGCAACTCCGCTTGCGAACAGTAACTCGATCCCGTTCGCACCATCCCGGACACCGTGCGGCCTTTGGAAGTCTTGACGACGACCTTCGCGCCGATGCCGTCGCGATTCGCCCTCGCGCCGATCGTCTTCACGCGCAGTAGATCGTTCTGGTTCGCATTATCGTTGCGAAACAAACGTGCCGCTCCGTTGTTCGTGGTGATCAGGAGATCGAGATCGCCATCGTTGTCCATGTCTCCGTAAGCGGCGCCGCGACCGACGATCGCGCGGTTCAATGCGCGTCCGAGTTTCGCCGTTATCTCTTCAAACTTCTTCTTTCCCTTGTTGTGAAACAGGTGCGGAGCCTGCGCGTACTTCACCGTCGGTTGCACGACGCTGATGTCGTCCGAAACGTGCCCGTTCGCGGCGAAAACGTCGAGCAAACCGTCGAGGTTGTAGTCAAAAAAGAAACAGGCGAAGGTCAGCGACTGCGCCGAGATCTTGCCGATGCCCGACGTCGATGCTTCGTCCGTGAATAGTCCGGAGCCGTCGTTGTGATAAAGCGCGATGCTTTCATTCGTGAAGTTGCCGATCACGATGCTTTGCTTGCCTGAGCCGTCGTAATCGGCCGCATCGACGCCCATGCCGGCGCGGGCCGTTCCCGCTTCACTGAAAGCGACTCCCGCCATGACGGCATTATCAGTAAACGTGCCGTTGTGATTGTTTCGGTATAGCTTGTTCGGTTCCGTGTCGTTGGCGACGAACAGATCCATCCAGCCGTCGTCGTCGAAGTCCAGCAGCGCAACGCCGAGTGTCTTGCCCGCCGGATCGTTCAAGCCGGCGCGCGCGGTGACGTTTTCAAACGTGCCGTTCCCGCGATTGTGATACAGAGCAGCGCTTTGGCCTTTGTAGGTCTGCGGTGTGCAGTACGACTTGTTCTTGCTGTCGAGCGTGCAGTACTGATCCGTCTGGATGGACCATTCGACGTAGTTGCCGACGAAGAGATCGAGTTTTCCGTCGTTGTCGTAATCAAACCAGGCGGCGCTGGTCGAGAAACCAGGTTCCGCGAGACCAGCTCGCGCGGTGACATCCCCAAACTTTCCGTTACCGAGATTGCGGAACAGATGATTGTTGCCGACGCAGGTGATGTAAATGTCCTGCCAGCCGTCGTTGTCGTAATCGGCGATAGCCACGCCGATGCCGTACATCTCAACGCCGAGACCGACCTGCTGCGTGACGTCGGTAAACGTACCGTCCTTGTTGTTGTGATAAAGCGCGGGAAATGAGCGACGCTTTTTCGACTCCGGCCAGTCCATTGAATTGATCAACAGGATGTCCTGCCAGCCGTCGTTGTCGTAGTCGAGAAAGGCGCATCCGGCTCCGATCGTCTCCGGGAGATATTTCTTTCCGGCAGCGCCGCTGTTGTGTTTGAAACGTATGCCGGCCTGTGTGGTGACGTCGGTGAATTCGATGTCGCCGGACGGTCGCGGCGGGGTTGGACTGGGCGACGGCGAAGCAGCCGCGGTTGCCTGTTCACCCTGGGACGGCGCAGCAGGGGCGACGGAGTTGGACTGTTTACAGGCCGAAACCAGTACGGCCAGACACAGCACGACGAGAATGTGGCGCAGCCGCATGATCTTCATGCAACTTTCGCCTCTTGCAGCACAACCTGGCGACGCGACTCAAGCCAGATCTCGATCAGCATTGCCACTGGTCCAACCAGGAACAGCGCGTACAGCGGCGCGTGCACCACGTGATTGAGCCGCAGCAGCATCTCGACGAACGCCACGAAGAAAACGACGACGCACTGCCAGAATTTTGATTTCACGGTCGTCTTCGGATCGGTGATCATGAAGAAGACGAAGAGCTGGTACATCGGTCCCGTGATTGGAGCTATCTCGGCCCACCACGAGTCGCCCGTGATGTAACTGCGCAACACCGCAAACGCAAAGAACGAAACGACGTACGTGAAGCTGATTTGAAAACGCTTAGCACGCCAGACGATGACAGCCCCGAGCACCCAGATCACGATGAGCGGCCATTTGAAGTTGCCCCACTGAACACTCAGCGCCGCAACTGTCTCCGGCGCGAGAAACAGCAGCGCGCAGATGCCGAAGTTCGATGGGTTCCACAAATGGCGTCCCTTAACGCGCAGCACATACTTCGACATGATCGAAAGCACGCTCGCCAGCGCGAACGGCCAGAGCGCAGGTGAACGAAGAAGAATCCCGACGCTGATGCCGCTGATGTACGCGCTCGCCAGATTCAACCATTTGCCGAAAAAGATCCTGCCCAACACCAACTCCGCAACGATCGCGGCCAGGATCGCGAGCCCCGTCTTCTCGTAGCCTTCGAGAATCCCGTAACTGAGATGTCCCACCAACAGAATGAAGGTGATGAACAGCGGCGCCATGTAGCGGTTGTCGAGACCAATCTTTCGACGTCTCGTCGTTTCAAGAATCTGAGCGTCGAGTTGGGAGGCAGACTCGCTCATGCAGACTCCTTGATCTTGTAAGTTTGTCCGACCATAGGCTTCTCAATGGTTTCGACTTTACCAGACGGCCAGCGAATCTCAGCCTTCTCGAGCCGCGCGTTCTTCCCGACTCCGAAGTGCAAACGGCGCTGGTTTTGCGAACAGAAACCGCTACCGCCGGAGACGTGTTGCACTTGTTGCCGCCCGTCCCAAAACAGGCGGACCTCCGCGCCAATCGCGCTGCGATTGCTTTCCGAGCCTTCGAGCTCGAAGTCGATCCACTTGTTCTCCGGCGCCACGTTGTTCTTGTAGATGAGCAGCGGCCCTTTTTGATTCGCGACGACGACGTCGAGCACGCCGCGGTTCCAGAGATCAACCAGCGCGACGGATCGCCCGTCGTAAACATCGCGTGCGCCAACGGCCTGAGCGACGTCGACAAATTTTCCGGCGCCGTCGTTGAGCCAGACTTTTTTCTGCTGGTAACCCGACAAACTGCGCCCGTCCATCGCGGGCCAATGTGATGCGTCGGAGATGATCGTCGAGTTGCCGCCTGCAATCTTGGAGAAGTCGTACCAGTAGTTCATCTGGCGATCGGCGGAGATGTAGCCGTTGACGAGGTAAATATCGAGCGTGCCGTCGTTGTTCAGATCGCCAAACTGCGCGCCAAAACTCCAGCCGCCAATCTCGACGTCCATCGCTCGCGCCAGATTATCGTAGCGAACCGTGTCGCCGCCCGTTCCCTCGCGCGGCACCCAAAGATTATTTCCCTGAATCAACACGCCCTCTTCGGAGATGTTGGAAACGTAGATGGAATAACGGCCGGTGTTGAGAACGTCGCCGACCGTAGCGTTCATGCCGCTCTTGGGCGAGAAGCCGACGCCGGTCTCGTTACCGACTTCGCGAAACTGTGTACCGTCGTAGAAGAAAAGCTCCGAGATGCCGTAGTCGTTGGCGATGAAGAGATCCATGTTGCCGGTGCCGCGCAGATCCGCCGCGGCCGCCGCGAGCGCCCAACGCCGCGTGTCGATGCCGAGTTTCTGACTGACCTCTTCAAACGCGCCGTCGCCGAGATTGTGGAAGAGATACTTGCGCCCGCCGTTCTTCGCGTACTCGAAGCTCTCGGGCATCATCTTCGTCGTTTTCAAATGCCACAGGTCTACGTCTTCGGCGTAGTAGCCACCCAGAAAAAGATCCAGCCGCCCGTCGCGATCGTAGTCAAACCACAGCGCCGTGTTTGCGTTGACCCACTCCGGCAACTTCGCCTTGTCGGTGACTCGTGAAAACTTCTTTCCGGCGTCATTATGGAAGAGCTCGGGCTTACCCCACTTGTACAGGAAGAGATCTTCGTAACCGTCGTTGTCGTAGTCGCCCCACACGGCGCCCATGGAAACGCCGGTGCCGGCCTGGTTGACGTCCGCGATGCCCAGTTCCGGCGCGACGTCTTTGAACGAGCCGTCGGTCATGTTTTTGAAGAGTGCGTTCCTGCTTGCCTCGCCACTGTTGGTAACGTAGATGTCCGACCAACCATCGCGATCGAAATCGACGATCGAAACGGCCGCGCCCATCGATGCGACCTGCGGCATGATGTGATCGAGCCGGCGATCCAGTGTTGGAGCTTGATGCGTGAACTTGACCTTCGCCGCCTCGCCGACTTCTTCGAAATAAAAACCGTAACGGCTGAGCGCACTATTGGCGTCGCGCACGGCAGTCGCCGCCGCACGCCGCGCCGCGATTCGCTTGATTACGAGCGGCGTGGCCAGGAGCGCGACGAACAACGCGGCCAACACGATCCGGGCTGGCTTGTTATCCACCATGCCGCGCGTCATTTTTTGGCTTTGGTCCTCAATACGTTTCGGAAAACATCGGGCGCGACGTAACGAGTGTGATACGTCTGCCAGTCCTGCGGAAAACGGCGATAGACAAACTCATCTTCCAGCTTGCCGGGCGGCGTGACGTATTCCTGTTGCCCGTGATGCGGTAGCGGCTGAACCGTCCGCGAGAAAGTCGAATTATAGTCGCCGTCCTTAATCCAACCATCCCCCATAAGTATGAAATCACGCACAAAACCAGCGGGCGGTGCGGGCTGTTCCGGGAACCGCAGCGCCATTTCGTCACCCGCAGCGACGATGACGTACCGATCGTCAATCGTCTGCAACAGCTCTCCGACCTCGCCGAATCGCGTGTAGTAGCCCTCGAGATCGCGCCAGCTCTGCTTGGTCGAGAAGAGCTTGTAGTAATCCGGCACCTCGGGCGCGCCTGCGTCGGGGCGAGTGATTACGGAGAAGCCGCGATAATGAAGGTCAGCCGCAGAAGGCGTTAAGCGTACCACCTTCACAGCCGCGTCGCGTAGACCCTCCGCCCACTCGATGTGGTCCCAATAGATTTCCAGGTTGGTGCGAATACGAACGCGGCGCTGTGTATTCGGTCGCCAAATATCTTTCAGATCAAAAAGTACGGTCTTCTTCCGTCCGGCGGGGAAACCGAGGTTCGAGCGCGCCGTTGTCCATCCGCCATTTCCATCGGGCACTTCCAGACTCATCGGCTGTGCGCGCCAACGACTGCCCTGCGTGATCGCTACGTTGAGCGACGATTCAGTGTCGTGAATCGAACCATGTGCGATTAGATAAAGCGGACCGCTCGTAGGTGCATCGTCCGGGAGGACGATCTCGAGATAGTGGTCGCGAGTGACGCCTTGATACTGTCCCCGGCCGAAAGTATCAAGTGCTTTGCCATCGCGCGCAGCGACGATGGCGGTAACATCGCTGCCGTTGTCGTCAACTGCCTGCTTGATCGGACGGGGCGTTTTCACTGTCGTGAAGCCGAGCGTTAACGGCGGCACGACGAACCGCTCGTCGACGAAGATCTCCGTGCCTTCGGGATGATCGACAGGCATGAGCCCGATGTAGTCGTAGTAATAAACCTCCCAAAGTTCGGCCGTGACTTTGACGTCGTAATAGCCATCTCGCGGAACGAGTTGATCGCGGCGGATCTTGTACCACTCTCCGGTTGCCGCAATCTTCGCCGAGCCGAGCGTGTTGATGCGTAGACCGATCGCCGAGCCCCACGGCACCGCGTCCTTGATAAATTCCATCTCCTTGCCGTTGTACGCGAATAGCCAGGGACACGAAGCCTTCAGACGTTGTTCGGCGAGCACTGCCTGATCGGCCTTCACCTCAAACTCGGCGCGGACAGTTCCATTCGGCCAAACGATCCTGATGACGTCGCTGCTAGTCTGGTTCCCTAAACCGAAGTGAATCAGCGGGCCGTTGATCGACTGCTTCTGCACGAGCAGTCCGGAACGAATCTCCATTTCGCCGCCGACGCCGAACGGGTTGATGCGCTGATCGCCGACGGCGTTACTCGCACGCGGGCGCACCAGTTGCCAATGATAATTTTTTGAGCCACTGTTGATCGCTTGCATGGCGCGACCTTCACGGGAGATTTCGAGCAGATCGAGACGGCCATCGCCGTTGAGGTCGGCAACGTCGAACACGCGCTCGAGAAAAAAGATGTTTCGATTCGGGATTTGGAATACGTTATGTTCGTCGCTTAACCAAAAGATTGTGCCTTCTGACGACGTGGAGGCGAGCAGGAGATCGAGCCCGCCGTTGTTGTCGAGATCGGCGATCCGCAAACGCACTCGTCCTGACGGCGGCGCGCTTCCCGTTTTCGCCACTTCCGCCTGTTCCCAACCAGCGCCATGATCTTTGTCTGACAGCCGGGTGATGGTTCCGTCCGCTTGCACCATCAGGAGATCGAAGCCGCCGTCCCAATTGATGTCCGCGACGTTGATCGCGCGCGCCGGAGGAAGGCTTGGCAGCGAGCGTTTGCTGAACTGTCCCTGGCGTTCATTGCTGAAGACGTGAACCGCGCCCGTTGCGTCGAGCACGGAGGCATCAGGATCGCCATCCTGATCCAGATCAGCCCACGCAAAACCTGCGAGTCCGGAAGCACCTTCGAAAGGATGAATATCGAGGAACGTGCCGTCGCCGTTGTTTCGCAAGACGGTGGGATTACCCTGCGCCGATCCGAGCACTATGTCGAGATCGCCGTCCGCTTCGATGTCGGCGCTCCACGCGCCAATGTAGCTCCCGGTCGTAACCGGCACCGGAAGTTTTGCTGCGGCGGTTACGTCGGTAAAGGCGGCCGGACTCTCCTGCCGCATCAAACGCACTCCGCCTTCCCCAGCCAGCACTAGATCAGTCTTGAAGTCATAGGTGAAATCGATCGGCAGGATGCTGTCCGGCAAGGGAGGCATGTTGGACGTTCCACCGGGAAAAGGAATACCGGCGCAGTTTGGAAGACGCAGCTCGCGTGCGGTCGCGGTTGCGATGACCGGCGCGCCTTCGCCACTTAAGGCGATCGCGCCGAGCCAGTCGTTTGGTGGCGCGCCAGCGCCGACGACTGGTTCCGGTTTGAAATTGATCGCGGTGTCTGCGGGCGCCGTTTCGAACACCGGCGATTCGAGTTTTAGAAAGTGCGTGAACGGCACGGCTTCTTCGCCCGGCGGCGGCTTGAACGCAGCCAGACTGCGACGGTATTCAGGAACGCGCAGCAACACGTTGCGCAGAAAAGTCGTTCGCGTGGCGGCGGCGCGGAGATCGCTGCTAAGCGCTGCTTGTTCCACTGGAACGACTTGTTGCTGCACTTCTTCAGGCCACGCCGACGAACGCCCGCTGATCTTTGCGACTGTTGACTTGAGCGTCTCGGCATCGCCGCGTTTCGCTGCGATGCGGCTCAACTCCACAAGCGCGGCAATGTTGTCGGGCTGGGCAGCCAGTATCTTCTGCAATAGATTCTGGACTTCGGTCGCGCCTTGTTCGTCGCCTTGCCGTTCGAGCTCTTCGGCGAGTTTGTAAACGGCGAAGAGGTTGTTCTGATCCAACTCGACCGCTTTGCGCAGCGCGGCGATAGCTTCGGGCGTCTTGCCGCGGCTGCTTTCGAGCAGACCGATCAGATACTGAATCTCGCTGTTTTCAGGCGCGAGACTGCGCGCGCGTTCGAGCCGCTCGTTGGCGACGTCGAAGTTTCGCTGGCGCAACGCGAGCAGGCCCCAGTTGGCCCAACCGGCAGGTTCGCTCGGCGCAAGTTGGGTGAACTGCGCCAGCTTGCTGTCCGCCTGGACGTCGTGGCCGACTTGCAGTGCCGCGAGTCCGATGTAGAACGTCCTGACCAGCTCGTTGTATTCGGCCGTCGACTTCGCCGGTAAAGTTGTTTGGCGGCATCCCGTAATGACAAACACCGCGATCAGCAACAACCCGTGTACTCTGTGTTTGTGTTTGGTATATTCGGCAGGAATCATCTATGAAGCACTTAAAAATTCGTTTTCTGTTGCCTGGATTCTTTGTAGCCTGCGCTTTAGCGGCCTCATTAATAGACCAGAGTGCCGCTACTCGTCAAAACACGCCGCCAAAAGCTTCCGCCCGTGAGGACGCATATCGCGCGAACAACGTCGGCGTCGCGCTGCTCGAACAGTTCAAACACAAGGAAGCCGCGGAAGCCTTCAAGCGCGCGTTGCAGCTCGAGCCGGGGCTGACACTGGCGCGCATCAATCTCGGCATAGCGCTGTTCAACATGCCGGATCTCGTGGCCGCGCAAAAGGAGTTGCAGGCAGCAGCCACCGCGGCTCCGAATGCTCCGCAAGCGCATTACGTGCTGGGGCTGTTGGCCAAACTACAGAACAAACCCGCGGAAGCGATCGCCGCGTTTCAGAGAGTGCTGGCAATCGATCCGAACGACGTCGGCGCGAATGTCAATCTCGGTCAACTCTACTCACAGCAACGGAAATACCCGGAAGCGATCGCCGTGCTGCGCACCGGTCTGGCCGCCGAACCATATAACGCAACCGCGCTCTACAATCTCGGCACGGCGTTGACACGCGCGGGCCAACGCGAGGAAGGCCAGAAGGTAATCCTTCAGTTCCAGGCGTTGCGCGAACGCGGCAGCGGCACGACGCTCGGCACGAATTATCTCGAACAAGGCCGGTACGCAGAGGCTATCGCTTCCACTGGCGCGGAACCAGAGCTCGTCGATAAGAACATTCCCGACATAAAGTTTACGGATGTGACCTCGACGGTGCTGCCGCCTGCCGGCGAGGCAGCTGGCGAAAAGATTGGCGGTGCAGTGCTGTTGTTTGACTATGACGTTGACGGCGATCTCGATCTGCTGGAAGTAGCGGGTGTTCGGCAGCGTCTCTCGCGCAACGACGGAGGAAAGTTTGTCGACGTGACGAGCCAGTCCGGCGCGCTGTCGAAAGCGGCGACTAGCGCGGGCACCGCCGCAGTTGCCGGCGACTTCGACAACGACGAGCGGCCGGATCTCTTCATTCTTCGCTCCGGCTCCGCGTCGCTTTATCACAACGACGGTAACGGCAGTTTTTCTGATGTCACGGCTGCGGCAAAGATTCCGAACGCTATACCGGCGTCGCGGGCAATTGCGTTTGTTGATCACGATCACGACGGAGACCTGGATATATTCACTTCCGGTTTACTGCTGCGAAACAACGGCGACCGCACGTTCAC
>JBKPNH010000055.1:0-95828 GCA_046732535.1 Acidobacteriota bacterium
GCACGTCGACGTACCCCGCCGCCGGCCCGCGAAACTTCTGAATGACAGGAAGAATGTAGACCTCTTCCAACTTCTTCTCGTGGTAATCCTCGCCGAGGACGCGAAACAGCAGCGCCGTCTTCTCCAGCGCGTCGGGCGGCACCGAGGCGGGATCTTTTTTGAGTCTCGCGGCAGTTTCGCGATAGACGATCAGCGCCCTACGCAGGATTCCATGCTCTCGCATCAGGTCTTCGTTGGCCGTCACCTCAGCGGGCGCGTGTATCTCACTCGGTTGATCACCCGATTGATCACTATTCACGCTGCTTGCTTGATTCGGTGCGCTGCGGCAACCTGCCAGCAACACACCCGCGCCAGCGATCGAGATCCCGGTCAGCAGTTCTCTTCTCGTCTTGTTCAAATTGGCCTCTCCTGTCATTATCCGTGTTCCCTACAACCGCTTTGATATTATCGTTTCCATGGACAACGAAGCCATCGCCCGCCGGTTCTATCGTCTCGCTGCCTTGATGGAGCTGCGCGGCGACGATCCGTTTCGTTGGCGCTCGTATCGAAACGCCGCGGAAGCGATCGAGGTTTGGCCCACGCCGCTGAAGGAGATCGCGGAACAGGAAGGCGTCGCGGGTCTGCAGACTATTCCCGGCGTCGGCAAAGCGATCGCAGGCAAGGTGGTCGAGCTCCTGGCGCGCGGCACGTTCGACGCGTGGGACAGGCTCGTCGCCGAGACGCCGGAGAGTGTCCTCGACCTGATGGAACTTCCCGGTATCGGTCCAAAGACGGCGGCGATGCTCCATCAACGTTTCAAAGTCTCTTCACTCGAAGACCTGAAGACCTTCGTGGCCGGCGGCGGCCTCGACATGGTCGACGGCATCGGCCCCAAAACCGCCGAAAAGATTAAAGAAGCTTTGGAAGACAATTAACCCGGATCCGTATTGATCTACGGTTCTACATCGTGATTGAATTGGGCCACCATGACTAAAAAAATGAAACGCCGTGATTTCATGCGCACGGGTGCGGTCGCTGGTTTGACGCTGGCGGCGGCCAATGAAGTGACCTCATTTCCGACAATCCTCAAGCAGAGCACCGTCAAGCCGCTCGTCGTCTCTTCGGCGAACGGGAACCGCTTCAAGAATGGCGGCCAGGTTACCGCGGTGGCGAAAGCGTTCTCGATGATCACTGGCGGTTCAGACGTGCTTGACGCGGTTATCGCCGGTGTCAATATCGTCGAGCTCGATCCGCTGGATGACAGTGTCGGTTACGGCGGCTTGCCGAACGCCGATGGCGTGGTGCAGCTCGACTCATCCGTCATGCACGGACCGAAGAAACGCGCGGGCGCGGTGGGCGCGCTCGAAGGCGTGCGCACGCCGTCGCTGGTTGCGAAGGCTGTGCTGGAGAACACGGATCATCACCTGATTGTCGGCAAAGGCGCGCAGGATTTCGCACGCGACATGGGATTTACCATCGAAGCCGACCTCAACACAGAGAATTCGCGCCGCAAGTGGCTGGAATGGAAGCGCAGAACAGATCCGGACCACTATCTCGATCCAAAGAAGCGTGCGGAAGCGGGACAAAAAGCAGCGTTGGATATGTTGGCAGCCGGACTGCTCCGTGAAGAGAACATGCACGGCACGATCAACTGCGACGGCATCAACTCGAAAGGTGAGATCTGCGGCGTCACGACCACCAGCGGTCTTTCGTGGAAGATTCCCGGCCGGCTTGGCGACTCGCCGATACTCGGCGCGGGACTTTATGTCGACGGCGCGGTCGGCGCGGCAGGTTCGACCGGACGCGGCGAAGCGAATCTTTATAACCTGTGCTCGTTCGTAATCGTCGAGGAGATGCGTCGCGGAGCGCATCCGAAAGACGCGGGCATGGAAGTGTTGAACCGCATCAAGAGCAACACTGTAGAGAAACGTCTGCTGAACAGTCGCGGCCTGCCGAACTTCGGCATCACCTTCTATATCCTCAATGCGAAGGGCGAGTATGCCGGAGTGACGATGTACGAAGGCGGCTCGTTTGCCATCTGCAATGAGAACGGCCCGCAAACGTTGAAATGTGACGCACTGTTAACGGGCCGCCCAAGCGATTAAAACTTAACTATTCGCGGTCGCCGGCGACTTGCCGTATTTCTGCGTCGCAAACCCGACGATCAATCCGACCATCGTGCCCGGCAGGATAATCTGAAAGTAATACTTGCCCTGCATCAAAGCGATCGGCAAAGCGAGCAGCGCGCCGACAATCACGCCGAACAGTATTCCGACCGGCAGCGATTGAAATTTCTTCGCAAAAAACCCGATCGCTATGCCGGCGATGATGCCTTTAATCGTTGAGCCGACCACGATCCCGCCAAGCTCGTTTCTGGCCTCCGGCGTGAACCAGGCAGTAAGACCGTCGATTGCGCCGAGCACAGCGCCGAGTATCACTCCAATAAGTGGCTTCGACATAAGTAATCTCCTTTGGGGGTTTCGTTCTTATTGTTCTATTAAACGTCGCGCGCGAAATCTTTAACCTCGCGAGCTGAAAATGAAAAAAATTCTCATCAACAGGTAGGCGAGCACCAACAGCACCAGGAAACGGTTCTTGCTGACCCAGCGGCTGACCTTTTCGAAAACATTTTCCCGATAAGCTGCAACCGGCTCCGCGTCCAGCAAGCGCCCGATCTCCGCGGACAGTTCGGCGGCGCTGGCGTAACGCTGCGAGCGTTCCGGCGCCATTGCTTTCAGACACACCGCCTCCGCCGGTTTCGTGACGCGCGGATTCACGTTTCGCGGTCGCGCTTCAGCCGGCGCGTGGTTCGTCAACAGGAAGTAGAGCACCGCGCCGAGCGAGTAAATGTCGGCGCGCTCGTCGAGCTGATCGATCTCGCCGCGCGCCTGCTCAGGCGACATGTACTGGCGCGTGCCGACAACCGTACCGTGCGCAGTGTTACCGTGTGGCGGCAGCATTAGCGTATCGGCTTCGGAAGAAACTGCGGCTCGATCCTCGCGCAGTATCTTCGCGACGCCCCAATCGAGCACCAACACTTCGCCAAAGGATCCGATCATGATGTTCTGCGGCTTTAGATCTCGATGGATGACTCCATGCGCGTGCGCAAACGCAACCGCATCGCAGACCGACTGAAACTTCCGCAGCCGATCTTTGATCGACTCCGTGTTCGCCGCATACTCGTCGAGCCTGACGCCGCGCACAAACTTCATCGCGTAAAAGATGCGCCCGTCAGGCAGCACGCCGACGTCGTGGACCGGAACGATTCCCGGATGTTCGAGCCGCGCGATGATCTGCGCTTCGCGCACCATTCGGCGGCGCAAATCTTCGGTCAGCTCCGGCGTGCTGAGCACTTTGATCGCGACCTGCCGGTTGAGCTCCGTGTCTTCGGCGAGGTAGACCGTGCCCATGCCGCCGCGCGCCAGTTCTTTAACAAACGTGTACTTGGTGGCGGTGAAGTCAGGCTCGGCAGCGATCGCGCGCAGATGACTCACTTTGCTGTCTGACAGCCACTTCATTTCACGTCGACTCCGAGCAGCGAACGCGCTTCGGTGCGAAACTCTTCGTCTGTCGCGGTGATCTCGCGCAGTCTTTCGAGCACGATGCGGCGAAACTCGCGGCGGGTGGCGGCGAGATAGTTGTTCACTGTCGCCTGGTCCAAACCGAACGTTTGTGCGAGCGATGAATACGAAACATCCTCGTCGCCCAGGTCATACGCTTCGAACAATTGAAAGTGAACACCGCGTCCCGCTGATTCGTATCGCCGGCGCAGAGTATCGACTGCAATCGTAAACATCCAGCGCACCCACTCGCGATGGAAATACTCTTCCGGACTGAGATCGACGTTCGCCGCTTGCATCGCGATCTCGTCTTCGGCGGAGATGAAGTCGAGTTGGAAGTGATTGGCGTCGCCGCCGCGCTTGAGGCGTTGGCCCGCCTTTCGTTGGTTTGCCACAAAGCCGTCGAGACATGTGCGCAGGAACGTTTGAAAGCTGGCCTTGCGCGCGTCGTAATTGGCGAAATGATTTTTCTCGAACGCGTTGGCGAAGAAGCCCTGCGTGAGATCCTTTGCGTCTTCGTTATTTGCCTGCCATTTCAGGCGGATGTATTTGTAAGCGGGTTTCCAGTAGCTGTTCAGAATGGTCGCGAAGGCGCGCTCGCGTGTGACGTGGTCATCACTGCGCGCGGCGGCGATGGCTGACTGGTTAGTGACGGGGAACCGTTGCTGAGCGCCGCCGATGTCGGTATCTGGATCCATCTGCAAACGCCGCTTTGATTTTTGTCTTTACCTGGGATTGGCCTGGCGCTTGACGATGACGAGGGTGATGTCGTCCGCGGCGCTGGTGCCCTGGGCGAACTTCGTCAAGGAGGATTCGATTCGATCGCGAATGCCTGCCGCTGAAGCTTCGACGTTGCGTTGGACGACCTCGTATAACCGAGTGGGACCAAACTCTTCACCCGTCGGACTGACAGCCTCCGTCACGCCGTCAGAATAGATCACCAACACGTCGCCGAGCTGCAACTGCGTCCGCCCTTCGCGATACTCCGCATCCGGCTTGATCCCCAGCGGCAAACCGCCCGACGCGAGTTGTTCCACAGTCCCCGCCGCATGAACGATCAGCGGCGGATTGTGTCCGGCGTTCAGGAACGACAACGCTCCCGACTCGGGATCCAGCTCCGCATAAAACAGCGTGACAAAACGATTCGCGGGAATGTTGTCCGCCAGGTAACGATTAACGGCGGAGATCGTCGCGACCAAAGAGTCATGCGACGCCGACTGCGCATGAATCGCCGCGTGCAGCGACGACATCAACAACGCCGCCGCAGTTCCCTTGCCTGAAACGTCGCCGAGCGCGATCACCAAACGCCCATCGTCGCGCTCGATGAAGTCGTAATAGTCGCCGCCGATCTCATAACACGGAAAACTGATGCCTTGCAGTTCGTAACCAGCGATATGCGGCGGCGCCGTCGGTTGAAACCGTTGCTGAATCTCACTCGCCAACGCCAGCTCACGTTCGAGACGCTCGCGCTCGAGCCTGGCTTCAACGAGACGCCCATTCTCGACGCGAATCGCCGCCACGGAAGCCAATGTCGTCAACACTTTCAAATGGTCTTCGGTAAAGCGGCCTTCAGCAATCGGCGAGTCCGCATAAATGATTCCAAACACTTTTTCCGCAACACCAAGCGGAACAGCCAACACCGATCTGACACCCTGCAACACCACTGTTCCGGTGGCGAACCGCGGATCGTGTTGCGCGTCCGACGTCAACACCGACTTGCCACGAATCACGACTTCGTCGAGCACGTTTCGGCTGACGCGTATCTCACCGACTTCGCCGACTCGATCTCTCAACCGCGCGACGGCCACTCTCAGATCTTCACTGCCTTCGTCGCGCATCATGATCAAACAGCGATCAGCCGGAACAGCTTCGAATACCAGCGTGACGATCCGTTCCAACGTTTCAGTCAACGTCTCGGAAGCCAGGAGCGTGATGCCCACCTTGCTGATCAGCGCCAGCAGATCGCCATGTTTCGCCTTTGGAGCGACAGTGGTGGCCGCGATCTCCTCGGGCCTGGTCCGCGCTCCTTCGATCGCTTCGAGCAGTCCGGACGTCGTGCGATCGGTGGAAGTCAATGCGATCGTCGCTTCGGGAAGCGACGTGCCGGAGTTGTCGGTGATCATCGTGGCGCCCATACTCGAGTTGTAGGTGCCGTCGTCGTAGATGATCTCCGTTTCGCCAATCTGAATGCGGCCGCCGGCCGTCAGATGAATCGCGCCGTCCACGGTCGCGCCGTTGTAGAGCGTGCCGTTCGCCGAACCGAGATCCTGCAAAACGTACTCGTCACCCTCGCGTCTAACCTCGGCGTGGACGCGAGAGGCGAACGGATCGGGGATACACAGATCGTTCCGCGCGGAGCGGCCGATAGTTATGCGCAAGCGACCCAGTGGGAAATGGTCGGGGGTGCGATCGGGGTACTTAACGATAAGCTCTGACATTGTTTAAGCAGATGTTCGGCGGCAAAAGAGCAGCATCAAAAAAACTACAGCGAACCTTCCCGGACGACGATTGTGCCGGCAATCATATCGTGCAAACCTCTGCCATGCACGGAGACCGCCGCCACTAAAAACCCAAGACCCAGTAAAGCGAACGAGATGGGATAACCAACGAAGTGACGCAGGAAGGCGCGTCCGATTCCGAGCTCGCCGCCGTCGCTGCGTTCGATCCGCAAGCCTGTGGCCCACTTTCCGAGAGTCAAGCCAGTCAGACCCGGTACGACGCCGAGGTTCATGATGAGGGCCAGGATCGTCATCAGAATTCCCGCCGTCTCAGCGGAGTTGCCGGCGGCGCGCGCGCCTCCGCCCAGCATCCGTGCGACCAGCGTGCTCATTACGAGCAAGGCGACCAGGATGATGTAGTCGATTAAAAAAGCGCCGCAGCGGAGTGGAAAAGGAACCCGCAGTCGTTGACCGCCTTCTCTGGCAGCGCGGCGTCTTGATTGAGAGCGGGGCAAACCCGGGGCAACGGTCATCGTTAGAATTAGGACTTTGGTCTTAGGTTTTTGGTCTTAGTATCGAACAAATCTCAAGACCAAAAACCAAAGACCAACGTTAGCCGACTAGAAAGTGCAGTATCGTCTCCCCAACGCGCAACTTGTCGCCGCTATCCAACACCCGCGGCTGGCGCGGCGCCAGTCTCACTGAATCGTTAATAACTGTTCCGTTCACCGATCCCAGGTCCTCGACCAGATACGTTTCACCTTCCAACCAGATACGAGCATGACGCCGGGAGACCTTCGTCTCCGGATCAAATCGCGAAAGATCGATCTCGGGAAAGATATTTGAATGCGGATCGGTGCGTCCCAACAAATTACTCTCTTTCTGCAGGATGAACGACGCGTCGAGCTCGGTAGTTCCGGCGACGACGAGCTTCGCCGTCGGTCGCGCGGCGTGCAACATCGCACTGGCGCCGACTGCCGCCAGCGGCTGTCGCGCGCCACAATGCGCGCAGAACACGTCATCCGCGGCGATACGCCCGCCACAAAAACCGCAATAGACTGTCTGGACCTGGACAGTCTCGCCGCCTAACACCGGCGCGGGCATTCCGTAACTGACCCGTCCATTGCCCAGGTCCTCGAAATGCTGCATCAGAGCGTTTCGTAAATCGCGCGCCGAGCGATAGCGATCGTCCGGCTTGTACTCCACGCAACGCATCAGGATCTGCTCCATCTCACTCGAGAGCTGAGGCGCGATCTGGCGCGGGCGCGGGTTCTTCGCAAAGTCGAAAATCAGCAGCGGGTTGTCCTGCGGATCCGCTCCGGTCAACAAGTGAAACATCGTCGCGCCGAGACTGTAGACATCCGAGGCCGGCTGCACGCGCCCACTGAACAACTCCGGCGGCGCATAGCCCATCGTGCCGACGGCAGTGACGCCCTTCTCCTGTTGTGTTACCCAGCGCGCGATGCCGAAGTCGATCAACATGACGCGGCCACTGTTGCCGTCGATCATCAGGTTTGCGGGTTTCAGGTCACGGTAGATGATCGGCTTGGGCCGTGAGTGGAGATAGTCCAGCACGTCGGCAATCTGTGCTCCCCAATCGGTAACGGTCTTTTCATCAAGCCGCCCGCCGACGGCAGCGCGCATGCGCGAGGCGAGATCGCCGCCGGAGATGTATTTCATTACGAGATAGAAGCGGCCTCGCACGTCGTCGTAGAAATAGTCGTAGATGGTAGGTATCGACGGGTGCTCGAGCGAAGTGAGCAGCAGCGACTCGCGTTTGAAGTCGCCGATGGCTTTCTCGTGTTGCGACGGATCGAGATGCGATTCGACCATCTCTTTGACGGCGCGCGGCGCGTCGCCGAGATTACGATCCTTCGCGAGATAGACAGCACCCATGCCGCCGCCGCCGATGCGACGCACGATCTCGTAACGGGAATTGAGCACAGTTTCGGCGGAAAGTTGTTTGACCGTTGGCTGATGTCCGCCGGTAGTGCTCCTGCGATGAGACGTGGAGCTGGTTCCCTGAATGTTGATGTTGTCGGTGTACGAACCGCCCAGTGAGTCGGACGATATCGGCCTTGGTTCAACCGGGGCCTCGGCTGGTGATTCGACGAAGATTCCGGCCGAGTCGATCGAGGGTGACTCGTGAAGCGCGTCCGACTTCGCATCTGCGCCCTCAATCGCGGACGGACCATCGTCGCCGACCGGTGTTTCACGGGTTTCAGCGTCCTCGAGCGTGACCGCCAACTGGGCAGACGTGAGCGGCTGCGCGCCGGGCTCCTCGCCGAGGGTCGCCGAGAGAGTCTTCAATTCTGATGCGTTCGGCATCAGTTGTGAGCCGCAATTCCCGCAGAAATGTTCACCCGGGGAGTAGCGGGTACCGCATGCGCTGCACTCAGCCATTATTTCACGATGTGGAAACGTAGAAACGTCTTGCCAACGATGATTTCGTCGCCATCACACAACGCCTGACGCTGTCCTGGAGTTAATCTCTTGCCGCGATTGATGAACGTACCGTTAGTCGACCCGAGATCTTCCAGAAAGTACTGGCCGTTGCTGAGAGTGATGCGAGCGTGACGGCGTGAGACTTTCGCTTCCGGATCGTCCGTGTCGAGATCGATGTCCGGGAAGATGCCGCCGTCGGCGTCCCAACGGCCGATCTGGGCTTCGACTTCACTCAACATAAACTGCTTTCCGCTGGATCGTCCTCGTTCGATGACTAACCGGGCGTGCGGCTTGTTTCCCGCCCGTGCGGGCGGATAGCTGAGCCCGGCTGAAACGCGCCCGCCGGCAAACTCCGGATGGGCGTCTCGCGACGGGGCATGAGTCCCGTTTTGGCCGCCATCTTGACTATACGAAGTGCCGCGCGGAACAGGACGGCCGTTGGGCCTCAAAGGTGCGCCGCACTCGTCGCAATACTGCGATCCATCCAGGTTCTCTGTTTTGCACCTGTCACAGGTAATCATTTGTAATCTGATCGACGAACTTGAACTACCGCAAAAGCAAGACATTTTACCGCGAAAGCCGCTCGCTGCGCCAACCGCATTTGATCGGCGGCTTCGTTAATAAATTGCGAACCTTTTACGTCTTATTGGTGTCTAAACGAGGTTCCCTTGGTTGCTCTTAAATGAAACAGTTTGATAAGTTTCCACGTAGAAGACACTTCGAGCGTACCGGTTTGACGTTAGCGGTCCCGATTAGAACCACTACCTCGTTTCCAAGCAAGAGTTTTTAAGCCCCGAACTAAAGGAAGTTACTGATGGCATTGAGTCGTAAAAAGAAGATAATCATAGGCGTGGTTGTGGCCGCGGTGCTGGCAATCGTCGTCGTCGTCAGCGTGATAGCCACGCGCAAGGAAGAGCCTGAGGTCATCACCGTAAAGCTCGCCACCCGTCCGGAATTGAAGCAAACCGTGACCGCCTCCGGCGAGGTTCGTCCGATTCGCTTCATCAAACTGACGAGCGAGGTCCCGGGACGCATCGAAGAGATCTATGTCAGCCCTGGCGATCTGGTCACCAAGGGAAAGCCTTTGGTCCGAATTGATCCAACTGAGCTACAGTCAAGCCAGGAGGCCCAGTGGGCCGCGACTCAAGCGTCGCTAAACGACGTTCAGAACGCGCGCAACGCCGTCAATTCAGCACAACAGGGGCTGATCGTCGCGGAAGCTTCCGTCGCCGCCGCGCGGCAGCAGGTTGTCGCCATGCAGACCAACGTGGAGAAGGCCCAGGTTGAACTGAACACCGCCCAACGCGAGCTCAAACGCTACACTGAACTGATCGAAGCGGGCGTCTCTTCGCGGCTCGAATACGACACCGCTCGCGACCGCTTCGAGACCGCCAAGATCTCCCTCGAAACTGCAAAGGCGAACCTCGAAGCACAGAAGATCGCGGTGAAGGAAGCGACCGAACGCGCCAATCAACAGAAGATCGCCGTCAAGGATGCACAGACCAGCATCAAGTCGTCCGAGATGCGTGCCAGCCAGCAGTCAGCCATGCTGCGCGGCCAGACGATTCGACGTGACAAGGCGACGCAGTTGTCGCCGCTCAACGGCGTGGTAGCCGACATCCCGACGCGCGTCGGTGAGTTCGCCGTCGCCGGCCTGTCAACCACTCCACTGATGACCATCGCGGACATGACTCAGATCAACGTCGAGGTGAATGTCGACGAGACCGAAATCAACAACGTCAAGGAGGGCCAGGAAGCGAAGGTGAAGGTCGACGCGCTGGGCGACAAGGAGATCAGAGCAACCGTCGTTCAGAAGAACCCGCTGGCGATTTCGAAGTCAGATCAGACCGGTGGTTTGTCTAACCGCGTTAACGTCCAGGAAGCGAAAGAGTTCAAGGTCACGCTGGCGCTGGATATCAAAGAGCTGTCGCAAGACGTGCAGACTTCCCTGCGCCCCGGAATGAGCTCGACCGCCACCATCACGACTGCCGTCAAGAACAACGTGCTCGCGGTGCCGCTCGAATCGATCGTCGAGAAGCAACCGACGCCGGGCCCGTCGCCTGCCGCGACCATCGCCGGCAGCGTTCCGAGCGCATCGCCCGAGAAGCCCAAGGCCCAGAAGGGCGTCTACATCATCGAGGGCAACAAGGTTCGGTTCATCGAAGTCACCACCGGCATCACCGGTGAAGCCGACATCGAGATTATGAGCGGCCTGACGCCCGACAAGGAGGTCGTCCGTGGGCCAAGCCGTGTTCTGAAGACGTTGAAGGACGGCATGACTGTCAAACGTCAAACGAAGAAACCCGGCGAGCTTGCTGGAAACGAGGCTAAATGAGCGACGCGACTCTCACGCTTTCTCCCCCGGAGAACGCGATCACGCCACAAACTCACGTCGACGGGCACGACCCGTCGATGCTGATCTCGATGCGTAACATCTGGAAGACTTACCAGATGGGAACTGAGTCTGTACACGCGCTGCACGGCGTCTCGTTTGATATTCCGCGCGGCGAGTACATCGCCATTATCGGTCCGTCAGGTTCCGGCAAATCGACCTTGATGAACCTGATCGGCTGTCTCGACACGCCATCGCAGGGCGAGTACTGGCTCAACGGCAAGAACGTCTCCGAGATGGACGACGACGAACTGGCGCGCATCCGCAACCAGGAAGTCGGCTTCGTTTTTCAAACGTTCAATCTGCTGGCCCGCGCAACCGCGCTGCACAACGTCGAGCTGCCGCTGATCTACGGCGGCGTCAGCGCTTCGCAGCGGCACGAGATGGCGAAGAAGGCGCTCCAGGCTGTCGACCTGACGGAGCGCATGACACACAAACCGAACGAGCTGTCGGGCGGTCAGCGACAACGTGTCGCCATCGCCCGCGCACTCGTGAATCATCCGTCAATCCTGCTGGCCGATGAACCGACCGGCGCTCTCGACTCCCATACCAGTATGGAGATCATGGATCTCTTCGAACGGTTGCACTCCGAAGGGAACACGATCATCGTCGTTACCCACGAGCACGACATCGCGGCGCGTGCCCACCGCGTTATCTCCATTCGTGACGGACTAATCGAGAAAGACGAAAGAATCAGATAGGAGACTGCCCATGCAGCGAAGTGGCGATCAAAAGGTCAAGCCACAACGCTTCACGTACGCACGCGCGCTCCTTCCGGCGCGCATCACGTCGGTCCCACTTTTCCGTCTTGCCGCAATTTGGGAATCCTTTCGCGTAGCTCTCGCCAGTCTCCGCGCAAACAAGCTGCGTACAGCCCTGACCTTGATCGGCATCGTCGTCGGCGTCACCGCGGTGATCGCCGTGATGACGATCATCAACGGGCTCAATGCAACAGTGGCCCAAACGTTCTCGTCGCAGGGTTCGACCGTCTTTACCATCTCCAAGAACCCGCAAATCATCACGTCGCGCGAAGACTTCGTAAGGTTCAATCGACGCAAGGACGTCACGCACGAGGACGCGGATGCGATCGCGCGCTTGTGTACTTCGTGCTGGCGTGTGGGCATCGCCGCCAACGCCATCGAGACCGTTAAATACGCAAATCAGAAAGCCGAGAATGTACGAGTCCGCGGCGTCAATCCGATCACGATGTTCGACATCGACGGCGTCAGCGTCGACGTCGGACGAATCTGGACCGAGAGCGAAGGCGATTCGGGACGCGAGATCTGCGTGATCGGTACAGACATGCTGAAGAACCTGTTTCAGGATGCGCCCGCGGACCAGGCGGTCGGTAAAGAGATCCGGATCGACGGCCGTCCTTACGTGGTGCTCGGCGTGCTCGAACCGTTGGGCTCGATATTCGGCTTCTCGCGCGATAACGTCGTTTACATTCCCTACTCGACGTATCAGAAGGTGTACGGCGCGAGGCGTTCGCTCGTCGTGTTCATCCAGGTGCCCGCGGCCGAGCAACTCGAAACAGCGGAAGACCAGGTCAGGACTGTCATGCGCAACCGCCGCGGTCACGTGCTGGACGATCCCGACGACGAAGGCTTCTCACTTGAAACGCAGGACGTGTTTCTGAATCTCTACGGCAAGGCAACTTCAAACATCTACTGGGTGACGTTCGGCGTAGCTTTCATTTCGCTGATCGTCGGCGGCATCGTCGTGATGAACATCATGCTGGTCTCCGTGACTGAACGAACGAAGGAGATCGGTATTCGTAAAGCCATCGGCGCACGCCGCAAAGACATCCTGAGCCAGTTCCTGATCGAGGCCGTCGTCGTGACGGCGATGGGCGGCGCCATCGGCGTGGGAACAGGTTTCGGGTTGGCTTATGTGATTTCGGCGTTGATCGGTTTTCCATTGCTTGTCAGCACCCTGTCGGCGGTGCTCGGAGTCGGCGTTTCGTCACTAGTCGGAATCATCAGCGGACTGTGGCCCGCCTGGCGCGCCGCGCGGCTCGATCCGATTGAAGCTCTGCGAGCGGAGTGAAGGCATTGCCAATTGCCGATTGCCGATTGGCGTTGCTGAGTGTAAATGGTGATTAGTTTCGTCATGCCCCGTGGCCCAGCGTGAAAGCAATCGGCAATTGGCAATTGGCAATCGACAATCTTTATGCGACTCGAGGACATCAAAGAATCCGCGCTGATGGCGTTCGACACGTTGCGCACGAACAAGTTGCGCTCGGCGTTGACAATCCTCGGCGTCAGCGTCGGCGTGCTGACGGTGATCTTCATGGTGTCGATCATCCAGGGACTGAACAAAGCGTTCGCGGATCAGATCGAGTCGCTCGGTTCCAACACGATCTTCATCTCGAAATTTGATCCGAGCTTCGGCCGCCCGCCCGGACCGAACGAGATCCATCGTAAAGACCTGACCTTCGCTGACGTGGAAGCACTGCGCACGGAAGCGCCGTCGATCGTCGGCGTCTCGCCCATCCTTCGCATGTTGTCGGCCACCATGAGATACCAGGACAAACAGACCGACACGCCGATCCTGCTCGGCGTGACGCCTTACTACGAGTTTGTCCACACGCAGTACGCCGCCACCGGGCGCTTCATCAACGACATCGACATGCAGGATCGATCAAACGTCGTGATCATCGGCGTCGACGTGAAGCAGGCGCTGTTTCCTTACGAAGACCCGATCGATAAGGAAGTCAGAATCGAAGGCAATCCTTATCGCGTCATCGGCGTCATGGAACCGCTGGGCAACTTTTTCGGGCAGTCGCGCGATAACTCGATCTTCATCCCGATCACTACGTTCGATAAGTACTATCCGGACCGTCCCTTCCCTGGAATCGTCTTCTTCGTCGTCGCGCGCCCGCGCTCCCGCGCCTTCGTCAAATCGGCGATGGACGAGATAACCGACATCCTCCGCCGCCGCCGCCGCATTGCGCCCGGCGAACCGAACAACTTCGGAATCTCATCTCAGGATTCGCTCCTCGACGTGTACAACCAGCTAACCGGCGCCACGGCGCTTGTTCTGACTTCCATCTCGTTCGTCGCGTTGATGATTGGCGGGATCGGCGTGATGAACATCATGCTCGTCTCCGTCACGGAGCGAACGAAGGAGATTGGCGTGCGCAAAGCCGTGGGCGCAACGAAGCTCAACATTCTCTCGCAATTTTTGATCGAGGCGGTGGTGTTGACGGCGATCGGCGGCCTGCTGGGACTTGCTGCCGGCGAGCTCGCGGGTTTTCTGATGAACAGGTACTCGCCGTTGCCCGCTTTCGTTCCGCTGTGGGCCATCGGCCTCGGAATCGGCGTTTCAGCCGGCGTTGGAATAGTTTTCGGACTGTGGCCCGCATGGAAAGCAGCGCGCTTAAACCCCATTGATGCTTTGCGTTGGGAGTGAAGCTTTGCATAATATGCCTCTTGCAACCCTATCCCTGATTAACCCGTAATAACCCGGTAGTAATACCGCAACGCTGTGAAATTTATCGAAACTTTAAAATTGGCCATTGCCGCCATCTGGGCTCATAAACTGCGCTCTGCCCTAACATTGCTCGGTATGATCGTCGGCGTTACCGCGTTCGTCGTCGTGGTCTCGCTGATCGAAGGTTTTAATCGTTACGTCGACGAAAAGATTGCCGGTATCGGAGCCAAGTCGTTCACGATTCAACGTTTCAATCCTCTCGAAGATTTCAAAGACACTGACACCATCGCGGCAGCTCAGCGGCGCAACAAAGAGCTCACGATGGAAGATTACGAATACCTGAAAGACCGAGCGACGCTCATCGACAAGATCGGAGCAAAGGGCCGCGGCACTCCCTCCGAAGTCAAACGCAACGACGAGATTCTCGAAGACGTGTTTGTTTCGGGCGCGACCGCCAATTGCGTCGACATCGAGAACCGCGACGTCGTCGACGGACGCTTTATCGCCGAACCAGAGAATGACAACGCGGCGCGCGTCGCCTACATCGGCACCGACATCGCCACCAAACTGTTTCCCGCCGGCAATCCGGTTGGACAGGAGATCAGCATCCGCGGATTGCCATATCGAGTGATTGGCGTCGAGGCTGCGAAGGGGACAGTATTCGGTATTCCGCAGGACTCCTTCATCATCATCCCGTTAAAGACTTACTCCGTTAACTACGGCGGCCTGATTCGCAACCGCTCGCTTTACTTCGTTGCGACGTCCAAAACAGACGATCTGTTCAACGACGCGGTCGAAGAGTCGCGCTTCCTGATGCGCGTCCGCCGCAAGCTCGGTCCAAACGAAAAGGACAACTTCGGCATCGTTACACCCGACGCGATCACGGGCCTGCGCGATCGTCTGTTCGGCACGATCTTTCTCGTGGCGATGCTGGTGCCGGGAATCGCTCTGATCGTGGGCGCGATCGTCATCATGAACATCATGCTCGTGTCGGTGACCGAACGTACGAAGGAGATCGGGATCAGAAAATCTCTCGGCGCGCGGCAGATGGACATCATGAAGCAGTTTCTGGTCGAGGCCGTCACGCTGGCGGTCATCGGCGGCGCAGTGGGAATCTTTCTCGCGTGGCTCGTCGGTGTCGCGGTGACTGCATGGATCTTTCCCACTTATTTATCGCTACTTGCTATTTTGGGCGCGCTCGCAGCGTCCGGCGGCGCGGGCGTGGCGTCAGGTCTGTTTCCGGCCTGGAAAGCGGCGAGGCTCGATCCTATAGAAGCGTTGAGGGCTGACTAACATGCGCATCCTACGAAGTGACATTTACGAAAACCTCAAGATGGCCCTCGCGACCCTGCGCGGCAACAAGCTGCGTTCGTTTCTGACTGTCTTCGGCGTCGTCATCGGCATCATTACCGTAATGCTGATCGCGTCGATCATCAGCGGCATCGACGTCTCCGTGAAGCGCGAAGTCGAATCGTTCGGCACGCGCTCCATCTATATCAGCAAGTACAATCCGGGAATCCATATCGGCCGCATGTCGCGCGAAGAGCGAATGCGCAAAGAGCTGACGTACGACGATGCGATCGCGCTGTCGACCTTGCCCGCGGTCGAATTGTCAGTTCCCTTCCTGGACATCACCAACAACTGGTTCGGCGGCAAACTGATGGTCTCGGGCGGCGGCAAGACGTCGGCCCAGGTGGCGCTGCAAGGCACGCTGCCGGAGTTTGAAAAAGCCGGGACTCAGGTGATTGCCGATGGACGCTTCTTCACGCAAACCGAGAACGACACGAACCAGGAAGTTTGCGTCGTAGGCTCGAAAGTCGCCGACGACTTCTTCAAACTCGGATCGCCCGTTGGGCAAATAGTCAAGATCGGCACGCAGGAGTTTCGCGTCGTCGGCACGCTCGAGAAGCGCGAGCAGTTTCTGATCGGCGGCGGCAGTGACGATCAGAACAACGTCATTTACGTGCCGTTCACAGTGGCCCAGAAACTGAAGCCAAACGCCGACGACATCTACATCCTTGCCGTCGCGCGTGCGGGACGAATGGATGAGGCAAAGGACCAGGTGCGCGATATGCTGCGCGTCCGCCGCCAGGTGCCGTTCGCCGCCGACGATAACTTCGGCATGGAAACGTCCGAAAGCATTCTCGACAACTTCCGCTCGATCACCGGCGGCTTGGCGATCGCGATGGTGGTCATCTCTTCAGTCGGGCTGATGGTCGGCGGAATCGGCGTGATGAACATCATGCTCGTGTCCGTCACCGAACGCACTCGCGAGATCGGCGTGCGCAAAGCCATCGGCGCAAAACGCAGCGATATTATGTGGCAGTTCTTAATCGAAGCCGCGACGCTTACCGGACTCGGAGGGATCGTCGGATTGTCAGTGGGTTGGGGCCTGACGCTCCTGCTGCGGTTGCTGCTTCCGTCTTACGTGCCGCTTTGGGCGCCGGTCGGCGGATTGGTCGCGAGCGTTGGGATCGGGCTGATCTTCGGCCTATGGCCGGCGTGGAAAGCCGCGCGCCTCGATCCCATTGAATCGCTCCGCTACGAGTAAGGCCCTCGCCTTACGAGATAAAGCCCGAGAACAACGACGTAAAGATCGTCACCAGAATCAGCGTCAGCACGAATATCAGAATCGAGACGCCCCATCCGGCGCTGCTGCTCGCTCGCGTCGCGCCCAGGTGCAAGCCCTTCGCTCGCAGCCAGACCAGGTAAAACGAAGTCAACCCGAACAAGCTCGCGATTACAAACAAGACGGGATGCTCCGACGGCGTGAACAGGATGCCGAGGTTGTCCTGAAGCGTCGTCTCCTGGTTCAGAATCGGATGCAGGTCATCCGGCGATTTCAGATAAAGAATCACTAGTCCCAGTATCTTCTGAATGAAGACCACCGGCAGCGCTGCGTAGAACGTCACTGCCAGCGCCTGCCAGAAGTTGATTCGTCCACCGAAGATGAGAACGCCGAGCATGCTCAGCCCCGCGATGATCGCGCTCAGGAGATAAAGTCCAGCGAAAGAACTGATGAACCCCGCAACGCGCTGGATCGGGTTCTTGTACGTCTGTAACTGCTGGTTCTTTATGTTTTGCAACTGCTCCGGCGGCGGCGCAAACGGTGGGCCCATATTCGCCATCTTTTCAATCGTGTGGTCGACGACTCGCTCGGGCGTGATTCTTTGGATGAACGCAAAATTATATACGGCCGTGAGCACACAAATGATCGCGAATGCACCGATCCAGTGTGGATGCTCGCGCAAGTTGCGAAACACGCGCGACGGCTCAAAAAAGATTCCCGTCACCTTTTGCACCAAAGAGAGTGGCGCTTCTTTTTGCGGAACCGCGGGCAGTCGAATGAAGCTTAAGCCGACCGTCACCAGACCGGCGAAGCACAAGAAAGCGCCGGTGCCGACGGTCCCGGTGACCACTTTGACGACCGAGAGAAGTACGACAATCACACCCAAAGCGAAGACCGCTATGCCGGCAATCATCAACTTCGCTGGACGTGGAGCCTTGGGTTCTTCTTTTGGCATTGGTGGCGGCGGAGGCGCCTGAAAGTCGGGCGGAGGCGCCTGGAAGTCAGACGACGGCGGGAAGTTCGACTCGTTTGAAGCACTCATCGGTTTCAGTCTCCTGTAGAAGACGGGGAGAAAAGCTCCGTCGAAGTTAAAGAACCTCTAACGCTTATGCGGCTTGCTAAATACGCCCCAACGAACAGCAAAGTTTCAAGGCTACTCGGCCGGTTTCGCCTCGGACCAGCCAGGCACTCTAATGCATGCCACGGCGTGGCCCGGTAAGACCTCGCGCAGCTCCGGATCGATGTGCGCGCAGTCTTCGATCGCGATCGGACAGCGCGTGCGAAAGCGGCAACCGGACGGCGGATTGATCGGCGTCGGCACGTCGCCTTGCAGGATGATTCGTTTTCGTTTCTGCGTCGGATCCGGAATCGGGATCGCCGACAGCAAGGCCTGCGTGTACGGGTGAAGCGGTTGAGCATACAACTCCGCAGCAGGCGCGATCTCGACAATTCTCCCGAGATACATCACGGCCACGCGCGTCGAGATGTGTTCGACGACGGCGAGCCCGTGAGAGATGAACAAGTAAGTAAGTCTGAATTCTTCCTGAAGCTCCTGGAGCAGGTTCACGACCTGGGCCTGGACCGACACGTCGAGGGCCGAGACGGGTTCGTCGGCGACGATCAGTTTCGGGTTGAGCGCGAGCGTTCGCGCGACGCCGATGCGCTGTCGTTGACCGCCGGAGAACTCGTGCGCGTAGCGGTTCATGTAATCGGGATCGAGCCCGACTCGGCGTAGCAGTTGGGCCACACGATCGCGCCGCTCGCTCTTCGTGCCTTCGTTGTGAATCACCAGCGGCTCGGCGACGATGTCGCCGATCTTCATGCGTGGATTCAACGACGCATAAGGATCCTGAAAGATGATCTGCATCTCGCGCCGGATCTGTCGCAAGTCTTTTTTGTCCAGCGAGAGGATGTCGCGCCCCTGGAAGTTCACCTCGCCCGAGGTCGGTTCGATCAGACGCAGCAGGCAGCGTCCAACAGTTGACTTGCCGCAGCCTGATTCGCCCACGAGACCCAGCGTCTCGCCCGCGAATATTTGAAACGTGACGCCGTCGACCGCGCGGACGACGTCGTCCGATCCTTCGACGGGAAAGTGTTTGACCAGGTCGCGAACGCTGACGAGTGTTTCGGTAACCACGGATTCAGTAACCACGGATTCAAACATCATCTGGTCAACCGTTCGCTTTCATTGTCCGCGGCGACGGCAGCCGCAAGGTCGTAAAGAACGCAGCGCACTTCGACGCCGCCTTCGAGTTGGTAAAGCCGGATCTCTTCCTGCGTGCAGCGTGGCATTCGATGCGGACAGCGTGGCGCGAAATGACAACCCGGCGGTAAATCAGTCGGCCGCGGCACGACGCCTTCGATCGTCTCCAAGCGTTCTTTTTTGGCGACGTGTTCGCTGGTGAGCTTTGGTACCGAGCGCAACAGTCCTTCCGTGTAAGGGTGTTTGGGTCGCGCAAACAGTTCGTCCACCGGCGACTCTTCGACGATCCTTCCGGTGTACATCACCGCGACGCGATCCGCGACTTCGGCAACGACGCCGAGATCGTGAGTTATCAGCAACACCGCCAGTTCGCGCTGTTTTCGTAGATCGTTCAGCAGCTCGAGGATCTGCGCCTGGATCGTGACGTCGAGCGCCGTCGTCGGCTCGTCGGCGATCAATAGCTTTGGATTGCACGCCAGCGCCATCGCGATCATGACGCGCTGCCGCATGCCGCCTGAAAGTTGATGTGGATAGTCGTCGAGACGGCGGGCCGGATCCGGGATCGCCACTTCGCGCATCGCTTCGACTGTTGCCTGGCGCGCTTGTTTGCGCGACATCTTGCGGTGCAGCCGCAGCGCCTCCGCAATCTGTTCGCCGACAGTGTAGACGGGATTGAGCGACGTCATCGGATCCTGAAAGATCATGGCGATGTCGTCACCGCGCATCTGGCGCATTTCTGAATCGGAGAGTCGCAGCAGGTCCTTTCCTTCGAAGAGTATCTCGCCGTTGACGATCTTTCCCGGCGGCGCGATCAAACGCATCACCGACAGTGCCGTGATCGACTTGCCGCACCCCGACTCACCGACAAGCCCCAGCAACTCGCCGCGATCCAGATGAAAACTCACTCCATCCACCGCCCGCACGAGTCCGCTGCGAGTCGGGAAATGCGTTTGCAGGTTGTTGACTTCGAGAAGGTGCGTCGCGCTCATCAGTAGAGATGGAAATTGTACTCCAACTGGTACCACATGGAAGCGAACTTACCGTTTTTAACGGCAGGTATGAATTTTATCTTCCTGGCTGCGGCAATGGCCTGTTCCGTTAACCCATACGGAAGCGACTGTGCCGTACGAATGTTGTTGACACTGCCGTTGCAAGCGAAGACGACTTTCAGAATAACAGTGCCCTCGACCTCCTGTTGGCGCGCGCTTTCTGTGTACCGGGGTTCGGGTTTCATGACCAGGCGGGCCTTCGTATCAACCTGCCGGCCGACGAAGAGCTCCGAGCAACCCGGCTCGGCAAACAGGACCCCTGGGCCATCGGAGACCTCGATTCCGGTTTTCGTTCTATCGAACACGATCGAAGAAAAGAACTGCCTGACTCCCGCATCTTCAGCGGACGCGCCCGTGGCAATGAATTTATAGAGACGATCTTCGATGGCGAAGAACTGCGCAGTGGAGGGCAAGTCTTTGTTTTGCGAATACTGTTTACCCGTGAAACGTCCAAGCTTAACGGTTTGCGCCGTAGCCAGGTCCCATTCGTCTCGTTGATGTTGTCCGGCAACGAAATCTTCAAACGAGACTCGCGGTTGGGGGTTTTCGTAAACATAAACGCCATACACCACGCCATCTGCATACGCCCCAACCATGCGGTTCGTCAGAGTCTGTTCGGGCGTTCGCATTATTCTGTAAGTCGTCACCGCGGGATGAGTCGGAAAGCTAACGGAAACTCGTTCATCCTTGACTGAGTACGTCTTCCACGCGCTGAGTTCGGCCTGCTTTGTTTGGGCCGCTGGGGCGTTGCTCTGCTCCTGTGCCATGACGGCAGTCGCCGCCCACATGAGGCATGCGAGTAAAGATAGTTGGCTTTTCATTGGTGAGAATCTCCTTGAGGATTTAATCTGCGCACGAATTTAACTACACAACCGATATTTCGCGATACTCGCCCCAGACGCGGCGGAGTGTGTTGCTGATCTCGCCCACGGTCGCGTACGACTCAACGCACGCAAGGATTTTCGGCAAGAGATTTTCGGTCGTTGAGGCGGCACGTTCGAGGCCGTCCAACGCGGCGGTGACAGCTTGTCCGTTACGCCGCTCGCGCAACGCCCTGACTCGCTCGATCTGCGCTTGTTCCAACGCCGGATCGATACGCAACAACGGCACCGGCGGCTCGTCTTCGAGTTGAAAACGATTTACGCCGACGACGATCTCTTCCTGCGACTCGATCGCCCGCTGGTAACGATAAGCCGACTCCTGAATCTCTCGCTGAACGTAACCGGTCTCTATCGCGCGCAACATTCCACCCATCGCTTCGATCTTCTGCAAATACTCTTCAGCACCGCGTTCGACCTGGTTCGTCAACTCTTCAATCGCATATGAACCCGCCAACGGATCGGCCGTGTCCGCGACGCCCGACTCATAAGCGATCACCTGCTGCGTGCGCAAAGCAACCCGCGCCGCGGCTTCGGTTGGCAAAGCGAGCGCTTCGTCCATCGAATTAGTGTGCAACGACTGCGTGCCGCCGAGTACCGCCGCGAGAGCCTGGATCGTCGTGCGCACCACGTTCACTTCCGGCTGCTGCGCCGTCAACGACGAACCAGCGGTCTGCGTATGGAACCGCAGCATCAGCGAACGCGGATCGCGTGCTTTAAAACGATCGCGCATGATGCGCGCCCACAGCCGCCGCGCCGCCCGATACTTCGCTATCTCCTCGAGCAGGTTATTGTGCGCGTTGAAGAAGAACGAGATCCGCGGCGCAAACTCGTCGATGGCTAAACCCACCGCGAATGCGGCTTCAACGTACGTAATGCCGTCGGCGAGCGTGAACGCAACCTCCTGCACGGCCGTCGAACCAGCTTCGCGGATGTGGTATCCGCTGATCGAGATCGTGTTCCAGTTCGGCACTTCGCGCGCGCAGTAGGCAAAGATGTCGGTGACGAGGCGCAGCGACGGCGCGGGCGGGTAGATGTAAGTGCCGCGCGCGATGTACTCCTTCAGGATGTCGTTTTGAAGCGTGCCTCTCAACTTATCGAACGAGACGTTCTGCTTGCGCGCCACGGCGAGGTAAAGCGACAACAGTATGGCCGCCGTCGCGTTGATCGTCATCGAGGTGGAGACTTCGTCGAGCGGAATATCGGCAAGCAACCGCTCCATATCGTCGAGGGAGTCGATGGCGACGCCGACCTTTCCAACTTCGCCGATGGCCAGCGGATCGTCTGAGTCCAATCCGATCTGAGTCGGCAAGTCGAAAGCTACGGAGAGTCCGGTGGTTCCTTGGGCCAGCAGGTACTTGTAACGGGCATTCGATTCCTCGGCGGTCGCGTAACCTGCGTACTGGCGCATGGTCCAGAGCCGGCCGCGATACATGTTCGGATAGATGCCGCGGGTGTAGGGAAACTGTCCCGGCGCGCCTAAATCCTTCTCGTAATCTATGGGATCTGTATTTCCGGGATTGAAGTCTGTTGGGAATTCGATACCTGTGGCCATGCTGACCGTAGCATAACGCAATTTGACATGATTGCACGATTGACATGAGAGTATTGCCGATGAAAACAGTTCGGGTTAATCGAAAAGGCGCCGACCGCGTCAGGCGCGGGCATCTGTGGATCTACCAGAGCGACCTGCTGGACGTCGACGCCGAGGGCGGCTCCGTCGTGACAGTCAAAGACGAGCGCGGGAACTTCATCGGACAAGCTCTCTTCAGCGACGCTTCGCAGATCGCACTGCGCTTCCTCACGCAGAACGCGGAACAGATCGACGCCGGCTGGTGGCGGCAACGTATCGCGGAAGCGAACGCACGGAGAAACATTCCTGCCGACACCAATGCGTATCGCGTCATCTATTCTGAAGGCGACTTGCTTCCCTCGCTGATCGTCGATCGCTACGACGACGTGCTCGTGCTGCAAACACTCTCGCAGGGCACTGACTCTCTCAAGTCGATGCTCGTCGAGTTACTGGCGGAGCAATTCAATCCCCGCGCGATCGTCGAACGAAACGACGCCCGCGTTCGCGAGCTCGAAGGTTTGCCTCTGACCACGGCGACGGTCTACGGAGAAGCGCCGGAAGAGTTGGAGATACTGCAACACGGATTGCGGTTCGTCGTCGCGCCCGCCGGTGGACAAAAGACAGGATCGTTTCTGGACCAACGCGAAAACCGTCTGGCTGCGCGTACCGCCGCACGTACAACGCAGAAAGGACGCGCGCTCGACTGCTTCACGTTCAACGGCGCCTTCGCGCTCCATCTCGCAAGCGTTTCCGACGATGTGATCGGTATCGACATCTCCGCCGAGGCCATCGTGGCTGCGCGCCGCAACGCGCAAATCAACGAACTTGCGAACGTGGAGTTTCGTGAAGCAAACGTCTTCGACGCGCTGCGTGAGATGGAAGCGATAGGCGAACGCTTCGACACGATCGTTCTCGATCCACCGGCGTTCGCGAAGAACCGCGCGAGTTTGAAGTCTGCGTTACGAGGTTACAAGGAGATCAACTTGCGGGCGTTGAAGCTGTTGAATCGCGGCGGCGTGCTGGTGACTTGCACTTGCTCTTATCACGTTTCCGAAGAGCTGTTTCTCGAAGTCGTGGCCCAGGCAGCCATCGACGCACACCGCCGCGTTCAGATCATGGAGAAACGGATGCAGGCGACGGACCATCCGGTACTCGTCGCCATGCCCGAGACTTATTATTTGAAATGCGTGATCGCGAGAGTGCTGTGAATCTCATTGCACTCCCGGATCGTTTTCGATGACCGCTTTCGTGGTGTAGTCCTTACCACCGACGGTCAGCTTCACGACGTACGTGCCGGCTTCGAGTGGCAAGCCGAGGTTGAATAAACCTCCGAAGCCGCCACCACCACCGCCACCACCACCGCCGCCACCACCGCCGCCACCACCGCCGCCACCACCGCCGCCACCACCGCCGAAGCCGCCACCTCCGGTCGGACGCGGAGGCGGATCGCCACGAAGGTTCCACTGAACTCGGTTCAATCCGACGTCCTTCGTCCCGGTGATGTTACGCACGACTTTGCCCATGTAATCAGAGACCGTGATCTTCACATCACCTGACGGCGCTGACTTCAGGTAGTAGCTGATCGCGGTGCCCGGCGTGGGGTTCGCGCCGCGGAACAGTTTGGCGCCGCCCCAGTAGCGTCCGAGCCGCGCATCCTGGAGCCACAGCGTGCCTGGTCTGACTTCAAACAGGTGCGCTTCGGAATCCATCACCTTCTGCGTCATCTGCTGCAACGCGGTGATGTCGTCGAGGATGTAAATGCCCCGGCCGTGCGTACCGACGATCAGATCGTTGTCGCGCGGATGGACCAGGATGTCGTCAATGCGGATGATAGGCATCCCTGACATAAACGGCTTCCACTCTTTTCCGCCATTCATCGAGATGAACAAACCAAACTCGGTGCCGGCGTAGAGCAGGTCCTTGTTCTTCGGATCCTCGCGGATGACGTTGACCGTTCCCCACTTCGGCAGATTGTTGACGAGCGAAGCCCAAGTCGCACCGTAGTCGGTGGTGACGAACAGGTACGGCTTCATATCGTTCAGACGGTGTCCGTCAACGGCGAGATAGCACGTGCCCGCTTCGTACCGCGACGGTTCGAGCCGCGCGATGTGGTACGTGTCGCCGATGCCCGGCACGTTCTTGCTGACGTTGGTCCAGGTAGCGCCACCGTCTTTGCTGACTTGAATGTTGCCGTCATCGGTCCCAATCCAGAGTATTCCCGGGACCTTCGGCGACTCAGCCACCGAAACGATGTAGCCGTAGCCGGTGTAGCCGTCGTGCTTGGACGCCATCGGGTCTTTACCCGGGACGCCCATGATCGGCAGCGTGTTGCGATCGATCTGCTTTGTCAGATCGGGAGTCGCGGTCCACGTGTCGCCGCGATCCAGCGATCGGAACAAACGGTTGCCCCCGAAGTAGACGAGGCGCGGATTGTGCGGCGAAAGATGAATCGGCGCATTCCAGTAGAAGCGATACGTCTCGCCGACGGGCGGCGTCGGAACGACGTTAGACTGCAAGCCGGCGCCGCCGCCGAAGCCGCCGAAACCCTGCGCGGCCGCAAACGCGGCTAGTTGCGCCTGCGTGTCGATCTCTCCGGAACCGGAAGTTACCGTTGGCGACGCTCCCGGTGACGGGCTCGCGCCAGGCGAGGGACTCGCGCCCGGACGGCCGCCTGGACCACCGCCACGACGTTGCGGCACGCCGCGCGGTCGAATACTCACGCTGCGCCCCGTCCGCAGATCCAATCGCTGCACTGCTCCGCCCTGCGATTCTGAATAGACGATGTTGTAGTCGGTCGGATCGACCTGCGTGAAGAACCCGTCGCCGCCGCCGACGCGATACCAATCGGCGTTAGTGATTCCAGCCTGCTGGTTTCGAGTCTGGCTTGGTCCGCCCCACGATCCGTTGTCCTGCAAACCGCCGTAAACGTAGTAGGGTTTTCGCATGTCGACGCCGATGGCGTAGAACTGCGCCGCCGGAATGGTGTTGACGAACTCCCAGGTCGCGCCCTGATCGTAGCTGGCATTCAAACCGCCGTCGTTGCCGACGAGCAGGTTGTCGCCGTTTGCCGGATTGATCCAGATAGCGTGATTGTCGCTATGGGCGATGCCGGCTTGCAGCGATCGAAACGTCTTGCCGCCGTCAGTTGATTTGCTGAAATTCAATCCGCCGACGTAGACCGTTTCCGGATTGCGCGGATCGACGCGAATCTGGCTGTAGTACATCGGGCGATTGTTCTCGTTGCTGACGATGCGCCAAGTCTTTCCCTTGTCGTCCGACCGCCAGACTCCGGATCGCTTCGGATCTGGAGGGCGCGGACTTGGTGAAGCGCCGGGGCTCGGCGACGGTGTCGGCGAGGCTGAAGGCGAAGGACTGGGACTCGGCGCCGCCTGCCCGCCGATCGTCGGCTCCTCGCCGCCAGTGCCGGTGCTCGCGCCAACTTCCATCTGCGCGTAAACGACGTTTGGATTCGATCGCGATACGTCTAGTCCGATGCGTCCGAGCAGTCCTTCCGGTAAACCGGCGCCTTCCAGTTTTTTCCACGTCTTGCCGGCGTCGATTGTTTTCCAGATGCCGCTGCCGGGACCGCCGCCGTTGAAACCGAAGTTGGTGCGCCGGCGCTGGTACGAAGCCGCGTAAAGGATCTTACTGTCGGAAGCGTCCATCGCGATGTCGGTGAAGCCCGTGTCTTCGTTGATAAACTTGACGTTGTTCCACGTGCGTCCGCCGTCCGTCGTCTTGTAAACGCCGCGTTCCTTGTTAGGTCCAAAGAGGTGGCCTAACACCGCAACGTAGACGATGTTCGGATCCTTCGGATCGATGACGATGCGGGCGATCGTTTGCGAGTCTTCGAGACCCATCTTGGTGAAGGTCTTTCCCGCGTCCACCGACTTGTAGATACCGTCGCCGTAGCTGGAGCTCTGGCGATTGTTCGGTTCGCCTGTGCCGACCCAAACGATGTTCGGATCCGAAGGCGCGACGGCAATGTCGCCGATTGAATGTGTCCCGTATGTTTCGAAGATCGGCTGGAACGTCGTGCCGTTGTTAGTCGACTTCCAGACGCCGTTGGTCGCAAAGCCGACGTAGATGACGTACGGGTTTTGTTCAGGGCACGTGATGTCGTCGATGCGCCCGCCCATGCTGGCGGGTCCGATGCTGCGGAAGACGAAACGCTTCAACGTGGGATCGGTCGACCAGTTGATCGGCGTCGGCGTGGGGCTTGGAGTCGGGCTAGGTGCTGGGCTCTGGGTCGCGTTAGCTGGCGCGCCCTGAGTCTGCGGTGTGGCCTGGTTCTGCGAGTAAACCGTTACCGTAGCCAATGCCACAGCACACACGATCACAATCAGCAGCCCAAAATCGTAAACGGAGCGGGACCGGTCTTTCATACGAAAGTGTCCTTTCAACTAATTGGTTTCTAACTTCTGCGGGATAGAACCAGGGCCTTAGAAAAAGGCCAGTAGAACGGTGTTACGCAACGCGCCTAAACTTTTTTGCAGTTTGACGTGCGGACTATAAATAAATTGCCGGGGTGAATGCAACAAAATCGATGTTTATCCGATGTTTTGGATGGCGTTTCCAACAACCGTTCGAGATAATATCGCGAGAATTTTTCAATCGACGGCCATTAGAATCCGGCCACTCTGTTTGTCGCAAGGGGAGACTTAGTGATTTTCAATCGTGCGCGTTTGCTGATCTTCTTCGGATTGGTCGTCGCTTTTTCGTGTCTTGTGCCACAACGAGCCTCGGCGCAGGAACGGCTCTGCGATCCGGCGTTCGAAAGCTGTTACGGAGAAATCGTCGACATGATCCGTAACGAGACGGTCGGCATCGACATGGCCTTTTACATGATCGAGCTGCCGGGTCTTGCCGATGAGATCATCGCGCGCCATAAAGCCGGCGTCCCGGTCCGACTGATAATCGAGCCGCGCGCGAACCTGAAGTTTCCGGGAAACCAACCGTTGATTGATAAGTTCAACGCCGCAGGCATTCCTCTGCGTTATAAACTCGGCGATGGCATCATACACGTGAAGTTGTTGCTGGTTGCGGGTCAGAACAAGGTGGTCTTTACCGGTTCGAACTTCGGCGAGGCTGACGTAGCGCCCTACGAGGCGTTCGCCAATTACGTGGATGGCGCATGGTACTTCACTAAAGACTCCGCAGTCGTTAACAGCTTCAAAACACGATACGACGACATTTGGACTGACACGCTCACCTATGGAAACTACGCCAACGTTTCGGGGCCGCTAACGCGGAGATATCCGACGTTTCCCATCGATCCGTCAGTCAACTTCCTGCCGAATCAAAACGTGGCGGAGGACTATGGCGCGCGCTCCATCGTGGAGATCGATCGCGAGAACCAGAAGATTGACATAACCATGTATCGGCTCACGGACGTTGGTATCTGTGATGCTTTGCTGCGGGCGCTGGCGCGAGGCGTGCCAGTGCGACTGCTGACTGAGCCCGCGGAGTATCGCTTCGACGCGAGTCGGTTGGGGGCGGAGTTTACGGGACCTTACAACGTCGATCGATTGTTTGCCGCGGGGGTTCAGGTGAAGATGCGGAAGCATCGCGGTCTCAATCACCAGAAGACGGTAACGTTGTACGGGCGCGGGCTTACGATCTTCGGTTCGTCGAATTGGAGTTGGCAATCGTTCAATTACCAGGAAGAGCACAACTACTTCACGAACAAGACGTGGTTCTTTCAGTGGTTCGTGGATCAGTTTAATCGGAAGTGGGATTCGGCGATTGAGTATGAACCGTTTGTGCCGCTGCCGCCGAGCGTGCCGACGAACTTGTCGCCGGCGCACAACGGGACCGGCGGAACGTCGGTGATGCTGACGTGGGAAGGAGGTGGTTGGGCGCACAAGTATGATGTGTATGTCGGTACGGACGACGTTAACTTGTCGCGTGTGGCGACGGACGTGGTCACGGGGACGTTAGGGCCGGAAGGTTCGGAGAGTTACCTGCTTTCAGGGTTGCAAAATGGAGTGACGTATTACTGGCGCATAGTCAGTAAGACGATGGCGAACCAGACGAATACGGGGCCGATGTGGAGATTCACAGCGTCGAGCAGTGTGCCAACGCCCACGCCAACGCCGACTGCTACACCGACTCCAACGCCGACGCCTATACCAACACCTACGCCGACGCCGACACCTACACCAACACCGACACCAACGCCAACACCCACGCCGCTTCCGGAGTCGGCGAATAACACTCGCGTTCCGCCGGCCACGCAGATCGTCGATAGCACTGGCGCTGTCTGGACTCGCACTGCCAGCGGCGCGATCTTGCGTAACGGTACTTCAGCAGCAGGCGGTGCAGGCTCTCAAATTCTTTACTGCAACCACATCGTCTACGTGTTCGGCACTGACTCGCAGTGGTGGAAATGGAGTAATGGATGGTCACCGCAAGGATCCGTCGATCCCTGCTCAGGCAGTACGCCGACTCCGACACCAACACCAACACCCACTCCAACGCCGACACCAACGCCTTCGGAGTCGGCTAATAACACGCGCGTTCCGCCGGCTACTCAGATAATCGATAGCGCCGGTGTTGTCTGGACACGTGCTGCCAGCGGAGCGATCTTGCGCAACGGTAGCTCAGCCGCAGGCGGCGCCGGTTCTGAAATTCTGTATTGCAACCACATCGTCTACGTGTTCGGCACCGACTCGCAATGGTGGAAGTGGAGTAATGGATGGTCACCACAAGGACCTGTCGATCCCTGTGGCGGAGCTACGCCCACACCCACGCCGACACCTACTCCAACGCCGACACCTACGCCCACTCCGACGCCAACGCCGACACCTACGCCAACGCCTTCGGCGGCGTTGCTCGAAGATGATTTCAACGACAACTCGTTGAACTTTGCGAAGTGGCAGCTCAACAACCTGTTCAGCGGCTTCACCGACGCTTCCGTGCCCACGAGCGAAACAAGTCAGCGCTTGCAGATTGGCTCACTATTCGCCGGCCAGTCGGGATCGCACTACAACGGGATCCGCTCAGCAACCAGTCACAACTTCACCGGCGCGTACGCGTACGTCGAGCTGGTCCAGCCGCCATCCGCATCAACCAAAGCGGATGCGATGTTTACGCTCGGAATCGACGCGAACAACTATTACCGTATCTACGTCGAGGAAGGAGTGCTGGTCTGCCAGGCGAAGATCGCGGGAAGCAAGCGCAACCTGTTTAGTTCCGCGTATAGTTCGGTTAGCCACCGGTACTGGCGCATACGGCACGACTCGTCGAACGGCAACGTGGTGTTTGAGACTGCCAGTGATAACGGCGGAGTGCCGGGAACATGGGTAGTGCGTTACAGCGAGGCGTGGGATACGGCATCAGTTCCGCTCGCCGCCGTGATGTTCGAAATCAAAGCCGGCACGTGGCAGCCCGAAGCAAGTGCACCCGGAGTTGTTGTCTTTGATAACTTCCGCGCCCTGCGGCCGTGAGGACGATACACACCGCGGTTATTTCTTTTGCCGAGGACGGCGGCGCACGGGGCTGCGCTCGTTCAGCAAGTCAGGATGGCGTTTTTCGATGATGTGGGCCAGGCGCTGGTAACTGATTCCCATGAGCGAGGCTGCGTAAGTCACACTGCCGTTTACTTCAGCTAATACACTCCTGATTAGCCCGCGCTCAAAGTTTAAAACTTCCTGCGGAAAACATACTCCTTTGGCAATCGCGCCTTCAAATCTCTTCTCACCGCGCAACCTCGTAATCACCTTTTGCGCTGCGTGATTTAATCTCGCCAGCAACGCGGCGCCTTGGGGTCCAGATAACCATTCACTCGCGTTGTCATACGCTGTCAGTAATTGATCCAGCGGCAACTCTTCAATCTCTTCGATAAGAGTCAGCGCGGCGATTCCCGCTTGATTGAACGCTTCGAAACGATGCGCGACTTGGATAGCTTCCTGAAAAGCGGCTTGCGCGCGTACAGACTTGGTCAGGCGCGCCAGAGCGACGCCGTAATTAACAAGCGCTTCCGCTAACAAGCGCTGGCGTCCGGCCTTGCGAAGACTGTTGACTGCATTGCGCGCTGCTAGTTCCGCTTCGGCATATCTACCTTCAGCGAGAAAAACCTGAGCGCGAGTGTCGTCGACTTGCGCGACTGTGACCTGGTTGCGAACACTGACTAAAAGCCGTCGCGCCTCGTCGAGATACTCGTGGGCCTTGCGAAATCGTGAGAGCTTAAAAAGCAGATAACCGACGTTGTTCTTGACGTCAGCGCGATAGACTGTATGCCGCGCAAGAGTGAAGTGATAATCAGCTTCCTCGTAATGCTTGATCGCGCGCTGAAAATAGTCGCTTGCATTTCCACTCGTGGCCAGCGCACGCAATGTCATTGCTGATTGGTTGTGATAGAAACCCTTCAGCGTGTGGCTTGTGATCTTTCTGAATAGTGGCGCGTTGGTCGTGAGAATTTTCCACGACTGGTCATAACGAGCAGCCGACCATTCCACTACCGACAGACCGAGTAAAGCATTCGCGCGCGTGTTGCCTTCCGTAGTCAATCTCTCGAGCGCGGTTGAAAACAGGATTCGCGCTTCGTCGTTCGCGCCTGCCCGCCAGTAGCAATAAGCGAGTTCAGTGCGAGCTTCTGCAACCTTCTTTGAGTCGCCGGCTTGCTCGTACAGTGTGATGCTCTCGCTGATCAAGTCGCGGGCATAGTCGTCGGCCTCAGCGATCTCGTTTCGGCTGCCAAGCCAGCCGGTGAGAACGCCTGTGCACAACAAGACTTCGGGAACAACGGAAGAATGAAGGTTATCAATTTTTGGACGACTGCCGATGCCGCTCCAAAGTGGGGCCATCACATCGCGCGCGCTGTCGTGTTCGCCGCGGTCTCGTAGTTCGAGGGCCGTTCGACAACGCAGCACGGCTTCTTCATTCGGCGTGAGACGAGAGATTTCGAGCTTAGGCGAGGCCGTCCGCATTGAGTAATGAGACTTTCGGGTGCGAAGTAGGGCGACTGCGGGAGTGATATTAAATCTCTTCGCCAAACCTTGCAAGAACTGTTGCTGATTGTTCTAATCTTTCTTGATGCAAAGAGGTTTACATGACATTACGTCGAATAAGGAGCTAACTCCATGAAACGGTTCATGTTAACCGTCGCTTTGACCTGTTTTCTCTCCGTCTCAGTCCTTGCCGGAGAGATACCGACTTGCGGATTAGTTGCCGCTCCACCCCCTCCGGTGGTGGGCACAACGCCCCAGTCGACTCAGCAGGCGACGGATACATCGACTGAGTCCGAAGAGGCATTGGACCTGCTGACGACGATAATTCTGGGAATCATTACCTGGCCGTAGTCTGATCTTCGTCTCCTGCGTTGCTTTCGTTGAGACAAGATCGAGGGAGAAGTGTGTCTATCGTTTGCTATGTGTAAAAACCTATATGCAAAAAGCTTTGCATAAATCGTGATTTGACGATTTTCCGAGATACGTTGCGACGCCTGTTGACGGCAGTTATAAAGCCGCGCAGATCCGCCCCACACAACTCCTAGCAGCCCAGAGTGTGGGGTTAACAGGGCGTCGCCAACGAGCTGGGCGGGCCCGGCGACGCCCTGGCCCAGAAGCAGTGTTCGATTCATACCCTATTCCTTTTATCCGTGTTCCCGTAGGATTGCTGCGTTAGCTGGTGTTACGCACACAGGACGAACACGGATTAACTAATCAAACTCTCAGTTAACAAAATGCAACGTCTCGGCGCAGCTCTCTTCGAACCAGTCGATATCTCGTTCCTGGTTTTCTTCCGCGTCCTCTTCGGCGGCATCATGCTCTGGGAAGTCTATCGCTACTTCTCTTACGGTTGGATCAGCCGTTACTTCATCGAACCGGCCCTCACGTTTACTTACTACGGATTCAGTTGGGTGAAGCCATGGCCCGGCCGCGGAATGTACATTCACTTTTTCATCCTCGGTCTGGCGGCTGCTTGTGTAATGGCGGGCTTCCTTTACCGCATCGCCGCTCCCGTCTTCTTTCTTGCCTTCACATTTACTTTTCTACTGGACCAAACGCGCTATCTGAATCACCTGTACCTGGTCTGCCTGATCGGTTTTCTGATGTGTTTCCTTCCTGCCGAACGGGCGTTTTCCATTGATGCGTTGCTGCGCCGAAGAATCCGCTCCGACGTAGTTCCAGCATGGACGTTGTGGCTGCTCCGAATACAAGTCGGCATCCCCTACTTCTACGGCGGGATCGCCAAACTCAACAGCGATTGGCTCCGGGGCGGCGAGCCGATGCGCACGTGGTTACATCCGCTGGGTGCGTTTTTCGCTGCCGACTGGGTTGTTTACGGTTTCGTCATCGGCGGGATAATGCTCGACCTGCTCGTGGTGCCGCTGCTCCTATGGCGACGCACTCGACCCTTCGCATTCGCTGCCGCGATCGTGTTCAACCTCATCAACTCCGTGATCTTCGATATCGGCATCTTTCCCTGGTTGATGCTGGGTGCGCTCTTGATCTTCTTTCCGCCAGATCTGGTGCGACGCTTCGCACTAGCGTTTATGTCGCCGGGAGAGGCGTTTCCTGACACGAAGCCGTCGCTGGCCGCCGTAAAAGGTTTCGCACCCTTATCGTCCTCGCAAAAGTTAATTGCCGGACTGTTGGCTGCTTATCTTGTTGTTCAGCTTCTTTTGCCGCTTCGTCATTACCTGTATCCGGGGAACGTGAGTTGGACCGAGGAGGGACACAATTTTGCCTGGCATATGAAGTTGCGAACGAAAGAGGGCGAGGCAGTCTTCATGGTCACCCATCCCGATAGCGGGCAAACATGGACCATCAAGCCGGAAGATTATCTAAAGTCGCATCAGACGATGAAGATGATTACAAAGCCGGACCTGATCCTGCACTTCGCTCATTATCTTGCCGAACAGAAGAAGCGTGAAGGTTACGACAACGTCGAAGTACGGGCCCACGTAATGGTTTCCCTCAACGGCCGCCAACCGCAGTTGCTCATAGACCCCAACGTAGACCTGACTAAAGAACAAGTCAGTCTGTTACCTGCACGCTGGATAGTTCCACTCACCACGCCGCTTACAGCGCGAAAACCACAAAACAGTCCAGCTTCCGATAGCGTTCACGAGGTATTTACGGAATAACGCGAATATCAGCTTGCGTGCGGGGATCGACTTCAAAATCATTTGCGAACTGACCGCTGAAGCCGGTGATCTCCACGGTCTGGCCGGGGCTCAGGCCACTGACGTCGATGCCCGTCGAAGCGCTGACGAATGAATGAACTTCGCCGGAGCCGTCGTTGACGAAAATGATGAAACCGAACGGCAGATCGTTGACGACTGGTTGCTTGATGGTCCCCGTGATCGTGACGAGCTTGCCTTCCGTAGTTTCGTTGACGTCGCCGGTCGCGACCGGAAGCGGCTGCACTTTCGGTCCGCTCCCATGAACCTTAACGTCTGTCACATCGACCAGCACGAGTAGACCAGGTAGCACGGTATCCGCGAGTCTGCCCGTTACGCGGACCTGTTGCCGAAACGTCAGACCAGGATTGTCAGGAACGCTGACGTAGATGCCGCCGGTGCGATCCTGAATCGCAAACCCTTGATCGAACGTACTCGAACTGAATGCACCTGAAGGCACGGTGACCGAGGCGTTTAGCCTTGCCACACGCCGTTGCGGGCGTTGTCGGCGAGGCGTTTGGCGTCGGGGAGAGCTTCCAGGGCGCGGAGGACCTGGATGTCGCTATCCAGCAGAATGCGGGCGCCGGCGTCGTTCGAAAATGCTGCCGTGATCATCTCCTGGCGCAGCCGCAATTTGGTGAACTCGAGCTCTTCTTCTATATGTGCAGGCAGGACGTGGAAGTCAGGCTGCGCCGTGATGAAGTTACGGAACGCTTCGACAACGCGGTCGGTGATCGGATAATCCGCGGCCTTCGCATTTTTGCCGTACTGCACCTTATCGACTTTGTACGACTCAAGTCCCGGAAGAATTCCCGCCGACAGTTGCCTTGTAAAGTGAAACGCCGCTTCAGCAATACGCGCGCGCGTCGGAGTAAATGTAGGCTCTTTGATTTCGATGTCAGGCGTGATGCCACCGCCGCCGTAGAACACACGTCCCACCGCGGTTTGAACGCCTGGTCCGTTGTGATGCGGCGTGGGCGAAGCCACCGCCAATGGCGATTCGATATTGCGCGGTCCATTCGGGGCGGCCGGCGGAGGCGTCTCCTCGCTGTCATGACGCGTGTAGTAATCGTAAAGCGAGCCGCTCGAATAATCTCGCTGCAACGAACGTCCATACGGCGTGTAGTAACGCGCCGTCGTCAACGTCAGACCGGTATTGAACGGCAACTGGTAGATGCGTTGGACCAAACCTTTTCCGAAACTCGTTTCGCCGACAATCAACCCGCGGCCGTGATCCTGAATCGCGCCCGCGACGATCTCCGAAGCAGAAGCGGTGTTGCGGTTGATGAGCACGACGAGAGGCAACGTCGCGGGATCGGAACCGGTTGATTTGTAAACGATCGGGTCGCTGTATTCGGTGCGCCCCTTGACGGAAACGATAATCTGCCCGCGCGGCAGAAACTCACTCGCCACGTCGACCGCTTGTTCCAGAAGCCCGCCGGGATTGCCGCGCAAGTCGAGAATGAGCTGGCGCATTCCCTGCTCCTGAAGACGCTTCATCGCCTTCGCCAACTCGTCGTCACTCGACCGCTGAAAACCTCCGGTCAAACCGATGTAGCCCGTGCCTGGACGAACCATGTAGGCATTGCGAATCGTCGGCAGCGGCACGGCGTCGCGAACGATGGTGAAATACAGAGGCGCCGCTGAACCAGCGCGCTCGATCTTGATCGTGACCGGTTCACCCAACCCGCCACGCACCGTCTTCGAGACCTGTTCGCTCGACCACTCGCGTGAATCCTTGCCGTCCACTTCGACGATCCGATCGCCGTACCGCAAACCGAGCTTCGCCGCCGGCGCGCCTTCAACAGCCGACTGAACGTAGACGCCATCGCGATGCTGCACGATCGTGACGCCGATGCCGAAGAAGCGCGAATCCTGGTCTTCTTTCAGCTTCTTGAATTCGCTGTATGGGAAGTAAGCCGAGTGCGGGTCGAGCGTGGAAAGCATGCCCTGAATCGCGGCCTGCGTGGCTTTTTCGTGATCGATGTCGCCGGAATAGTTGGTAGTGATGGTGGCAACGGCTTCGTTATAGTCTTTCTCGATGTCGTCGGCGATGCGATAAGAGCTCTTCGACGCGCCCGAGGTAAGCCCGCTGAGTCGTTCCGCCGTGCCGATAGTGCCGCCGACTACTGCCGCAAGCACAATAATGGCGAGCGCGGTGACGGTGAACTTCCTCGTGATCCATCCAGCTTTGTAGTCTGGCGAGGGTTGTTCCAGTTGGCGGGCGACTTCCATTGCCAGAATATAACACAGGGCGAGCGCGAGTTTCGAAGTGCGAAAATCTTCAACGACGACTCGTATGTTATATTGCGATTGAGCGCCCGAATGTCCGAATTTCTGTCGATCGTAATTCCTGCCTATAACGAAGCGACGCGCCTGGGTGGCACCCTCGATGCGGTCGTAGACTACATGCGCCAAAACTATCCGCAGGGCGAAGTGATCGTCGTCGACGACGGCTCCAGTGACGACACTGCCGATCTCGCCCGGGCGACGTTCGCGAAAGCGCGCCCGCTGCGCACTTCCGTTATTAGTTACAAGTCAAATCTGGGAAAGGGAAGGGCCGTGCGGCTTGGTCTACTGGCCGCTCGTGGTGACGTCGCGCTCTTCTCCGACGCCGATCTGTCGACACCGATCACCGAGACCCCGAAACTGATCGATCCGATATTGAAAAACGAATGCGACGTGACGTTTGGCTCACGCGCACTGGACCGCACTTTGATCGGCGTACACCAATCGTGGCGGCGTGAACAGGGCGGCAGAATTTTCAACCTGTTCGTCCGTTTAGCAACGGGTTTGCCGTTCTGGGACACGCAATGCGGGTTCAAAGCATTCAAGATGTCTGCGTGCCGGCCGCTGGTTGAAGCTGCGACTGTCGATCGGTTTGGGTTCGACGTCGAACTACTTTATCTCGCTCACCGCGCAGGGCTGAGACTCAGAGAAGTGCCCGTGCGATGGGACCACAACGAGGGCAGCAAGATCAGCCTCGCGAGTGACAGTTTCAAGATGCTCAGCGAGGTTGGGCTGATCCGCCAACAAGACCGGCGCGGCGTGTACGACGCGGCCATTCGCGCCGTGCATGAGCGGGCACAATCGGAGTAGGATCTCGGCATGACCGCACGCCTCAACGTCAACATCGACCACGTAGCCACGGTGCGGCAGGCGCGAAGGGCGCCGGAGCCGAGTGTGATGGCGGCGGCGATGATCTGCGAACAAGCCGGCGCCGATGGAATCACGGTCCATCTGCGGGGCGATCGCCGTCATATCCAGGACCTCGATATCCGGCTGCTGCGCGAGAGCGTCACGACGTATCTCAACCTGGAGATGGCCGCGACCGACGAGATGTTGGAGATTGCCCGACAGGCAGCGCCGGATGCAGTCACGCTCGTCGCGGAGAGACCTCAGGAGATCACGACCGAAGGCGGGCTCGACGCGAAGTCGAATCTGTCGACGGTGCGAAAAGCGGTCGACACGCTGCGAGAGAACGGCATACTCACGAGTCTGTTTATCGATCCTGATGCTGAGCAGATTGCAGCGGCGCATGACGTCGGCGCGCAGCAGGTGGAATTGTGTACGGCTGCGTATGCTGACGCGATGTTAGGAGCGCGCGGGATTCACGGAGAAGGTGCGGTGCGGGCAAACCAGGAGCTGCGAAGATTGAGAGAGGGAGCGGAGTTAGCGGCGCAGTATGGTTTGCTGGTCGCGGCCGGTCATGGTTTGACGTACCGCAACGTCGGAGCAGTCGCGGCGATCGATCAGATTATCGAATTCAATATCGGACACAACATCATCGCGCGTGCTGTGTTCGTGGGATTGGAAACCGCCGTGAAAGAAATGCGCGAAGCGATCTACCGAAAACATTAACGCGACGAAGCGAGCTGGAGGCGTACCACCGATCTTTCGAGCTTTACGCGCGCGAGTTCGAAATCCTCTTCAGTCCCACTCCACGAATGCAGTTGCTTCTCGAGACGCTCGCGCGATTGCTTCGCGCGCGCCGCGTCGATCTCTTCCGGGCGCTCGGCAACATCCGCAAGCACCGCAACGTGATCGTCACGCACCTCAACAAACCCACCCGACACGTGCAACTGTGAGCTCTTCCCATCCTGCACGTAAGTCAACACACCGGTTTGCAGTTGCGAGATCAACGGCGTGTGGCCTGGAAGTATTCCCAACTCACCGCCGAGCCCGGGAACAGTAACCATGTCCACGGACTCAGCCAGCACACGCCGCTCAGGAGTGACAACTTCGAGTTGAATCTTGTCTGCCATAACGGGACTGTTTACTGCGCGATCGATTTCGCTCTTTGAATTGCTTCTTCAATCGTGCCGACCATGTAAAACGCCTGCTCCGGCAGATCATCGTGTTTGCCGTCGACGAGCTCGCGGAATCCGCGCACCGTGTCTTCGAGTTTGACGTACTTCCCTTCCAGACCCGTGAACTGCGCCGCCACAAAGAACGGTTGCGAGAAGAACCTCTGAATCTTACGCGCGCGCGACACGATCAACTTGTCTTCATCGGACAGTTCGTCGAGACCGAGAATCGCGATGATGTCCTGCAAGTCTTTGTAACGCTGCAACACGCGCTTCACGTCCTGCGCCGTGTCGTAGTGCTCCTTACCGATGATGCGCGGATCGAGAATGCGCGAAGACGAGGCGAGCGGGTCCACAGCCGGGTAGATACCAAGTTCCACGATCTGGCGCGACAGCGCGGTGACGGCGTCGAGGTGCGCGAAGGTCGTCGCCGGCGCCGGGTCAGTGTAGTCGTCGGCGGGAACGTAAACCGCTTGAATCGACGTGACTGAACCGGTCTTGGTCGACGTAATGCGCTCCTGCATTTCGCCCATCTCCGTCGCCAGGTTCGGTTGATAACCCACGGCCGAAGGCATACGACCGAGCAGTGCCGACACTTCCGAACCCGCCTGCGTGAAGCGGAAGATGTTATCGATGAAGAGCAGCACGTCCATACCTTGATCCCGGAAGTACTCGGCGACCGTCAGACCCGAAAGAGCGACGCGCAGGCGCGCTCCGGGCGGCTCCGTCATCTGGCCGTAAATCAAAGCCACTTTCGACTTGCCGATCGCGTTCATGTCGACCTTCGTGAGATCGAACAGTCCGGTATCGTGGAAGTGTTTATTGAACTCGTCGCCAAACTGGATAACTTGCGACTCGACCATTTCGCGCAACAGGTCGTTACCTTCGCGCGTGCGCTCGCCGACGCCGGCGAACACCGAGAACCCTGCGCGCGCCTTGGCGATGTTGTTGATCAACTCCATCACGATAACGGTCTTGCCGACACCCGCACCGCCGAACAACCCGATCTTTCCACCGCGCAGGAACGGCTGAATCAGGTCGATAACCTTGATGCCGGTTTCGAACATCTGCAGTTCGGTCGACTGCTCTTCGAAAGTGGGCGCGTGACGGTGGATCGGATAGCGTTTGTCGTGTTTGACTGGACCGAGCGTGTCGACGGGTTGGCCGATGACGTTGAGCACGCGGCCGAGCGTTCCCTCGCCGACGGGCATCGTGATCGGTCCGCCCGTGTCGATGGCTTTCATGCCGCGGACCATACCGTCAGTCGGAGTCATGGATACTGTTCGCACGCGGCCTTCGCCGAGGTGCTGCTGGACTTCCGCGATGACGTCGATGGGAGTGGGCACATCGAACCCTTCAGAGACGACTCGCAGCGCCTGGTAAATCGGCGGCAGGTAACCTCCCTGAAACTCGACGTCGAGGACCGGACCGATAATCTGCACGACTTTGCCGACGTTACCGTCGGTGCTCACGTTTCCATTAGGCGTAGACATACTGTCTCTGAACTCCTCTTTCGACCTATAAAGGCGAACAAAATGGGGCAGGTTTAAAAGCGGAACAAGATAACACACCGTTCAAATCCGCGCCATCCGTGTTCAAAAACTAATGAAACCTTACTTGTACTATCTTCGTAGTACAACTTCGAGATGGACGGAATCTTCTCATTAAGCCCTTCGCACCCCATGCCGCTCTACGCGCAGTTGACCCGCGCGATTCAGTTCGCGATCGCCACCGGAAAGCTGCGCATCGGCGAGCAACTGCCAACCGTGCGGCAGTTGGCGGTCGAGTTGCGCGTCAACGCCAACACGGTCGCCAAGGTTTACGCCGAGTTGGAGCGCTCGGGCGTGCTCGAAACACGAAGAGGCGTGGGAACTTTCGTCAGCGCCCGCCATTTCGCTGCAAGTCATCGTGAAGAACACGAAAAGCATCTGGCCGAACTCGTCGATCGCTTTCTCGAAGAAGCCGCGGCGATGGGCTTTTCGTCCGACGACTTGATTGATCAACTTCAAAGCCGGCGCAAAAAGGAGACTGTGAAAAATGTCTAGCTCTATGACGAGCCTGATGCAAACCAGGAGTAACCTACCCTCAGCAAACACGCCGCGGCTAAACGTCGTGTCTGCTGTAGTTTTTCTTGTCCCGTTCCTGATGGGCGCGCTCGCAACGTGGGCCACGTTTAATCCAGCCGGCGTGATCGTTGGTCTGATACTCGGCCTGTTGCTGGCCCAGGCGCCGAAGATCGCGCGACAATGGGAACGCGCCGTCATGTTGCGGCTCGGACGGTACGTCGGTTTGAAAGGGCCGGGACTGTTCTGGATCATTCCCTTCATCGACAACGTCACAGCATGGGTGGACCAACGCGTGATTACGACGAGCTTCGCCGCCGAAGAGACGCTGACGTCAGACACCGTTCCGGTCAACGTCGACGCCGTACTGTTCTGGATGGTTTACGATCCGGAGAAAGCGGCGTTGGAAGTGCAGAACTATCCGCAAGCAGTCAGTTGGGCCGCACAGACCGCGCTGCGCGACATCATCGGACGAACCTCGTTAACGGATCTCCTGCGCGGCCGCGAACGAATTGAAGAAGAGTTGCAGCAACTGATTGACGAACGTTCGAACCCGTGGGGTGTGACTGTGCAATCGGTCGAGATGCGCGACGTGATCATTCCTGCGGCGCTACAGGATGCGATGTCACGCGAAGCGCAGGCCGCACGCGAGAAGCAGGCGCGAATCATCCTGGGCCAGGCGGAAGTCGAGATCGCCCATTCGTTCGAGACCGCGGCCAAATCGTATCGCGACAATCCCACAGCGCTGCACCTGCGAGCGATGAACATGTTGTATGAAGGATTGAAGGAGAAGGGCGCGTTGATGCTGGTGCCGAGTAGCGCGGTTGAGTCGATGGGAATGGGTGGACTGCTTGGCGCAGCCGCACTTCGTCAACAGTCGTTAACTGGAAGCGAGGAGGTCCCGGAATAAATCGCGGTTCAGCGTTCCGGGTCGATGCGGATCTTCATCCGTTGCAGGACCTGTAAATCTTCATCGGTGAGGTCGAGCGAGGCGGGATCGCTTTCAGTTTCTTCATCCCCCGCGTGAGGCCTCAAACCGATCTCGAGTCGCAAGGTCAACTCCATCTCATATCCGGCCTCTCGCAAACGCTCGATCGCTTCCGCAACCTTGGTCGAGTTCTCGACGGATTCATTTATCGCGCTGCCGATCTCGCGAACTATCTCTTTTGCGTCGTCGTCGATTTCCATTTTGTTGGTATGCTACGACAGGAACGGCAAATTGCCAATTGCCGATTGCCAATTGTCGATTGTGCGCTGGATTGACTCCCGACTGCTGTTGGTCGGTTCACTAGCAGCAAATCGGCAATCGGCAATTGGCAATCGGCAATGGTAGACTGTCGCAGTCCATTTATGATCGGAACCATCGGAATTCTGACAGGCGGCGGAGATGCTCCGGGTCTGAACGCGGTGATTCGCGCGGTGGTAAAGACCGCCATCTGCGAGTACGGCATGCGCGTCATCGGCATCGAAGACGGCTTCGACGGCCTCCTCGGCGCCACCAGGACGCGGTCGCTCACGGCTTCCGACGTGCGGGGACTTCTGCCGCGCGGCGGAACCATTCTCGGCACTCGTAACCAGGGCCACTTCGTACAACGCGAGAAAGACGGCGTTCCGATGAGCGTCGAGAGCGTTTACCAGGAAGCGATCGATAACATGAAGGTCCTTGGGATCGACGCGCTGGTCGTCCTCGGCGGCGAAGGCACCTTGACGATCGCAGCCGAGTTTGACAAACGTGGCGTTCCTATTTGCGGCGTCCCAAAGACCATTGATAACGACCTGGAATGCACCGAGCTGACGTTCGGCTTCGTCACGGCCCTGGACATCGCCACGGAAGCGCTCGATCGGCTGCACACGACGGCGGAGTCGCACGATCGCGTGATGATTCTGGAAGTTATGGGCCGGCACGCCGGCTGGATTGCGCTCCACTCCGGTCTCGCCGGCGGCGCGGACGTGATCCTGATCCCGGAGATTCCGTTTTCTCTCGACGTAGTTGTTGAGAAAGTGCGTTCACGCGACGCGATGGGCGCGAACTTTAGTATTATCGTGGTCGCTGAAGGCGCGATAGAGATCGGCCACGAGCTGGTTTATCAAGACAAGGGTGATAGTTCTCGTGCACCCCGTCTCGGTGGCATCGGCCAACATCTACAGCACGACATCGAGGAAGTGACCGGCCGCGAGACGCGCTGCGTCGTGCTTGGTCACCTTCAACGAGGTGGACGTCCGAACGCCTTCGACCGCATGCTGGCGACGAACTTTGGTTCGTGCGCCGTGCGCGCCGTGGCGAACGGAAAAAGCGGCGTAATGGTCGCTTTGCAGGCCGGCGACGTCGTGACGGTGCCGCTCACTGAGGCGATAAAGGGCATCAAGACAGTGCCGCCGGACGGCCAGCTCGTACGGACAGCGCGCGACACCGGCGTTTCTTTTGGCGCTCCGAACGAAGCCAGTTATCATAGGCAACTTTAGCAGTAGGGCCACTGGCACTACAGTTGCCAATACTCAACCGCAGAGAAGGATTAGATCGTTGTCGTCAGAGGTAATTAAAGCAAAGCTCCAGGGCGAACTCGACGAACTCGAGACAGAACTCCGCATTCACTTGCCCAAAGAGATCAAGCGGGCGCTCGAGTTTGGCGATCTTCGTGAAAACTCGGAATATCGCGCCGCGCTCGACCGGCAGAACGTCGTCAAAGCACGAATCGTCGAACTCCGCCAGCGCATCAGCGAGATCGCCTCAATCGATCCGAACAAAGTGCCACGCGACAAAGCCTCGTACGGCTCAACCCTGGTTCTGTACGATGCCGAGAAGGACGAAGAGGTCACCTATCGTCTGGTGACGCCCGAGGAAAGCGATCCGGCCCAGGGGCTGATTTCGACCACTTCGCCCGTCGGCAAAAGCCTGATGGGCAAACAGGAAGGCGACGAAGTCGTCGTGCGGACGCCGGCCGGCGCCCGCAATTTCGAGATCCGGCAAATGCGTACCTTGCATGACGAAATATAGTGTCTGCCGACGTACAGTCCTGAGCGGCACTACTGGTTAAAAATCACACGGATTCAACCGAGGAGAAACAAACTTAGCAGATGTTCGGGGCAAGCATCGGACGCGCCGCTCAGCGAATTATCGACGCGATTGTGCGGTGGCTCGCGAAGGGGCATATCAGTCCTAACATTTTGACCGTTATCGGCGTCTTACTGAACGTCGGCTGCGGTCTTCTTTTTGGGATGGGCCGTTTCTTCTGGGCCGGAATCGCGCTGATCGTAGCTAATCTCTTCGACATGCTTGACGGGCAGGTGGCCCGTCTTTCGGGCCGGGTTACGCGGTTCGGCGGTTTTCTCGATTCTTCGTTGGACCGGCTCTCGGATATGGTCGTTTTTGTGGGCCTTATGGTCTTTTATGCGCGCGATACACCGGCCCACTCCACTCTTAACGTTTTTCTTGCGGGCGCCGGACTAATGGGCTCGGTTATGGTAAGCTACGCCAGCGCGCGGGCAGAGAGCCTGATTCCCAAATGCGACGTTGGGTTCCTGCGCCGCCCAGAACGCGTTGTACTCTTTATTATCGGCGCGCTGAGTACTCATCCAGGTTCTAATAATTTCTTTGCCAATCGGATGCCGGCCGTCTTGTGGGTGCTTGCGGTTGGTTCGTATTGGACCTTCGCGCATCGCATGTACCACACGTGGCGCGAACTGGCGAAGGCTGAGACTTCAGAAACAGAAACCGCGTCGACGGGAACTGTACGCGTGCGCAATCCGTTATCATTCGCTAAATCCGCGTTTCAAAGGAACACGGATTAGCAGAATGTTTTTGAGGTAATCGAGTGACTATCTGTCCGTGTTGCGGCTTCAAGTTCGTTGGAGCCCTGAGCCAAGGTTGTCGACAATGTGGCGCGCGCGCCGTCGGTGAGCCCCTCCCGAAACCGGCTCACGAACTTCCGTCTTATGGCCGTGCGCTGGTTCTGGCAGTCGGCGGTTCGCTGACCGTTCTGATCTTCCTGACCCAACTTATCATCGCGATCTTTCAACGGAAGTCGTTCGGGTTCTGGTCGTGGGTGGCTGCCGGCGAAACCGCTGCCTGGCGTTTGAAGTGGGTTGCGATTCCGCTCTTCATCCTGACGGTGTGGCTCGGACGAAAGCTCTATCGCTCGGTCAAGTTTCAACCGGAAAGATTCTGCGGGTTCAAGTATGCGCGCCGCGGTTTGCTGGCGTCGTCGATCGTAGTGATGTTGATTGCTTTCCTGATTGGCATCACCGTTCCGGCTCGGTTGGAAAACAGGCGTCTCGCGAAAGAAGCCGGCATCCGCGCGAACTGGCATACGTTCGAACGCGCGCTGCTCGAGTATCGCTCGCTTTACAAAACTTACCCGGCAGACTTTAAAGATCTCCGCGAACGCATTCCGGATCCCGACGGGTCGCTGGCGGCAGCGCTCGCGACTCTCGATCCAACTGGTTACCATCCGAGCGCGGACGTAGCCGCCGTAGCATCCGAAAAATCTCGCAGCCTTCGTGGCGCAGTCATTCGCAAGGCCTCCGTCTCTCCCTCGGCCGACGACATACCGCCCGGAGGATTGGCATTCACGACCTATGAACTGCGGCTCCCAGGCGAAGACAAGATCCTCGGCACCGACGACGACTGGATCGGTAGCAACGGCATCCTCAAGAGATATAGCGACGCTGCTAAAGGCGGCGTCGGCCGCTCTGTCTCCGCCGGCGTCCTGCAACCATAGCGACGCATGTCGTTTCTCGATCGCTTCCGTAAAAAAACTGAAGATGAAGCCTCACGAATCGCCCGGCTGTCGAAGACCGGCCGCATGGTCGACGGCCACATCATCGACGCCGAATCCGACGAGGAAGGGCGAATCACACAAGTGACTTACACGTACACGCTCTCCGGAGTGCTCTACGAATCCTCCCAGGAACTCAGCAGCCTGCAACAACAGCGCTCGAACGACTATGCTCCCGGCAAGGACATCGTCGTGAGATACGATCCGCGTCAACCGGCGAACTCAATTGTGGTTTAATCTGTGGCAGCTATGTTTCGCAAAGTACTGATAGCGAATCGCGGGGAGATTGCTGTCCGCATCATTCGCGCGTGTCGCGAGCTGGGCATCACGCCGGTAGCGATCTATTCCGAAGCGGACGTCGAGAGCCTGCACGTGCGCGTGGCTGACGAGGCTGTGTGCGTCGGACCGGCTGCGTCGAGTCAGAGTTATCTGAACATCGACGCCATCATCGCCGCGGCTAAGAGAGTGAACGCCGAGGCGATTCATCCGGGCTATGGGTTTCTCGCTGAGAACGCAGCTTTCGCACGCGCTGTTACGTCCGCGGGCCTGACGTTCATCGGCCCAGATGCAGACGCGATGGACATGATGGGATCGAAGACCAGCGCGAGGCGCGCCGCGGTGGAAGCGGGCGTGCCCATCGTGCCGGGGACAGTCCAGGCGTTGACGTCGTTCGACGAGGTCCGGAAGACGGCGGAAGAGTTTGGCTATCCGGTGATGTTGAAAGCTGCTGCCGGCGGCGGCGGCAAGGGTATGCGGCTGGTGACGAACGGCGAAGACCTTCGCTCCGCGTTTGAGACTGCGCAGACGGAAGCAGCCGCCGCCTTCGGCGACTCGTCACTGTATCTGGAAAAAGCTGTCGAACGTCCGCGCCATATCGAGATACAGATCTTTGCCGACACGCACGGCAACGTGGTCCATCTGGGCGAGCGCGAGTGTTCCATCCAGCGGCGGCATCAAAAGGTGATCGAAGAATGCCCGTCGCCGATCAACGATGCGGCCTTGCGGCAACGCATGGGTGAAGCAGCGGTGAAGATCGGAAAGATCGTCAACTACACGGGCGCGGGAACGGTCGAGTTTCTACTCGCTGACGCGACACGCGAGTTCTACTTCCTGGAAATGAACACGCGTCTTCAGGTCGAGCATCCCGTGACTGAGCTGGTTACCGGTTTCGATCTCGTGCGCGAGCAGTTCCTGGTGGCGTCAGGCGAACGCTTGTCATTCACGCAGGACGACGTGCGTTGGACGGGCCATGCGATCGAGTGCCGGATCTACGCGGAAGATCCGGCGAACAACTTCTTCCCTTCTCCGGGCACGATTACGCACTTGCGCGAGCCGGCTGGACCAGGGATCAGGGTCGACAGCGGCGTCGCGAGCTTGTCCGAAGTGTCGATCTACTACGATCCGATGATCGCGAAGCTTGCGGTGTGGGGACGGACGCGAGACGAAGCGATCGATCGTTTGCGGCGTGCGCTGGACGAGTATCAGGTCGCGGGTATCACGACTACGCTTCCGTTCTTTCGTGACGTCGTCGGCGATGACGAGTTTGTAGCCGGGCGGCTCGATACGGGTTTCATTGCGCGTTTCAACGAACGCCACCGCGATGCTCGTGAGCCGTCGCAGGAACACGTTGATTTGGCGGCGATTGCTGCGGCTATACATTACGCTGGAACTCAGCAGCCGGCGTTCGTGGAACCGAGCTCTAATGGTGGTTGGAAGAGAGCGGCGCGCGCGGCTGGACTGCGGAGGTGGAAAAGATCGTGAAGCTGAAGGCCGTTATCGGAGATCGAGAGCACGATCTGAACATGCAGATCGAAAGCGGCTCGGTACGCGCGGAGATCGACGGTCGTGTTTACGAGCTCGAGCTACGAGAGCCGGAGCCGCGTTGTTATCTATTCCTGCGTGACACGGAGGTGCATGAATGCCGCGTCAGCAAAACTCAGGACGGGTTCGACGTCAATTTGCGCGGACGAAATCATGCGGTCGCGATCGTCGATCCGAAGCGGCTGCGGAGCGGACAGAATGCAGATCGTCATTCACACGGATTGGCTGAGATAACGGCGCCGATGCCGGGAAAAGTCGTACGCGTGCACATCGAAACGGGCGCGAGTGTCGAGAAGGGCGCCGGTGTTATCGTAGTTGAAGCGATGAAGATGCAGAACGAGATGAAGTCGCCGCGTGCGGGTGTTGTTATCTCGATCAACGTCAAACCGGGAGACACTGTAAACGCCGGCGACGTGCTGGCGGTAGTCGAGTGAAAATGAGAATTCTTTTGTGGGACATCGATGGGACATTAATTAGATCGACGCGTCCGGGCGGGTACAAGCTGTACACGATTCCGGTGCTCGAAGAGTTGTTCGGTACGTCGGGCCAACTCGCCGAGATGCAAGTCTCCGGCATGACGGACTTGCAGATCTTCCTCGAGGCGCTCGGCGATCACGGCGTCACTCACGAGCACCTGCGCGAACGCATCCACGTGCTCAGCGAACGACTCACGGCGGAAGCAAGAAAGGTCACCGGCAACGGCGGAAACTTTTTCGAACTTCTCCCCGGCGTCCGCGAAACACTCGAAGCGTTAGACAAGCATCCTCGCTATCGCTCAGCTCTGCTGACCGGCAACATCGAGCCCATGGCTTACCTGAAGATGGAACTTGTCGGTCTGGAAAAGTTTTTTACCTTGCCGGGCGCGTTTGGCGACGAGTCTCACAACCGTCGCGATCTGCCGGCGCTCGCCGTCGACCGCATCCGCAAACACTTGCAACTCGATCTCGCTCCCGAACACTTCATCGTCATCGGCGACACGCCGAACGACATCGACTGTGCGCGGCATTTCGGAGCTCGCGCAGTCGCCGTCGGAACGGGACGCTTCTACTCAAACGAGGAAGTGCTCGAACACGCGCCGGACAAGTTTCTGCTCGATCTTTCCGACCCTGCCGCCGTCATAAGAACACTGGACGAACTCTGACCTACCTATTCAGATAGCAACCTGTCTACTCCAGGCGACACGCCGTAGTCTGCGATGCGACAAACCCCTGCAAAATCATGCTGTATTTGGTGGCATGGGCGTTGCTCACCAACCGGGGTTCCAAAGGAGTTCCGTGATGACTTTCCCCAAAGTACGCCCTCACTATTTCGCCATCGCCCTGATCCTTTTTGCCCTGCTGGCGTTCACCATGGCCGGCGTCGCAAGTGTCGGCGCCGGCTCAGTGCCTCAACGCTTGCGCGTCCGCCTCGAACCCCAACGACTCCGCGCCGGAGATACGACGAAAGTGATTGTCGAATTTCTCGACAGAGACTACGGCCAGATCGTCAACGACGCGACGCGCACGATCGTGCTTAGCCAAACGTCATCGGGCTCGAAACTGTCCGGCTCGGGGCGTTTCGATCGAGAGAAGATTACGATCAAGCCCGGCGCATGGTCCGGTGAAGCGTCGTTCACGTCCAACGGTCCCGGAAGGCTCTTCATCACCGCGAGCTCTGAAGGTCTGGAAGCGGGCAAGACGCTGGCCCTGATCACGCCCAACAAGAAAGCGTCGCTGCTGTCGCGGCTCGTGAGTTTCTTTGAGCCTGTCGCTCATGCACAAGACAACAGCGGTTTCGAGATCTCGCCGCGAGAGCTCACGGCGACGGCAGACGGCCGGCATCGCGCCACGTTTCAGGTCTCGTTTCTCGAAAGTCCTCCGGCAGGCACGACCATACGAATCAACACCGACGCACCCGGAGGCGAAATCCTATACAAGGGCGACCACATCGGTACGAACGTCGCCGATATCAAGCTCACCCAGGGTGAAGACATTTCCGGTGAGATCTCAGTTCATTCCGGCCGCATCGGTAAGTTCAAGATCATGGCTTCCGTTCGTCCGAATGGGCCGTCAGACGAGGTGCCCGTAGAGTTCACTCCGGCGCGGCCGTCGCAAATCATCTTCGACTCCGATCCGATGACGATCGGCTCCGAAGCCTCCGACGTTCCGCTTACCGTTCGACTCGCCGACGACGGCGGTTTCCCGATCGAACCCGATCGCGAGCGAGAGATCCGTTTCAGCCGCACCAATGAGTCGGACCAAATCAGCTTTGAGCCGCAATCGGTCGTGCTGGCGCCGGGGCAAGCCGCGGCGCAAGTTGTGTTTCGATTGAAAGAGTTGCCGCTCGGCAACGAGATCAGGCTGCTCGCCAGCAGCCCGGGAATTCGCGTGGGCCAGAAGAACCTCGTGATCAAGAGCGCCATCGAACGGCTCAAGATCTCCGGACCGACTGAACTAACCCGCGGCGGCACGGAGGCCGAATACACAATCTATCTCGGCGACAAAGACGACAAGCACTGCGCGGCTGACTGGGACCGCCAGATCGATCTCCACGTGACCGGCGGCACGATAACTCCGGTCCAGGTCGTCATCCCGAAAGGCGCGCGCAAAGCCGTTGTTAAATACTCCTCGGCCGGCGACGCTGGAAAGTACGTGCTCACGGCGTCGAGTACGGGTATTGAAGACGGAACGCAGCCGATCGGCGTGCTCAACGAGGCGCATTGGCTCGCGTGCTGTGCGTTGCTCGGAGGGCTCGTCGGCGGAATAGCGCGGCAGTTACATAAAGACAAGAAGTTTGGGCGCATCCGTCCGCGTTGGACCGGCAAGCATTGGGATCCTGGTTTTGCGGGAAGGCTTGCTGGGAGTCTGGTAGCCGCGCTGTTCTTCTACTGGACGTTCAAGCTCGGTCTGTCGCAAGCGCTCGGCTCGCCGGTGCTGCCGGCGGCGCTGGACCTGGGAACAAGGACAGTGGCTTTCTTCTTCGGCGGGATCGGAGGCTTCGCCGGGACAGTTGTGCTCGACAAACTGACACGCTGGTTCCTGCCGGAGAAGACTCGTCAGGCCGCTCCGGCGCAATAACTCTTTTGTGCAGTTTTGTGCCTTTTCGTGGCTATATTCGGTGGAAGCCTTTGAGAATGTCGCGGCGCTTTAGGCGAAGAATCACGGGGCGGCCGTGCGGGCAGGTCGTCGGGGAAGAGGTTTCCAGCAGACGATCGATAAGCCAGCGCATCTTCTCAGGCGCAAGTGGCATGTTTACTTTGATCGCGGCGTGACAGGCGAGTGAGGCGGCGATCTCGTCGCGCAACGTCTCGCGTGCGGCGCTCTTTTTTTCCGCGTCGACTGTATCCAACAACTCAGACAGCATGTTGCGCGCTTCGCTCGCGGGAAGGTCCGCGGGCGTTGCTCTGATCGCGACGGTTCGTCCCGAGAGCCGCATCAGTTCGAAACCGTAGTTTTCCAACTCCGGCGCGAGTTGATCGAAGACGGCGGATTGCGCCGGTGTCAGGTCGAACGTTTCAGGGACGAGGAGTTGTTGCGCGTCGGTGCGACGCTCCGATTCGAGGGCGCGGTACTTGTCGAATAAGACGCGCTCGTGGGCCACGTGCTGATCGATCAGTAACAGTCCTTCGTCATCGGTGGCGATGATGAAGCTCTCATCGAGTTGGCCCAGCGGACGGATGTTCGCTGAAAACGATTCGGGTTCGACTTCGCGCGTAAACTTTTCCGCTGAAGGAACAGGCGGAACCACGGATTGAACAGATTGTTTTTGTTCAATCATAACTGCGACATCACGCGCTATTTCATCACCTGATGGCGGTACGTATTCAATCCGTGTTTGGGGTTGTATTGGCGGCGGCGGTACGTAGGGTATAGCAGGGATTGGAGGTTGAGGTTCGGGTCGAACATACGCCAATGCATTGCGCACGGCTTCCCTTACAGCATCAGCAACAGCCGCCGAACGTCGAAAGCGAACCTCAGTCTTAGCCGGATGGACGTTGACGTCAACCTCTTCCAACGGCGTCTCGATGAACAGCAACGCCGCCGGATAGACGCCGTGCGGCAGTATCGAACGATAACCTTCAGACAGCGACCGCCCGATCATGCGATCGCGCACGAAACGCCGGTTAACAAACAGATACTGCGAGTCGCGCGAGGTGCGTCGATCACGCGGCGCTGACACAAAACCCGTTACTCTCGCGACTTCCGCGTGCCCGCCGTTCACCTCCAACAAGTTCTCGATAAACTCGCCGCCAAATATCTGATACGCCCGCTCGCGCAAATCTTTCGCCGGCGACGCGCGCACTACCTCGCGGCCGTTGTTTACAAACGTGAACGCAATTTCCGGATGGGCCAACGCGTAATGCGTCACGAGGTTGGTCAGATGAAACGTCTCGGTCGCTTCCGAACGCAGGAACTTGCGGCGCGCCGGGACGTTGAAAAACAGATCGCGCACGGCGATCGTCGTGCCCCGCGGGTGCGCCGCATCTTTGACGTTACGCATCCGTCCACCGTCGATCGTGACGCGGGTCGCCGAGGAAGCGCCTTCAGTACTCGTCGTCAACTCAATCTTCGCGACGGAGGCGATCGACGCCAATGCTTCGCCGCGAAAACCCAGCGTCCCGATCGCCGCCAGATCTTCCGAGTCGCGGATCTTCGAAGTCGCGTGACGTTCGAAAGCGAGCACCGCGTCGTCGCGCACCATGCCTTCGCCGTCGTCGGAAACTTTCAATAAACGACGCCCGCCCGCTTCGATCTCGATCGTGATGCGCGTGGCGCCGGCGTCGATCGAGTTCTCGACCAGCTCCTTGGCGACGGAAGCAGGGCGTTCGACGACTTCACCGGCTGCGATCTGATTGGCAACGTGGTCTGCGAGGACGCGGATTTTCGACATTACAAGTTGACGACCTGGTGCTCGTTGCTTCCGATGTTAATCGCGTTGAAGATCCACTCGATTACGTACGTGCCGTGGCGAGCCAGCAGCGACGTGATATTGATGTGACGTTCCTGCAAGTCTTTATTCGGATAGAGCTGATCGAACGCGCGTTGCAGTTGCCGGTGGGCGGCTTCGTCGCGAGTCATCTGGGCGCGCACAAAGCGCGTCCGCAAGCCTTCGAGCTGATAGCTGATCTTCTTGCGACCGGTCTCCAGTGCGTCAGCCAGGGTCGGATCGATCGCGGCCAGCTCGTTCTTTAAACGATCGAGCTCGCGATGGATGTTGTCTTCGGTACTGGCGAAGTTGCGCGCGGTGGCGGCGCCAAGATGTTCTTCGACGACACGCTTCGTGACCGGTTCGAGACCTTCGAAGAAATCGGCGAGCGTTAAGTCGTATCTTTCGAGTACGCGGCCCGTGTGGCGTTCGATCATCGTCAGGCTGGAACGCGGCAGGATCGGCGTCGCCGGCCGTTCGAGCACGCGATAGGCTTCGGCTGTCTGTGCGAAGTAAGCGATCTCCGCGGCGCCGCCGTAGTACGCGATGGTCGGCAACAAATAGTCTTGGACTACCGCGCGCAACGTGACGTTCGGGCTGAAGCGTTGCGGCTCGTTAAGCGCCAACTCGGCTAACTCATCGAGACTGTATTCCCTGTCGCTGTCCTTTGTTTCGTACTTGCCGTTTTGATTTCGGACCAGCGCGCGGCGTGCGCCGTCTTCGTCATGCAGAAACAACGGGAACGAGTTGGCGGTGGCCATCACCTGCGCGTGATATCCGGCGTCTTCGAGGTCGCGGCTGCGCTGTTCGATCGCCTCGGCAATCTGCGGAGCTTGCCGGACAGCGGCCGAATAGAGCGGCGCGGCCAGTTTCTTCATCTCGGGATCGAGCGGATCGAGAAAGATCAGTCCGTAGTGCCCGAGCAGCAACGTCATCATCGTCGCAAAACTCTCGACATAGCCGTTGCCTGGTTGCCAGGCGCTCAGAACCAGCGCCTTCATGTCGTCGGCAAACTCGGAGTTGGGCAACAGCTCGAAGAGTTGATCCACGACGGCGTTGATCGAATCGTCGAGGACGACACGGCCGACAGGTTGTCCTTCGCGGTGCAGTTCAGTTGAGACTTCGACGTTCTTGAGCTGGCAATCGCGTCCGATGAATTCTGCTTTGGCGACTTCGATGAAGTCGTGATCTTCGGCGGCGATCCAGAACACGGGCACTGCTTTCGTATTGCGTTGGCGCAGACATCCGGCCAGTTTCACGGCCGAGAGCGCTTTGTAAATCGTGAAGAGTGGGCCGGTGAAGAGTCCCGCCTGCTGACCGGAGACGACGGCGATGCAGTCTGAGTCGCGCAGCAGGTTGATGTTGTTGAGCGTCTCTTCGGGCGCGCCCCAGCGCCGGTTCATCGCGGCGAGCGCGTCGGCGACTTTGTTTCGATCGACTTGATGCGCGGCCAGGACTTCGGGCATGCGCTGCGGCAGCTCGTGATGAAAGCGGACGGCGCCTGGATAAAAGCGTCGCAGCGCTGTCGGATCTTTCAAATAGTCGAGAAACAGACGTGACTGATGCGGAATGCCGTCGAAAGGAAGGGTTTCGACGCGCAAGCCTGACTCTTCAGGGGTGCTATAACAAGCGGGTTCGGCAGTGCTCAAAATCGGTTCAGCTCCTGCCGGACATTCTAGGCCACAGATGAAACAGACACAACGACGGCCTCAAGTAGTGCCGAGATCTCGTTGCGGGCGTTTTCGTTTGGCGGTTGCAAGGGAGCGCGAACCGAGCCACCGATGTAGCCGGCCATGTCGAGTGCGGCTTTCAGGCCGCCGATGCCGAACTTCGTCGTAACTGCGGCCGCGAGGGGTGTGAGCTTCGCCTGCAATGTGCTATCTGCTTCGCAAAATATTTGTACACAAATCTGAGGAACCACACATCCGACGGCGAGAATCGCGCCCGTCGCACCCGCGCGTAACGCCTCGAGCAAGACAGTTCCGTTGCCGGTCATGACCGCGAAGTCTCGCGGACAGAGTCGAACGGTTTCCGCGAAGCCGGGGACGTCCTTTGAGCTGTCTTTTACGCCGATGATGTTTGGATGTTCACTTAACCGAGCGATTGTCTGCGGTTCGATCTTGATGCCTGTCAGCGCCGGCATGCTGTAGAGCAACACTGGGACTGGCGAAGCATCCGCGACATCCGTGTAAAAGCCCACGAGTGTTTCCTGCGTGATGGCCGAGCGATAGTAGTTCGGCGTGATTACCAGCACGGCGTCAGCGCCCGCTGTCGCAGCCTTCTTGATCTCACCGATCGTGCCGGCTGTGCTCTGCTGACCCGCGCCGACGATAAACGCCATATCATCGCCGACGGCTTCGCGCGATGTCTCGATCGTTTGCAGGTACTCGCGCTCGTCCAGATGAACGCGCTCGCCGGTCGAGCCGAGCACGACAAAACCTACTACGCCGGTCTCGCTCCAGGCGCGCAGGTTCGAACGGATCGCGTCAGACAGTATTTGCCCGTCGGCGTCGAAAGGCGTTGTGGTCGGCAACAAAATGCCGCGCAGCGATTTGATCATTAGTGAAACAGGTCTCGAATGCCGATGGAGAAAAACACGTTGCCCCGACCCTCGTCAGGTCCGCGTCTAACGTTCCAGGCATAGCCTAACGTGAAATGCGCGACCGTGGCGAGTTCGAATCGAAGACCGCCGCCCGGCCCGTAACGCACGCCGCCAAGCGGTCCGCCAGCGGGGCCAATCCGCGCAACATCGAACACAAACACCGGACTGAGCGAGTAGATGTTGACGTCGTTGAACAGCGTGTTGAGTGTGCGCCGCGTGAACGCCATATCGGCGGCTGCTTTTTTCGCGGCGAAGTTCTGATCGATCTTGCTGAACTCCGCGACCATCGAAGTCCTCAACGAACCGACACGATCAGATGCAGCTCCTACCGCGGCGTCGTTGATAGCGCCGTTGAGATCCCTGCCGCACGCCTGCGTAACGTTCAGCAGTTGAATCTCGTCGGGATCGTCGGAAAGGAGAAACATGACGAGGCCATACTGGTCGGCGGCCTGCGGCGTGATCGCGCTCGCCATTCGACGGAGCGCGCCGCTGACCGCGCGAGTGCAAGCTCTGAAAAGATCCGGGACTTGACCCGTGTGCGTGGCTTGTGCCGCAGTAACCGCCGTCCTTAGATCGTTGAGTGCTGTTTGCGCGGCAGGCAGTTGGGCCACTACGTTCGCGAAGTGCGGGTCTTTCGACGAGTAGTAGTTTTGCAGCGTGCTGGTGACGCTCGTCATCGCGCCCTGTAGTTGCGACTGGAACTGGGGATCGCTGGTGATCTCTTCCGGTACGAGCGTCTTCCGCCAGAATCCATAAGCTGCCGTGAAGTTATAACTGAAGAAGTTTCTGCCGCCGGCGCCGTTGGCGGTGCGAAAGAACCTGCTTCCCGGTATCGCGCGGATCACGGGGTTGGCCCGAATCTCCCACGAGTCTCCGGCGATCAGAAACTCTTCGTTGTTGCCGCCGAAGAAACGCTCCGGCAGCGGCACCATTCCCGGCACCTGAAGACTGCCAAACGTAAAACGCGATTCGAGGTCCAACAGTCGATGATTGCCGATCGACTGCCAGAACTGATGCCGCGCGTCGAAGATGTGTTTGCGCCAATCGACCCGCGCTGCTGGTCCAACCGAGCCCAACTCCAGACCGTAAGACGCCGAGACGATGTGCCGCGAAAGACGCGAGTCCAATCCGCCGTACAGTTTCAACGTGCCGAAACCCGCATCTGGAACTGTGTCGGGCGCGAGAACGACGCCGGTCACATTGCTCTGGCGATTTCCTCCCTCGATCGCACCGCCAAAGTGAAAGGTGAAGTTGCCGTTGCCGAACGGCTTCGACACGACGGCAAACTGACCGTTCACGTGTCCGCCGCTGATCTCGCCGGCGCCAGTCGGCAGCTTGTAATTGGTGTAGTTGAAAATCCATTCGGCGTGAGCCAACCATCCGCGCGACTGGAGATCCGAATCGTGCGAGCCTTCCACGCCGCTGGTGAAGAAGTACGTTCGCGCGTTGCCCTGGCCTTCGATCAGCAGAGATTTCAACGGCAGTTTCCAAAACTTCTCCGATGCGACTTCGAACCGCGCGCCGCCCGTCAGCAGGTTCGTTAAGTCGTAGCCGGCGATCGGTTTGAAGTGATACTGACTTGCTTCAGGTGCGACGACTGTCGTTTGACCGGCGGACGTTTGCGGAGTTTCGCGTTCGGTCACGCGTGCTCCCGGACGCCCGCTCAGTACTGGCATGATCTGTGTCGAGTAGATGCGATACACGAGATCCAACTGGCGGTCGACGCAGTTTTCCACGGCGACGATCTCGATGCGGATCTTCACGCGCTGGTCGGTCGTGTCCGGCAGGAAGTTCTCGCGCTCGATGATCTCCAGACCTTTAGTGCCGGCGTCCTTGTAAGTGAATGGTTTGCCCTGGACCAAGGTGGTGATTTGCTCGAGCGCGCGATTCTGCCGGGCCTTGATCCACGGGAGAAACTTGAACGGATCCTCGATGCGAACGCTTCTGACTGTGAATCCCGCCTGCTCGAGATCGATTTTGTCACACGAACCGAGCGCGAGCGTTTGTGCTTTCTCATGAACGACTCGCTGGATCTCTTCGTTGCTTTGCGCGAGACAGATCTGTCCCAGGCAAATTAGAGATAGAACCAATGCAACAATCTTCAAATCAAACCTATTACTTTTTGAGCGTGTTCTGGATCGTGTCCTCGGCGTCTGCTGCCTCGATCTCGCCGTCGGCCGCGGCCTTCGCGTCGTCGGCTGCTGGTCCGAGTGCGTGAGCGCTCTGTGCCGGCGTCAGGCCCTGCGCCGCCTGCTCCGCTTTCGGAAACAGCTTCTTGTCGACCTCAATCTGTAGCGAAACAATCGGGTCGACGTACGTATCCGTCCGCTTCGTACGTTCGAACAACTGAAAGTTGATTGTCCAGACGACGACGTCGCCTGCGGTCGCATCTTTCTCAAGACCAAAGATCACGCGGCGCAGGCCGTTCGGAGTGTTTAGTTCAAAGTTGACTTTGAGCTTGATGATGGTTGATTTGGGTTTGGGAATAGGAGTATTCGAGGTGGCCATTTTTTCTCCTTGTGCTGAATGAGTTCGGGTCCAATCTTATCCGGGAGACTCGTTAAGCGATCATTCCTTTGTTTGTCCCGCTCCGCTTTGTATCTCGATATTTTGCGTTGCGCTTCGCTGGCGCAACAGGTTTTTGATGCCGAAGAGCGATTCGAGCGCATCTTGCCAGAACGGCGCGCCGACACTCAACAACATTACCATTATGGTCCAGCCGATCAGCGTGACGAAGTCGCCTTTCAAACTCTCCCACCATTCGCCGCGTGTTTGCAGCCGCCAGGCGGGCGTGCAGTTCATCGGCCGCTGTTGACTATCGAGCAGCGGCTGACCGTTCTTGTCGACTTCCTGACAATCCGCCAGCACGGGGACGTTGTCGTCGTTAACCGGGACGCCTTTCTCATTGCGCGCCAGCGTCAAGCCCCACCACGCGGGCGTGGGATTGTTGTCTCTGCCTTTTCCCTCCCAGAAAGCGGTCCAGATGCCGGTGCTCCATAAAAACGAACGTATTTGTTGCCCGGTCAGCGGCGTAAAGCCGAAGCCCTGATAGGCGTTGGAGAGTAGATCGATCTCCTGGCGCGTGCGTTCGATCTCTTCTTTTATGTTAACAGGCGTGGGTGTTGCGTTTGCGGTTGCAGATTCGGCGGGTGTATTTCTCGATTCACTCGCGTGCTTGAGGATCGCTGGCCCGCTGTCGACGATCAAGTTGCGCTGCACTTCGTTTGCCGAAATGTTTTTGTAGACGCGGAAGAAATTCGCGTTCAACACGATCACGATGCCGATGCTGATGCAGATCGAAACCGTGCGCATGTGGCGCGCGTAGCGCTCGTCGAAACTCTGCGTGACGGTGTCGAACCAGATCTCGACCTGGTCGAGCTTCTGACGCAACGGCGACACGGCGGCGTCGAACTTCTGAGTGAAGTCGCCAATCAGTTTTGCTACGTTGACGAGTCCGTTCGAGAGTGTTTCCAGTTCCTGCACCTCGGCCGTGTTGTTGGCCTTCGCGGCGGCCTCTTTCTCTTGCGTGATCGCGACCTGTGCCTGATCGAGTAGCTCGAGCACGTCGCGGACGTTGAGTTTTCCCAGCCGCAACAGATCGGCGAAGAGTACTCTCGGTTTGACTTGAGTGCCCTGCAGGACCGACTCCACGTTGGTGAAAATAGGAGCGAGAATGGCGCGGATCTCGGCGAGTTTGCTGCTGGCGGCGCCGCGCAGCTTATCGTTGTTCGACAAGTCTTCGATCGCTTTTCTCATCGCCACCACGTGATCGCACAGAAACTGAAACTTGGTCACGTATTCCGGGAAAAACTGCTCCAGCTCGAGCTTGCCCATCACCTTGAACAGGTCCTGCTTCGAAAGCGAATCGAGAACGGGCCGGCCAAACGCCGTCTTGCGCCCGATGTTCTTGAACTGTTCCAGGACGCGATCCTTGAACTGTTCCGCCGGAGACGGAGACGCTGGACCCGTGCCGGGCTCAGCAGGTTGCTCCGGCGTAGCGCCGCCGATCGCCTGTTCGTAAAGGTCCTTCAGCGAATCCGCGATCTGCTTCGATTTTAGCTTCCAAATTTTCTTGATGACTGTTTGGACAGACTGAACCAGAAGACTCAACACGAGCAAGATAATCACGAGCGCGATTACCGTGTTCAAAATACCCAAGTCCATAGGATCTCCTTCGAGTAGGGCCATCGCGTGACGTTGCGGGAGACATTAGGGCAACGCAAACAGGTGGTGCGAACGAGCGAGGGCTGCGGAATTTTGAAGCGCGCCTACAATATTAGATCTGTTGCTTTTCTTCAACGATTTTACTGAAGGGGTGTGATAGGCTCTGCGCCAAATGACTACATATCGCTTCTTACAAATGGACGTGTTTACCGATCAGGCCTTCGCGGGAAATCCGCTCGCCGTGTTTCCTGAAGCCGCAGGCTTGAGCGATGAAGTAATGCTCAAGATCGCTCGCGAGATGAATCTTTCGGAGACGGTCTTCGTGCTCGAGTCCGACGCTGGCGAGGCACTGAGACGGCTGCGCATCTTCACTCCGACTCGCGAGATTCCCTTCGCGGGGCATCCGGTTGTCGGCACGTGGAACGCGCTGGCCCGGGAGGGCGTCGTGCCTTTGCCGGAAGGTGGGACTGGCTGGCAACGCATCCATCACGAGGTGGGAATCGGAGTGTTGCCTCTCGATATCGAGTTTAAAGATGGACAGCCGGTGCAGGTCGTTATGACGCAAGGCAAGTTCGAAATACTCGTCGACGTGGACGACGGTCATGACCAGGCGGAGATCGCCCGCGCCCTGGGACTTGCCCGTGAAGACCTCGACGAAAGTCTGCCGATTCAGGTCATCAGTACGGGATTGTCGTGCATGGCAGTGCCGGTGCGTTCGCTCGCCGACTTGCGCTCGTGCCGTGTCAACGGCACGCTGCTGGCGGAACTTTACACGCGGCGAGGCGCGACGGGTTGTCATGCGTTCACGCGCGAAACACTCGAGATCGGCGCCGCTCGAGCTCACGCGCGTTTCTTTGCGCCGGCTGATAACATCGCTGAAGATCCAGCGACCGGCAGCGCGTGCGGCGCGCTCGGCGCGTACCTGGTGCATCACGGCGCGTTGTCGTTGGAACCGGAGAATGGGCGATACAAGTTCGTGATTGAACAAGGCGACTTCATTCACCGCCCGAGCCGAATCAATCTCGATGTCGAGGGACAGAAAGGCGCGGTGAAGGAAGTAAAAGTTGGTGGGCCATCGGTGCTCGTCGCGAAAGGCGAAGTGATTTTTTGACCACGGATTTGCTCATTATCGGAGCCGGACCGGCGGGCCTGTCCGCGGCGGAGGCCGCCAGGTGCGAAGGACTGAACTATCTCGTCATCGAGAAAGGGACGATAGCCAACACAATTCGGCAGTATCCAGTCGGCCGTACAATGTTCTCGACTCCCAACGAAGTGGAGATGCACGAAGGCGCGCTCAAGCCCGTGCACGAAAAACCGACTCGCGAAGAGTTGCTCTCGCATTACGTGCATTTCGTTCTCGACAACGATTTGAACATCAACACCGGCGAGACAGTTCTTTCCGTCACTGGCGACGTGGAGAGCGGCTTCGTCATTCGTACCGACTGTGCCGAATATCGTGCGAGACGCGTGTTGTTTGCGATTGGCGCGATGGACAACCCGAGATGGCTGAAGGTGCCGGGCGAAGACTTGCCCAAGGTCCATCATCGTTTCGTCGATCCGTATCCTTACGTGCGCAAGGAGGCGCTCGTTGTCGGCGGCGGCAATAGCGCGGCCGAAGCCGCGTTGTTCCTGTCAGAAGAAGGTGCGCGGACCACGATGGCCATCTGGCGCGAAGACTGGGAAAACCGGGATCCGAAAGCGGGCGCGATGAAACACTGGGTGCGCACGCCGCTCGAGGCAGAGATCAAAGCGGGACGACTCAGGGTCGTTCTTTACAAACAGATCGACGAGATCCGCGAGCGTGAAGTTACATTGACCACGGAAACCGGCGAGTCGATGACCTTGCCGAACGACGTCGTCTTCATACTCACCGGCAGCGATGCCGATCTCAGTTTATTGAAAGCGTTGGGAGTCAGGATGGAGCGAGGAAAACTCACCGAAGTTCCCGTCTACGATCCTGAGACTTTCGAAACAAACGTGCGTGGAGTGTATGTCGCCGGTCACTTTACACACGCGCGTCACATCAAGGCCGCTATCGACGTTCCGCGCCGCGTCATTCCACTCATTGCCGCACGCCTGAAGAAGTAAACCTCTTTCAGGAATTTATGTGTTTGCTGGCTCGATCTCCGTGCCGCGATCGCGCCGGGCGACGCCGGTCTGATAGGCCGCCGCTTCCACTTCGCGCGCGACGGCTTCCGCGACTCGTTTATCGAAGACAGAGGGGACGATGTATTCGGGATGCAACTCCGCATCGCTGATGATGCCGGCGATCGCGTTTGCCGCGGCGAGTTTCATCTCTTCGTTGATGCGCCGCGCCCGGCATGCGAGCGCGCCGCGAAAGATTCCCGGAAAGCAGAGCACGTTGTTGATTTGGTTCGGATAGTCTGACCGGCCGGTCGCCATCACTGCGACGTACGGCGCGGCGTCTTCGGGCATGATCTCCGGCGTTGGGTTCGCCATGGCGAACACGGTCGGCTTTTCGGCCATGTTCTTGACGTCGTTCTCGTCAATCACGCGCGGCACCGAGAGGCCGAGAAACACGTCCGCACCTTTGATGACCTCGTGGATCGAACCCATCTCGAGGTTGGGGTTTGTGTTTTGCGCGTACCAGTCTTTCACCCAGTTCATGTTCTCGGTGCGCCCGCGATAGATCGCTCCGGTCTGGTCGCAGCCGATGATGTTTCGTACTCCGGCAGCCATGATGATCTTCGAACAGGCGACGCCGGCCGCGCCGACTCCGTTCACCACTACCTTGATCTGGTCCATCTGCTTGCCGACGATCTTGAGCGCGTTGATTAAGGCTGCGAGGACGACGACAGCGGTGCCGTGCTGGTCGTCGTGAAAAACCGGAATGTCGAGTTCTTCCTTGAGGCGCTCTTCGATCTGAAAGCAACGCGGCGCGGAGATGTCTTCGAGGTTGATACCGCCAAACGTCGTCGAGATCGCTTTCACTGTTCGGACGATCTCGTCCGGATCTTTCGTGTCGAGACAAATCGGAAACGCGTCGACGCCGGCGAATTCCTTGAACAGCATCGCCTTGCCTTCCATGACCGGCATCGCCGCGGCTGGTCCAATGTCTCCAAGACCGAGAACGGCGGTGCCGTCGGTCACAATGGCCACTGTGTTTTTCTTGATCGTCAGCGTATACACCTTCTCCGAATCGCGAGCGATCGCGTCACAGATGCGAGCCACGCCGGGAGTGTAGGCCATCGAGAGATCGGCGCGAGTCTTCAGCGGCACTTTCGAGACGACTTCGATCTTGCCGCCGAGATGCATGAGAAACGTCGGATCGGAGATCTGCAACAGCTCGACACCGTCGATGTCCTTGACTGCCTGTACGATCTGTTCGCCGTGTGCGCTTGACGCTGAACTGACGGTGACGTCGCGGATGATGAAGTTGTTGCCGACGGTGACGATATCGATCGCGCCGATGTCGCCGCCGGCGCGGCCGATCGCCATCGTGAGTTCGCCGAGCGAACCGGCGCGTGATGAGAGCCGGACGCGCAGGGTCAAACTGTAACTCGCGGTCGGTGTTGGTTGCATCCGCGTTTTATCCTATCAATCTCTTGATCTGTTTCACCACCGCGGAATCGAGTCGTCGCGCTGCGAGCTGCAGCGACCAGCGGCCGAGTAACTGGTAAATTTCGAGCGCCGGTTCGTTATCTTTGAGTGCGGCGAGATGGCGTTTCACCGTTTCCAGGTCACCGCGGGCGAAAGTTCCGGTCAGCGCGTGGGCGGGATCTAACTTACGGAGATTGTCTACAGCGCTGGAGAGCAAAGGCAACAATACCTGCCGAGCCTGCCTGTCGGTCAGTCCGCAGCGGATCAACATCTGTGACGCCACGTCGAACAGCGCGGTCACGTTTCCGGAAGCCATCACAGCCGCGGCGTGATACAGCGGCTTGTTCTTCGACTCAATTGAAAAGCTCTTCCCATCGAGATCTCGCACCAGCGCTCGCGCCAGCCGAACGGCGCGCTTGTCGCCTTCGACACACCAGAACGCACCTCTGAGCAAGTGGGCGCCACCCTTCGACTCGCTGATCGAAGCGAGCGGATGGACCGAACCCGTGCTCCAGCCTTGCTTGCGAAGCGGCGCCAACTGTTCCGCGGATAAGGCACCACTCGTGTGCAGCGCCGTTGGCGTTCCGTCAGTCTCCCAATCGAGCCCGGCGAGAGCGTCAGCGACACGCGGGATCTGATCGTCAGGCGTACAGACCAGTAAAAGTCCGGGCGCGGGCCGGTCCGCCAACTCTTTTAAGTCCGATACGCGGCTCGGAACGTCTAAAAGAGCGGCGGCGCGGCGCGCGCTTTCGCGTCGTCGAGCAACTAAGGAACCTATTGGATAACCTTCGGAGGCGAGCGCGATAGCGAATGCGGTTCCGAGCCGTCCAGTGCCGATGATTGACACTTCCGGTTTGTGCTTCATTTTGGCCGTGATTTGTCCAATCCGTGGTTCAGTTTTGGTTTACTGGCCGTCCGGATGCGCGTATAGTTTACTAGCCAAAGCTTAGACATATTGTTGTTTGAAGGCGCGCAACCTGTCTGCCAAGCCCGAGCATCATAGACTGCGCGCCTGAAATAGCTAAAACGCATCAAACCCCTGGCCTCAGGTTCTTATCGACTTATTGGAGGTTTCCGAAATGAACAATTTCTCCCGCGCCACGAGTGCTTTCATTTTAACGGCATCGTTGCTGTTAAGCTCAATGGCTGCGGTCGGGCAAACACCAGCGCCAAAACCTGCGGCGCCTGAAGCCAAAACCACGGATAAAAAGCAAACTGCGACTACTACCACTGCTAGTACGAAACCGCTGTCGACAAATGAAGATCCGGCGATGATCGGTAAGCGGAATATCAATGGCGGTTTTGTAGGAAAGATAAGCGGTGGCACTGAGAAGGAAGTCCGAATGGGGCGCGAGGCGGCCGCCGAAGTCGATCGCCAGGCCAAGTTTATCGACGATCCAGTCATCACCGAGTACGTCAACCGCGTCGGCCAGAACATCGTCCTGCACTCCGACGCCAAGGTGCCGTTTACGATTAAGGTCATCGATTCCGACGAGATAAACGCTTTCGCGCTTCCGGGCGGTTTCTTCTACGTGAACAAGGGACTACTGCTCGCCGCTGACAACGAAGCCGAGCTCGCCGGCGTGATGGCGCACGAGATTGCTCACGTCGCTGCGCGGCACGCGGTCGAGAACCAGGCCAAAATGAACCTGCTCGAATATGCCGCGCTTGGCGCATCGATCTTCCTCGGCGGCATTCCGGGATTGATTTATCAAAACACTGCCGGCATCGGGTTGCTGGGAGTCTTCATGAAGTTCAGCCGCGGCGCGGAAGAAGAGGCTGACAAACTCGGCGTTCAGTACATGTATGCCGCCGGTTACGATCCGGGCGCGATGGCGACGATGTTTGAGAAGCTGGAAGCGAAGAACAAGAAGAAACCGGGCTTTATCGCACGCGCTTTTGCTACACATCCGGCGCCGCCTGACCGTCGCGCCTCAGCGCTGGCTTTGGCCGCGAGGTTTCCGGACCACGAAGAATACGTGATCAGCAGCTCGGAATTTCAACGAGTGAAGAACCGGCTGTTGCGACTTTCCAACGCACGCGCGGCGACGAGTGGCGCGCTCCAGGCCGGTGGTGAAGACGGTGCTCCGGGACGTCCGACATTAAAACGGCGTCAACCAACACCGGATGACGGCACGACAACCACCACGCCTGACGGCGAGCAGAAGCCGGCCGAAGGGTCAGCGCCGCCGAAACTGAAACGTAACGACGGCTCAACGCCTCCACCGAAGACGGACAAGCCGTAACGTTGCTGCCAATAGGTTCCTTCGATCCGTGTTCCTCTTGTTTTAGGGGAACACGGATTTTAGTTTGCACAGTCCGTTGCTTGACAACTTTTTGGAACGGACGTTATTCTAGCCGTTCGCGTTTTATTCGCTGAAAACAGAGATAGTTAACTATGTCGACATACTTTCCCAGCGGTAAAGACCTCGCTGGAAAACGAAAATGGTACGTGGTAGATGCGAGCGGCCAAACGGTCGGGCACCTCGCATCCGAGGTTGCTTCGATCCTGACAGGCAAGCGCAATCCAGAGTGGACTCCATTTCTCGACACCGGCGATCATGTCGTTGTGATCAATGCGAGAAAAGCAGTGTTGAAGGGCAATAAGGTCGATCAGAAACTGTATCGCCACCACACGCTTTACCCGGGAGGTCTGAGACAGACCACCGCCCGAGAAATGATTGCCAAAAAGCCCGAGCGGGTCCTCGAGCTCGCCATCAGGGGCATGTTGCCGAAGAACAAACTCGGCAAGGCGATGGCGAAAAAGCTCAAGATTTACGCCGATGCCGAGCATCCACACTCAGCCCAGCGTCCTCAACCACTCGACCTAATTCCCAAATCAGATTCAAAGTAAACAGGCCCCCGAAGATAAAGAGGAAAGATTACTGTGGCTGAAATTCAGTATTACGGAACGGGACGGCGAAAGTCGGCAACCGCACGCGTCTATCTGCGGCCAGGCGGCGGCGAGGTCAAGGTCAATCACAAGCCTTTCGACCGGTATTTCCCCAACGAAACGCTGCGCATGATCATTCGCCAACCGTTGCAGTTGACGGAGACGACGAACAAGTTCGACCTCGTCATCAATGTCACGGGCGGCGGTCCGGCAGGCCAGGCAGGTGCGATTCGTCATGGCATCACTCGCGCGCTGCTCGAGTATAATGGCGACCTGCGGCAGGCGCTCAAACACGCCGGTTTGATCACCCGCGACCCCCGAATCAAGGAACGCAAGAAGTACGGACAAAAGGGCGCTCGGAAACGCTTCCAGTTTTCCAAGCGGTAACGCAGATCTTAATCCATTGTCGCAACAGGATTGGTTGCTTAAGGAAGTCTGGTTGCGGCGAGTACATTAAACCAATTAGCGAGAAGGAGATATCAGTTTGGTTTCGGTAACCATGAAAGAGCTGCTGGAGGCCGGCGTTCACTTCGGCCACCAGGTACGGCGCTGGAACCCAAAGATGAAGGAGTACATCTTTGGCGAGCGCAACGGCATTTACATCATCGACCTGCAAAAGACGCAGCGAATGTTTCGCGAAGCGATCAGCTTCGTCACCAACCTCATCGCCGAAGACAAAGGCAAGACGGTCCTCTTCGTAGGCACCAAGCGCCAGGCACAGGACGCGATTCGCGAAGAGTCGGAAAAGTGCGGTCAATACTACGTCAACCAGCGATGGCTCGGCGGCCTGCTCACCAACTTTCAAACGGTCCAGAAGTCGATCAAGCGGCTCAAGGATCTCGAAAGCATGCAGACTGATGGCCGTTACGAAAAGCTGACCAAGAAAGAACGCATCAAGCTGGACCGCGAACGCGAGAGCTTGAACAAGAACCTGTCAGGCATCAAGAGCATGTCTCGTCTCCCCGATGCCATTTTCATCATCGATGTCAAGAAGGAAGAGATCGCGGTCGCCGAAGCTAATCGGCTCGGAATCCCGATCGTGGCGGTTGTCGATACGAATTGTTCTCCCGAAGGCATCGACTACGTTATTCCCGGTAACGACGACGCGTTGCGCGCTGTTCGTTTGTTTGCATCGCGCATTGCCGATGCGATCGTCGAAGGTAACCAGATAGCCACCGAAGGCGGCGTTGTCAGCACGAACGGCGAAGAAGGTGGTGAGGGCGAAGGCGTTGGCGGCCTGGGAGAACTTGCTGCAACCGGCTTCGCATCAGTTGGTAACGATGTTGATACGGCGGTCGACCGGGGCAGCAGCGCAAATAGCGGGGAGGCGCAATCCGAATCCACGACAGCGTCGGGCGCAAATGAAGCAACGGAAGAGGCGCCCACCGAGAACCCAGAGTCAGTCGTGGCGGCGAGCTAAGCGATATTCTTACTCATCGGGAAGCGCAGCCTTCAAGCGGACCATCCGCTCGGCTGCGTTTTTCATTGAAGGACTAATTTGATATTCGGAGAAATCGGTAATCATGGCGGAAATTACAGCAGTGGCAGTTAAACAGCTCCGTGAGAAGACCGGAGCGGGCATGATGGAGTGCAAGAACGCGCTCGTCGAAGCAGGTGGAAACGAAGAGCAGGCGATCGACATCCTGCGCCGGCGCGGACTTGCCTCGGCGAAGAAGCGCGAAGGCCGCATCGCGGCCGAAGGCATTGTCGGCTCATACATCCACATGGGCGGAAAAGTCGGCGTACTGGTGGAGCTGAATTGTGAAACTGACTTCGTCGCGCGCGGCGAGGAGTTTCAGCAATTGGTGAAAGACATCGCGATGCACATCGCTGCGGCCGAGCCGCGCTACGTATCGCGTGACGAAGTGCCGGCGAACGTGCTCGACAAGGAGCGCGAGATCGCCACGGCGCAGGCCAGGAACGATCCGAAGAACGCGAACAAACCCGACCAAGTGATCGAGAAGATCGTCGAGGGCCGGCTGAACAAGTTCTACGAAGAAGCCGTGCTGGTCGATCAGCCGTTTGTGAAAGACCCGGCGAAGACCGTCGGCGAACTCGTTACCGAGAAGGTCGCCAAGACCGGCGAACGGATCGCAGTCCGGAGATTCACGCGTTACAAGATGGGTGAAGGTCTCGAACGGCGTGGCGACGATTTCAGCGGCGAAGTTGCTTCGCTTGTTGGATAAACTTTGATGACTACTACAGCGTCGAAAGAAGCGGGGTTGGTCTATCGCAGGGTTCTGCTGAAGATCTCCGGCGAAGCGTTGATGGGCGAGCAGAACTACGGCATCGACGTCAACGTCGCACGTAGTGTCGCCGAGGAGCTGAAGGCTGTTCACGAGTTGGGTGTGCAAGTCGCAGTCGTCGTCGGCGGCGGCAACATCTTCCGCGGCGTCTCCAAGAGTGCGGGCAACATGGACCGCTCGTCAGCGGACTACATCGGCATGCTGGCGACCGTGATGAACGCAGTCGTGCTGCAAGACGCGCTCGAGAAGATTCACGTCGACACACGCGTGTTGTCCGCAGTCGATATCCCGCAGTTGGCGGAGTCGTTCATCAGGCGTCGCGCCGTCAGGCACCTCGAAAAAGGACGCGTCGTGATTTTCGCGGCAGGCACCGGCAATCCGTACTTCACGACTGACTCGGCGGCCGCGTTGCGCGCGCTGGAGATCAAAGCGGATATCATTCTCAAGGCGACGAAAGTAGACGGCGTTTACTCTGCAGATCCAGTGCTTGATGCGACCGCGGAGTTGTTCGACGCGATCTCATACCGGCAAGTGCTCGAGAAAGAACTCAAGGTTATGGATGCTTCGGCGATCTCGTTGTGCATGGACAATAACCTGCCAATCATCGTCTTCAACATGCGGCAACCGGGCAACATCAGCCGTGTGGTTCTGGGTGAAGCAGGGGTTGGAACAAAAGTCGGTTAACCAACTTTTCAGCGGAGTTCAGCAAGATGAACGAAAAGGACGTAATCAAAGAAACTCGCTCGCGAATGGAAGCAGTCATCGACGACTTCAAACGAAAGATCGCCTCCATCCGCACCGGACGCGCCGCCGTGAGCATATTGGATTCGGTCATGGTTGATTACTACGGCACGATGACGCCGCTGAACCAGATGGCTTCGGTCCACGCGCCCGAGCCGCAGATGCTGACGGTCCAGCCCTGGGACCAAACACAGGTCGGCCCGATTGAAAAAGCCATTCGCGCATCCGATCTGGGACTCAATCCCTCGAACGACGGCAAACTCGTCCGCGTTCCCATTCCGGCGTTGACCGAGGAACGCCGCAGGCAACTCGCCAAGCAACTCCACGATGTCGCCGAAGACCACCGGACCGCCGTTCGCAACATCCGTCGTGACGGCAACGATCGTCTGAAAAGGATGCTGAAGGATAAACAGATCTCCGAGGACGCCGAGCGCGACGCGCTTGTAGACATCCAAAAAACGACCGACAACTTCATCGCCAAAATCGACGAACTCCTGAAGAGCAAGGAACAAGAGATCACCAACGTCTAATCCGATATAATCCATGTCAATCCCATTGAGGTACTGACATGGAATTTCAACTCGATCAAGCCAAAGAAATACTGAGGCGGACGCCCGCGACGTTGAATGCGCTGCTGAGCGATCTGCCGAATGACTGGATACTTTCGAATGAAGGACCGGAGACGTGGAGCCCGTACGACGTCGTCGGCCATTTAATCGAAGGCGAGGAGACGGACTGGATTCCCCGCGCCCGGATCATCCTCGAACAGGGCGAAGCGCGGCCCTTCGATAAATTTGACCGGTTTGCTATGTTCGAAAAGTCGAGAGGTAAGTCGTTGCTGGAATTACTCGCTCATTTTGAACAATTGCGCGGCGAGAGTCTGCGCCAGTTGGACGAGATGAAACTGACGCCGGAGCTTTTGCAGAAGCGCGGGACGCATCCGGCACTCGGCGTGGTCACGCTGTCGCATTTACTGTCGGCGTGGGTGGTCCACGACCTGGGCCACATTCGACAGATCGTCCGAGTGATGGCCAAACAGTATCGCGAGGCTATCGGACCATGGACAGCCTATCTCACGATCGTGAACTAATCGTCTATCTCGGGATAACGAACGCGTCTTCGGCGAGCTGCTGGTTGATCTTGATCTCTTTCGCACTGAACTCGGCGAAGAACGCGCCCATCGGCATCTCAAACTTCTGCGAGAAACTCGAAGGCACCAGCACGCCGTCCACATCCTTGAACTTACTGTGTTCAGTGCCCAAAGTCAGCCCCTGATAATAGAGCATGAAGCTCATCACTCTCCCATTCGTGGGATCGATATAGAAATCAGTCGTGTACCCTTCGGGGTCGACGAGACGAAACGCACGCTGCTTCTTCTTGTTCGGCAATGCACTGAGCTGGTAACCCTGCTGATCGTATCTGGCCAACGCGTTCAAGCCGTACTTCGTGAGCGGCGGCATCTCGACGTTGGGCATCGAGCTATACGATTGCTGGCCGTCGTAGATCTGCTTGAACACGATCGCCGGGCGAGCGTCAATGTCCATTCGCAGCTTCTGTCCTGCCGTTACCAGTGAAAACGAACCCGGAATCGACTGCACGCTGTTGGGCGGATAGAGTTGGACCGAGCCGCGTACGATGACGTTTTGCACATTGCGGAGCTTCTCGCCACCCTGCGCTATGAACGCCGCCTTCGCCAACTCGGCCGGCGTGCTTTCCGCGGTGATGACCACCGCCGGCGGAGCAGCAGCACCGTTTGTTGCGGCGGCCGGCTGCTCCTTCTTCTGTTCCTGCGCCTGAACCATGACGCCAGGAACCATTCCGAGCATCAGCATCAACAAAAGACTTCTCATTGCTAAAACCCTTTCCCGTTTAGAAGTTCAAGCGCACTTGCGCGTAGATACGTCGATTACCGGCGCCGCTGCTGCCACCGCCGCCGAATCCGCCAAAGGCGCCGCCGAGTGCGAGCGATTCCCCAAAATTGGAAGACGACAGATTGCCTACCGGCGGCGCGAGATTCACGTGATTGAGCAGGTTTTGAAAGTTGATCGAGACGTTTAGCGTGTATCGCTTCTCAGCCGAAGCCCCTGGTCCGGGGCCGCCCTGTGGACCAGCGGGCCCACCAGCGACTCTGGTTGGGCCACCGGCCGGGCCACCGGCGACGGGGCTACCTCCTGGTCCACCACCAGCGGGTCTCGCCTGAGCCAACGCGTTGCCGCGATTGATGGTGCCGAACTGGAACGTTCGGCTGACCCGCAAATTCACGACAAACGAGCCGGGCGAGTTTCCAAAGTTGCGCGGAATGATCCTCTCACCCGTGAGCGGCACCAGGTTGAAATTGCCAAAACGGGTGCAGCGAACGGTGTCCAGATTACAGTTCGCATCAGGACCAAGCAGACTCGGACGTTCGTTCACCTGTCGATCGAGATTCAAGTCCTGACCGGTCGTGATATTGAACGGTGGACCACTGTTCGCCACGACGAACGGGTTAAGTACAACCTTCCACCAGGGCAGGTTCACCGTCCCAAAGATCGTGAACCGGTGACGAATGTCGAACCCGCCGCGTCCAAACTCACCTGACGTGTCGTACGAGTTTATCGGGAAGAGTTGACCGCCCTGACCGTCGGTATCGTTCGTGGTCTTACTCAACGAATAGTTGCCGTTGAGTTGGAACATCCGGCTCAGGCGGGTGTTGAAGCCGACGAACATCTGTCGCTGATTGAACTGGCCGCTTGCTTCGAAGCGATAGACCTCGCCGCGAGTCGGATCGGGCCGGATGCCGAGCCTGTTAAGCGGCGTTATAGTTTCAGGAAACGGAGCATTGACGTCGCGGGCGCGAATCACGTGGACGATGCGGATGTTGTAGAAACCCGCAAACATCGTGATGTTCCGCGGCAGTTGCCGTTCGACCTGCGTTCCCACAACCCACACAGTCGGATTCTGGATGTTCGGATCCTTTTCCCAGACTATCTGTTGAGTCACCGGAACGCCGGCGATATTCGGAACGGTCGTCGGGCTCCACTGATTCAAGATCGCATAGGCGGCCGCAACGTTGGGCAATTGCTGCTCTGCAATGCTCGGCGCCTGGAGCCGTCTGGCCTCTTCCGTGATGGTGGTTTGCAACAGGTTCACGCCGTTGTTGCGATTGACAGTCAAGGTCGAGCTCTCATTGAAACGGTTGTAAAAGAAACCAGTGCCGAGACGAATCACCATCTTCGGCGGACGCGCGCTGTTCGCGGCGCCCGGCGACCACGCGACGGCGACACGAGGCGCGAAGTCGTACTTGCTCGCGGTGTTGGTTTGTATTTCGTAGCGCAGGCCGTAACTCAACGTGATGTTCGGCCGCACGCGCCAGTCGTCCTGTAGAAACGCGCCGAAATCCGTTTGACTGACATCAGCAAACGGGTTTCCCGCGTTTATGCTGAACGCGGCTGCGCCGCCACCTGCGGCGCGAATCTGTTCGGGAGTGAACCCCTGCTCCTGCATTTGCAATGTCAGTTGATAACGTTGAATGCTGGTCCGTCCGAAGCCGCCGGTGAAGAACCATGTCCCGCCGAAGTTATTCTCATTGTTATCGTCGACACTCACGTGACGCACGCGGCCGCCAAACTTGATCGCGTGCGTACCTTTTTGTTTGGCGGTGAAGTTGTTCAATTCCCAACTGCGGCGTTCGTTGAATGAATTGCCCACCTGCGAGCTGCCCGCACTGAACGCTCCGCTAACGTTCAACCCTGGCACCGAACTGTCGCCGAGCTGTTCAGAACGTCCAAACGAATACTGAAAGCGCGTCTCGTTGATCGTCGTGGGATTCAGGATCGCCGTTTCGGTTAACTGCACGTTGTGGTTCGTCGAGACTGAGTTGAAGGCGCGTTCCGGAAGTGAGAAACCGCCGACACCCTGGTTCTCAAAAGTGAAGCGGTTGAAGCTATAACGGGCCACCAGCGTGTGATTGGTGTTGATGGCGTAATCAACGCGCGGACTGAAGAACGTGTTGCGTTTCGGCGTCAGGAACGCGTCGCCCACGTCGAGGATGTTGTTATTCTCGTCGAGGATCGTGGCGCGGATGAGTTCGTTGTCGTCAGTCTCGATGCGGCCGAAGTTGACGAAGAATGACGCTTTTCGCGCGACGATGGGCCCGCTCAGGTTCATGTCGTACTGACGAATCTGAAACGGGGTTCGCTTGCTGGAGCTGATCGCGAACGGGTTGCGCGAGTTCAGACTCTCGTCAGTGAAATTGACCGACGAGCCGCCGCGGAATTTATCAGTTCCAGGCCTGGTCAGAATCTCGATACGCCCAGACGGTTGATCGTTCTCGGCGGCGAACGGGTTCTGGTTGATGCGAATCTCGCGTATCGAGTCTTTCGACGGCAAGGTGCCGCCGGTGAAGCCGTCGATGAAGATCTGTCCGCCGTTTGGGCCGACGGATGGCCCAGCCAGCGCTTGCAACGCCGCCGCCAATTCGTCGGGATCGTCAGGCAAAGCATCGAGATCTTTGCCGGCGATCACGGTCTGGTTGGCATTGTTCGTCGCCTCGGTGCTGACTGGTGTTTCCTGGACCGTCACTTTCTCTTCGATCGTCACCTTTAGAGTGAGATCGACAGTCTGACGAGCGCCAGTCACGTCGATCTGCTTCTCTTCAGAGAGCGCGAAGCCCGGCGCGTTGGCCTGAACCGAATACTTGCCCGGCGCCAAACCCGCGTAGGTGTAAAGACCTTCGGCGTTCGTCGTCGTCTTCTTTTGCACGCCGTTCGCGTCCGTCAGGACGACGTTAGCGCCGACAATGACAGCGCCTAGTTCGTCAGTGATAGAGCCGCGCAAGGTCCCTCGCGACTGCTGCGCAACCGCGAGAGCTGAAATGAAAAGGAGAACCAGGGCAGAGCTGAAAAGCCTGGGGAGGGAACATCGGGTAGACTTCATGGCAAAACCTTTGGGGAATAAGGACAAAGCCTTGGTTGGAAATAACCAGGCCTTCACCATCAAGTCGAGGGCGAAAGCCTGATGTTTATGGCAAGCCGATACCGAATGAAATGCCGCTACTGCCTAAGCCCGCGGCGGGATTTGGCGCTGTTTGCCCCGGTTGGGGCCGCGGCGCCAGCATAGCGAGCAGAGTGTCGGCGCCCGCGACTAGCGAAATCGCAGTCAAACGATGCGGGTCGACTCCCTGCGTACTGGAAACGATGATGGTGTCGCCGACCTTAACATCGGCAACGGAAATAGTCGGCAGCCGTTCGAGCATGTCGTTGATATTGAAGCCGCCTGCACGGCCCGGCCCACTTCCTGGCCCACCGGGACCGCCGCTTCCTGGAGTACCTTGCGGCCTCTGCGTCTGCGCCTGGCTTCCACCAGCCGGAGCGGCAGGAGGTGCTCCACCTGGGGCTCCGCCGGGAGCGCCACCGGGACCGCCCGGACCGCGTCCGAAACCACCCATCATCGCGCTCATATCCGAAGGAAACCTTCTCAGGACTGCGTCCTGCTTTATGACGATAACGAGCGGCGTCTTCTTCTCGAGCTCATTGATTTTGATCTCACCGGTCGCCGGATCCACGGCCGTCACGACACCGCCGACGGTGCGGAAACTTCCGGTCACAATTTTTTGCGGATTGAAACGCAGCGGGTCTTCGGTTCTCTCACCCAGTGCTCGCAACTGGTCCCCGACTTTCAATTCACCGAAGTCGCTGGGTTTGGCGTCGCCGAACTTGATCGAGTCGGGAGCGTAGCGCTTCATCTCTGTCTTATCGCTTACGGGAATTACGATCGATTGCGTGCCCGCCATCGTGCGGTTGTTTATCGTGATCTCTTTTGTGTCGGGCTTCAGGGCCGTGATCACGCCGAGAATTCCCCGGCGGCGCCACTCGAGTCGTTCCGCTTCCTGCTTCTTCGCGAGGTCGCCCTTGGTCATCACGATGATCATCGTGGCAGGAACCGATTTCTGGTCCGCGGCGACGTTGCCCCTCGCCATGATGCGATCGCCTTCGGCCAGGTCGGTAAACGCGACGTCGGTGGCGTTGGTCAGCGATTGCTCGCCGGGCGCGAGCTTTTTGTAGGTCGTCTTTTCAGTGACTGAAACGGTCACCGCAGCGCCCGCATCTGTTTTGATCGTCAACTGCTTCGTCGCCGCATCAATCGATTTGACCTCGCCAATCGCGTGCTTGGCGGTGATGTTCGGATCAGTGCCCTGGGCATAGGAAACTGAACCTGCAAACGTCAATGTAATCAGTGTTATGGCCGAGAAAACTAACGCCCTCATTACAAGTCCTTTCTGACTCGTAAACACCACGGAATACGAGTTTATGGAGTTTTTGTTCAAAACACAGAGTACACGGATTTCCAGCCAACCCGGTAACGCGCAGTCAAGGCAAGACCAAAGCTAATGATCAAAATAAAGCCAACCATCAAGGGCCAAACGTAGGGAAGCGACGTCAGCAGGACCCAGAAACCGGTCCCGAGCAGGAGCGCCACAGCCTCTGAGCTCTTTCCAACCGGAACGTACTTGCGTTGCAGCCAGCGGCCGGTCGCCGCGTAGAGGATTACGCGGCCGAATAGACTGGCAACTATCCATAGCAGCAGGGCCATCAGTCCTACCAAAACTCGAATCGGCTCGGGCATGATCCACAAACTCAACAGCACGCCGAAGAACAGCACGACGACGCCGATCAACCCGATCGTCGCCACTCGCAAACTGGTCAACTGCAATCGCGCTATACCGCGGCTGATCGTGCCGGGCATCGCCGCCGTCAACGCCAGCGAAACAATGAACCAGAAAAGCACGACGAGGAATCGGGTGCCGAGGTAACTGGGCGTCCAACGGGGACTGAACAATCCAGTCGGATTGCGCATCATGTCGCGCAGCTCCTGCTGGTAACCAGCGTACATGATCGTCATCGCCTCGTGCTTTCGATTCGGAGGCGTATCTTCAGTTCGATACGTTCCGCCCAGGACGATCACATCGCCGCCGATCCGCGATCCTGCGCGTTGAATGACGTCACCGCCGATAGCCGCAACGTCGCCTTCCACCACGCCCTCGACAGTAACGTCGCCGCCAAACGACATCGCGCCTTGTTTGACCGTGCCACTGATGCGGACAGAGTTCCCTATTCCAAAGACGGTGCTATCGGTGGTTCCGTTAACTAAAACCACTTTTTCTTCCGCCGGCGCCGAACCTTGTGCATGGACGGCGCCCGCCAACAGGAGCAGCCAAACCGTGAGCGCGACGAGATGACCCAGGCCGGGTCTCCTGAGACACTGAGGAACTTGTAGAGTTTGGAAGTTGGCTTGTGAGCGACTTATTACCATTGCCAACAGGCGGCCCCCTTATTCGGTTGCGCCCGTGCGATGATAGTCGGATATCAAGCGCGAGAGTATCAGAATGGCAACGCCGAGCAGCACCAGCACAGGAACCAACGAGCCGGTTTCGACGATGAGCTTCCTGCTCAAAACTCCAAAGATGACCGCGACGGCAGCGCCGGCGTCATAAACGACGCCCGACAAGAACTCGCCGACACTCAGCGAAGCTGCAACGAATCGTTCGCCGAAAGCTAACACCGCATCGCGCGCGCCTGAGCCGATCAACGCGAATCCTGCGAGCGCCAGCACGAGGCAGATGCTCAATGCTTTCCGGTGTTCAGAACGCGTGCGAACGCCGCGCATGTCGCTGGTCGCACGGGCGGCTACCATCCTGGAAAAACCTGCCGGTACCGCGATCTCAACGCCGTCTGTCAACGCAGCATCCAGTTCACACACGAACATGCGATGCGCTCTGAGTTCCGCGCGACACGAAGCGCAGCTCTCGAGATGCTCCTCAAAAAGAATCGTCAACTCGGAGTCGAGCTCGCCGTCGACGTACGCCGCGAATAGATCTCTCTCGCAGATTCCTTTTTGATCCGCTGTCGACATTAAATGCCGGTGATTCCCTTCTCGACAAATTGCTGCCGCATCATTTCGCGGGCGCGAAACAGGCGGTTCTTGACGGTGCCTAACGGCAGCCCGGTCACTTCCACAATCTCTTCGTAACTGAGGTCCTGCGAGTGGCGCAGGATGATGAGCTCGCGATAGTTGGAGGGCAGCGCGCGAACCACTGTCTCAATCTCCACTCGGCGTTCGCGTTGTTCACTCTCCTGTTCGGGGCTCAAACGGCCGGACTCGATCGGCAAATCAAATTGCTCGCCTTCCGCCCCGACGACGAGCGGCTGTTCGCGAGTCGCGGTGCGGCGAAGGTGATCGACCGCCGCATTATGAGCAATCTTGTAGATCCAGGTCGAAAACTTGAATTCGCTGCGGTAACGGTCGAGGGAGTTGTAGACCTTGATGAAGATCTCCTGCGTCAAGTCCAGTGCTGACTCGTAATTCCCGACCATGCGATAGACGTAAGCCGAGATCGGGCGCTGGTAGCGGCGGACGAGTTCCTCAAAACTTCCCTCGGTGCCACTGACGGCAGTCGCAACCAGATCGCGGTCGGTGAAGGCGGCAACGTTCATGATACAAGGCTGTTACGTCTGGCTAAGACGGATTGTTTCAATGGGTTGGCGACTAAAAGGACAAAGTCGCGAGGCCGGCGGGCGCCGCGACCGCGTCGAAACTGAAATCACGGCTGGGAAGCTGTAAACCGAGCTCATGAGCGTCCAGCGGGCGCAAATCCCCGCCGGTTGTTTCGTTGACGATCTCACCCGCTCGCTCCTTGGTGATGCCATCGCCCATGATCATCAGCCGCGACAGTTTGGAGACGCCTTCCGGTCCCTCCGGAGTGCTGCGATCGCGGTAGAAAAGCAGGAAACGATAGAATTCGTCCTCGAATTCATCTTCGGTGCAGATGACGGTGCGGAGGATCAAGGGGTACTTGTCTCGGAAGATGATGCCGGTAAAACCTTCAGTGAAACCACTCAACAGGAGTGAATCGCCCGCCGCGCCGTTGCGCGTCAGCCATTGCGCCTCGCCGAGATGCCGCGGCAGAATCAGGCCGGTGCGCCAACCTAACGATTCGAGCACGGCTTCGTACTCCGCGAGCACTGCTTTCCTGACTGCAATGACGAGATAACGGTCGCGTCCCTGCGGGTCCTTTTGCAGCCGTTCTTTGGAGACTGAAAGCTCGTCGAGCGATGCGCCGAAGCCACGTTCGATCTTCCACGTCAGGATTTCCTGAAGTTCGCTGCCCGATTGCGTCTGCCCTTCGGTAGTCAGCACCTGGGTGCGCGTCGTTGCTTCAGGCAAGCTCAACGACCAGCGCTTCTGGCGCAACAAGCCGGCACTGGATGCAAGGTCGTTCAGAACAGTCGCGAGCTGAGCTGGATCCTGGATATTCGGTTGGTCGAAGCTGGGACGGAGCAGTGATTCGGAGATGTTGAAAGTCGCCGCGCGGCGCAGGCGGTAGGCGTTGTTTTTCATCTGTTCCACGTGCACCACGGAAGCGACGCCTTTTTCGAGGCCGATCGCGGTGGCCGGAAACCAGGGTTCGATGAGTCTGGAGATCAGGTTGGGCATCAGATTAGTGTGACGCGGCTACCACTCGCGATATGGAGATCCTTCGAGGGACGTATCTTCAGAAGCGGAGTGAACGTCCGTCATGCCCTGGCCGCCGTCGAGTGAATTCGGATCATCGCCCATGGTGATGGCCCAGTCCTTCTGGTTCGTCATCGGATCGACAGGCACTTCACGCATGTAGCCTTCGGTGACGAGCTCGTCGAGCGATTGGGGCAGGCGTCCTTTGTCAGCAGCGAACTGGTCGATCAACGACCTCATCTTGAAGAGGTTGTCGCGCAACACTGTCTCGCGCGTGTGCATGATGGTTTTTTGGTACTGCGGCAAGGCGATGGCCGCGAGAATGATGATGATCGAGATCACGATCATCAATTCAAGCAAGGTGAATCCTCTCGCCATCCACGAGCGCGGTTCCGATCGACGTCTCAAGTGCGCCTCAATTCTACCAATCACTGTACTGCTCCCCATTCAATGCCTTCTCTTTCGACTTGGACCGCACATCAAAGACGTTCTCGCCGCCCCACGAGCCGGCGTCCGCGCTGTCGTATGATGACCGCAAATCCCATTCGGCTTTCCCCGTTATCGGATCGACAGGCAGTCCTCGCAAGTAGACCTTCTGTTTGGTCGACAACTGGCTCTGCTCGCTCATCGGCCTGGTGCCCTGGAGGCCCTGGCCGCCGAGTTGACCCGGGCCGATGCCCCTCGGAATCACGTTGACGCCGTTGACGAGCGTTTCGAGGTCGGGCGGGAAATGGTCCGGGTTATCGATTCCAAAGATCGTGCAGTCGCTGATGACGACCTTGCTGCGGGGATCGATGAAGGCGTTCTGCTGCTGCTGCTGTTGTATTTGACCTCCCTGCCCTCCTCCCGTCAGGCCGGTTCCGGTGCAAACCATTCCCACCGTGTCGCGATGAAACTCGTCGATCGCGGTGCGAAGCTGTCTCAACGTTTCGCGCAGTTGTTGTTCCTTCTGCCGCTTCTGAGTCACCTTCACGAGAGGCATCACGCCGAGTGTCAGGATGGTCATCACGGTGATGGTGATCACCAACTCCATTAGCGAGAAGCCATGCTCGCCATGATGAAACGTTGCGCGCAAAGGAACGCGGCGACCAGAAGACTTAATCCTGTTCACCCAGTCGCCGCGTTGTTGGGCTGCGTACTGCCTGTTCCCGTTCAACATTTCTATTGTTTCACGGTTGCTGTTCCCTGTATCACCTCCGACACCACATCGCGAGCGTCACTGGCAACCAGGTGCAACCTCTCCTTGTCGAAGACGAGCGAGGCATTGCCCTCGCCAATTGCTTCGACGTCGATAAACAGCAGCGGCCCCGATCCACGGAACGATGCCTTGCCGTTGAGTGAAGAGATTGAGATCAAGCAAACACCTAACGCATCGATCGACGGCGTGAAGAGTGGCGCGCCGTCAGCCGGCGAGCCGAGCAGGCTGCCTGCTGTTAGCGCATGGACCTTCACTACCTTCGGATCAAACCTCAATGCTAAGAGCGCCAGGGTCAAAGGAACATCTGAATTCAGTTGAATGGCATAACGACGTTTCTCGCCGACTTTCATGACGTCGTCAGCCGGCAGGAAACTGAGTTGGGCCACGCGCGTGGCTCCCAACTTCGTATCGAGCGAAGTGTCAGTCGCCCTGGACGCACTGGTCAGCACGGCATTCTGGGCTCCGGCAGCACTCGGGTTAACAGCCGCAACGTCGGCTGCTGCCTTCTCGCTGACGAGCGACTTCGGAGCAGGCACGAACGACGGCAATTCTTCCATCGCGGCCGGTTTGTTGTTGTTTGCGGCAGTCGCCTTATCATTCGGTACGGGCGCCGGCGCGGGGTTCGTGTTTGCCGGCACGGGCGCTGCCGTGTTGTTAACTGCCGTGTTGTTAACTGCCGTGTTGTTAACTGGATTGTTAACCGGTTGGGCCGGTTTCATCAGCGTCGCGTCGATTGCCTTCGCAGCTTCCACCGGCGGATCCAGAAGTTTAATTTCAGCGTGCCGCGGAAGTGCGCGCGCTGCGGCGATCTGCTCTTCACGCTCCGTCTCGCGCATCATGTCGGCGAGCAATCCCGTCGTCGGCGATTGCAAAGTACCGCTGGGCCTCATCTCCAGGTCGCGCGGCGTCACAGCGGGCGCGCGAAGCACACGCGGAGTCACACTGATAACGATATCGACCTGGCGGATGTCCTTCGTTGGCGCCGTGAAGAAACGACCAATGAACGGGAGACCGCTGATGAAGGCGATGCCTCTGCGGCCGCGCGCTTCGATGTCAGTCGAGATACTGGCGAGCATCATCGTACGATTGTTCTGAACACGAGCGGTGCCTGTCATCGTTCGTTCAGTGAACGTCGGCGTCAACGTGCTCGCGCCGATCACGTCTTTCTGCTCGATGTTCATCTTCACCTGGACGTCGAGGTTCGGAAACACCTGCGGCGTGAACTTCAACGTCAGACCGGTTGGCTCATAGTTGATGACCGGAAAACCACCGCTGGGGAAAGGATTTTGCCCGATTCCCGGCGTCGGTGTTCCAGTCTGAACCCCGAACGGATAGGCCTGCGCCGTTTGCACTGGAACGCGCTGTCCGATGCGGGCCGTCGATTCTTCACCGTTGAATGCGTGAACCTGAGTGGATGCGATCAGCTTCGTGTTGTCCCTGCTCTGGAACGCACGCAGCACCGAAGGCGGAATCACCAACGCACCTGCCAACGCGGTCGGAATACCAGCGACTTGACCGGCCAGGCTGACGCCGCGGGCGGCTGAACTGAGCACGCCGTTGTCGGTCAACAACGAGAAGCCCGGCGATCCGCCGAGACCGTTGTCGAACGTGGCGTTGATCTGATTACCGAACGCCAACAGGTCGTTCTTCGACACTTCATAGATGTTCACGTCCATGACCACTTCGGCGCGGTCCTTGTCGATACTCTGAAGCAGGTCGCCGATCAAGCGAACGTTTTCGGCAGTGTCACGAACGGTCAAACTGTTAGTCGCATCGTCAGGGACCACGATCGTCTGCGGACGGCCCACTGACGGTGGAATCGCCTGTTGGACCAGTTGCCGCGCGTCCGCCGGCTTCATGTTCGACAGGAAGAACGTTCGCAGCACCAGTTGTTGATACTGTGGGCGACGCGCCTGGTCCGCGACGAGGATCGTGCGGCGGCTGAGTTTCTGGAAGAACAAACCTTCCTGCAGGAAGACGTAATCGAGCGCCTGCGCCGTGGTGACGTCCTTCAGGTTGATGTCGATAGGACGAGACTGCGTGAACGACTGTCGATCAAAAATGACGTTGAGATTGAGCTGGTCCGCGAGATTGCGAATCAGTGTTTTGAGATCGCCGTTGTAGTTGATGATGCGGAGCTGCTGTTCGCGGGGCGCGATCGGATCCTGCGCTTGACCTACTACCGGCGTAGTGCCGCCACTCTCGGGACCGCCGTGGCCGTTGCCATTACCATCGCCATTGCCGCTGGTCGTCCTGCCTTCCTTGACGGCCTGCATGCGAAGCATTCGCTCCATCTCCGATACAGCGAGCTCGTTCACCGGATCGTAACCGTACGCCTGGCGGAAGGCATTGTAGGCGCCAACGAAATCGCCTCGCTCTGCCAACGAGCGTCCCTGCTGCATGTACGTCTGCGAAGCATTGAAACTCGCGCGCCGAAAGTGGAGCTGATACTCCATGTTCGACGGATCGGCAGCCACCGCAAGGGTGAACTCCTGGGCCGCTTTGTCCCACTGTTGTGATAGCTCGTACTGCATGCCACGCTTGAAGTTCTTATCGCCCTTTTTGGCAAAAGCCGTGATCGGTAAGGAGAGCAGGCTCATGGCCAAAACGAAAGAGATTAGTGTTCGACTTCTAGTGTTGTTTCTCATGACATTTTCGTCCGGGGTGGTGGAAATTTAGCGACCCTAAATGCGACCCTAATAATGCAGCCGCGACGACCTAAGATGCAAGATCCGCGCTGCCGTTTTCCTTACACGCGAACCTTATTTTTTTGTTCCCGTAACACGGGTTAAATACATTGCCCTGTCGGGGGACTGAACGCACGGTCGGGGAAAGGCCGGGGAAGGCTGAAACACCCTGTTTGAATACCCTATTTTGTACCGTTTAATTCCTCTACAAATGTGACGCGGTTGATCTCGTGCAAGGTCGAAATCCCGCTAAAAACCTTCTGAAGAGCGGACGTTCTCAAGCTCGTTAAGCCTTCCGCCTCCGCTGCCCGGCGCACCTCTGAGCCTGGCCGCCGTTCGACAATCATCTCGCGGATATTATCCGACAAGTCCAGCAGTTCGTGAATCGCGGTGCGGCCTCGATAACCGGTGTGGTTACAGGCGTCGCAACCCACGTTCATATAGAACACTCGCCCCGCATGCTCCTCGGGCCGGAGACCCGCCTCGGTCAGCTCTTCGTCGGTCGGATGATAAGGCCGCTTACAGTACTGACAAAGCATCCGAATCAAGCGCTGCGCGAGGACGCAGTTGAGCGAGGAAACGAAATTATACGGCTCGACACCCATATTCAGAAATCGCCCGATCACGTCGATGACGTTGTTGGCGTGAACAGTGGTGAACACGAGGTGTCCGGTCAACGCCGATTGAATTGCGATCTGAGCGGTTTCGGTGTCGCGGATCTCGCCGACCATGATCTTGTCGGGGTCGTGACGCAGGATCGAACGCAAGCCGCGGTCGAACGTCAGTCCCTTCTTTTCGTTCACGGGAATCTGCGTGATGCCGTGAAGTTGATACTCAACCGGGTCTTCGATCGTGACGATCTTGTCTTCTTCGTTTCTTATCTCGTTCAGCGCGGCGTACAGAGTGGTCGTCTTGCCGGAGCCGGTTGGTCCAGTGACGAGCACCATGCCGTACGGCTCCGCGATGTAACGGCGAAACTTCCGCAGGTCTTCTTCCGCAAACCCGACTACGTGCAGATTCAGATTTCGAAACTCTTCGTTGATCTGCTCTTTGTCGAGAATACGAATCACAGCGTCTTCGCCGTGGATCGTGGGCATGATCGAGACGCGGAAGTCGACGTTTCGTCCTTTATATCTAACTCGGAAACGGCCGTCCTGCGGCACGCGTCGCTCGGCGATGTCCAGTTCGGACATGACCTTGATACGCGAGATCAACGTTTGATGGTACGCGATGTCGATCGGATCGACTTTGGCGTACAGCGCACCGTCGATGCGGTACTTGACCTGGACTTCCGTGTCACGCGTTTCGATGTGAATGTCGGAGGCACGCGACTCCATCGCGTTATAAATGATCGTGTCGACGAGTTTGATGATCGGCGACATCTCGGAGTCAGTCGCCAGTCGATCGAGATCGAGCACTTCCTCGCCATGTTCAGTTTCCCTGACGAGCGAGATACGAAATCCCGACGCCGCTTCCTGCAAGACGCGCTGCGTCGTGTCGCCTTTGCGCAGAACAACTTCGACGGCGCCGGCAGTGGCGACGTACGGAATGACGCGAGTGCGCAGCGTGCCGGAAACTTCGTCGAGGCGCTCGAGGTCGGTCGGATCCGCCATCGCGATGTGCAAGCCTTTCGCGTCGCGTTTGAGCGGCACGAACTGGTGGCGGACCATCAAGTCCACCGGCACTTCAACAAACAACTGGTAGTCGATTGGAGATTCGCGATCCGGCGGGAGGAGATCGACGAACGGCAGACGATAGCGTCGCGCGAGTTCCTTCGCGGCTTTCATTTCGGGCGGTTCGTGCTCGCCGTTCTGAGCGACGTCTGCGCTCGTCGGAGCGACGTCTGCGCTCGTCGGAGCGCCGCTTGCCGCAGGCGGAATGACCGGTGTAACAACCGGATTCTGGTTTTCTGAAACTTCCTTCATAAATACTTCCGAATGGACCGTCAGCGGGCCCCGGTCACTCCCGCACCGCTCGAGATCGATTGAATGATTGGCAGGTAGATCGCGAGGAGAATCGTTATCACGACACCACCCATGACGACAAGAATCGCAGGCTCGAGCGTGGTCGTCAACTGTTCGAGCCGCACTTCCGATTCAGCGTCGTAAAACACCGCAACCTCGTCCAGCATCTCGCGCAAACTGCCGGATCGTTCGCCGATTCCGATCATGTCGATTGCCAGCAGCGGCATCCAGCCAGCCGACTCCAAACTCTCCGTAAACGAGCGGCCTTCACGAATCATCGGCAGAATCGACTCGCTGCGCCGACGCAGTTCGAGATTGGTGATCGACTCAGACGCGATTTCCCACGACTCAACCAGCGTGATGCCGCCCGCGAGCAATGTCGCCAGCGAGCGTGTCGCCTGTGCCACCGACAACTGCACCGACAGACTCCCGGCCAGCGGTATTTTCAAAATCAACGCGCTGATCTGCAGCTTACCGCTCGGCGTCCGCGACCATAAAAACAACAGCACCGAACCGACGATGACCAACGGACCAAACCAAAGCACATTGCTGGACATCCACCGCGACAATCCGACGACAATCTGCGTCACGGTCGGCAGTTCGTTTCCGAAGCCCGTGAACAGGTCCGACATTCGCGGTACGACGTAGATCGTCAGGAATGTCACCATACATGCCGAGGCAAACAACAGAAACACCGGATACGCGAGCGCGCCGCGAATCTTTCGCCGCAAGGCGACGTTGCGTCTCATGTAATTGACGTAGCGGCTCAACACCTCATCGAGTGCGCCCGATCGTTCGCCGGCCAGAATCGACGCCGTGTAGATGCGCGGGAAGATGCCGCCCTGCTGGGCAAACGCCTCTGACAGCGCCGCGCCTCCGCGAATCTGCTCCTCCACGTCTCCCAGAACAGCGCGCAGACGAGCGGATGCCGCACGTTTGCGCAACATCGTAATCGCCTGAAGTATCGGGATACCGGCGCGAACCAGCGCCGCGAGCTGCTGATTGAAGATGAGAAAGTCGTTCGCCTTGACACGCGGATGGCCGCCCGGACGGCCGAGCCGCGTCAACGCGATGACACCCGACGTCTTCGGCGGAGTGACGTTAAATACACGAAAACCCTCGCGTTCGAGTCGCGCCCGCGCTTCATGAATCCCCGTGGCCTCGATAGTGCGCGTCACCACCTCGCCCGCAGGCGTCCCTAATCTACATATGAACTCAGCCATTGCTTAAATACGCGAATTGAACCGATTCGCGAGTATATCACGCGTTTATTAGAGGAAAGTTTCCCTAGTTTGAGAAACCAGGAGCGTCCCCGCGATTGGAACAGAATGAGATGCAGGAACCGAGCGGGAATTTGCTCAACTAACGCTTCTTCCGAGACCCGTGTTCCTCCAGGCACGGAGTGACAGACCCGCCGCCAGAACGTTCTTGCGCATGGCGGTGGGCCTGTCCTAGAATGGCCGTGCCAACACCGATTAATGAAACGCGCGCGGCCGTCTCCCCGTGAACATTTCACAGACTGAGTTGTAAAGCTCGGACATCACTCGCTCCCCAGCGAGCATCTGTGTTGACAAGTTCCCACGACCCTGACCGGTTTTAAAATTGAATCGACGACTGTAGCCGGGGGTGACATGTATTTACCGACTCGCTGCGCCACCAGAATCACGGCAGTTTCATTGTCGCTCATTGCTGTGACGTTTGCTTTTTCGTTCGCTGTTACTGTTAATAGTCAGGAACCCACTCCACAGAAGCCCGCGCCCGCTGAAGGAAAGCCCGTGTCCGCTCCAGCCGCGGTATCGACGCCGACGCCGAAACTGGGCACCGAACTAGACGACCGGTCGCTGATTACCAACACCGACCTGATCACGCTGACCGTCACCGTAACCGACACTTACGGACGCTACGTCTCCGGCCTGAGCAAAGGCGCCTTCGCCGTCTTCGACAATAAACAGGAACAGCAGATCACTTTTTTTAGCGACGACGACTCACCGGTTTCCGTCGGCGTGATCTTCGACGTCTCTGGTTCGATGAGCGGCGACAAAGTAAAACGCGCTCGCGACGCGCTGGCCAAGTTCATCCAAACCAGCCACGATTCCGACGAGTATTTCCTGATTGCCTTCAATTCACGCGCCCAGTTGCTGCTCGACAAGACACGAGACGGCGACTCGATTCTCAACAAGCTGACCTTCGTCGAGACCAAGAGCCAGACGGCGTTATATGACGCCTGCTACCTCGGCGTGGAAAAGGTGCAACGCGGAGCACATCCCAAGCGCGCCCTCCTCCTGATTAGCGACGGACAGGACAACGACTCTCGCTACACCTTCAACGAGCTGCGCAAGCTGTTGAAAGAGTCGGACGTCACGCTTTACGCTATCGGTATTCTCAGCGGCAGCGATGCCGGCAGCTCGCTGGGAATGGAAGGACAGGGAGTTTTGGATGAGCTCTCCGGCGTGTCTGGCGGAAAGGCGTTCTTTCCTCGGTCAGCCGCCGAAATGGACGATATTTTCGAACAGATTGCCCTGGAACTGCGGCACCAGTACTCCATCGGCTACAAGCCCGACACCTTTGTGAATGACGGCAAATGGCATAAGGTCAAGGTGAGAGTGACGCCGCCACGCGGTCTGCCAAAGTTGTTCGTGCGTTCGAAGGAAGGTTACTTCGCCACGGCCGGCGCCCGTTAAGGCCCTTCTATGAAGCTTGGCCTGTCGGCAACGCGGAATTAGCTCTGCCGCATCTGTTTCGTGTGCGTCTGGCTACCGCAGATGGTTTTGCGACGCTGGTTGCCCCAGCATCGCCTGTTTTGTCGGGTGTAAAATGCTTTTGACGCTCCCGTCCCGATTTCTGGGTCCGCGGAGCGTTTCGTGTGCGTGAGGAGTTCCGATTGGTTCGTAAATCGAATGTGAGACGTACGATATTTTTCGTAACGTGTGCACTGATTATTTCGGCATTCGTGTTTGGTTTGTCCGTTGAAGGCCAGAACCGGCCTCGAAGTACGACGCCGGCGCCGGCCAAGCCGGCTGTCAGCCCGAGTCCCAGCCCGACGCAGAGACCCGCGGGAACTGGCGCGCCGACATTGGGTGAACCACCACCGGTACCGAAACTCAAACCCACTCCCACACCGACTCCTCCTGAGCTCATCGAGGAAGGCGACATACTCCGGACCGATACCGATCTCGTCCAACTCCACGTCCGCGTGATCGATCGCAACAATCGGCCTATTAATAACGTGCGTGAAAATGAGTTTCACGTATTCGAAGACGGCGTGCCGCAGACGATCGACAGAATCACGCGCGAAGAAGTGCCGATCAGTTACGGTCTTGCGGTGGACACGTCCGGCTCGCTGCGCTCACAACTGCCTACCGTGATCGAAGCGGGCAAAACAATCATCAATGCCAACCGCCCGGGCGACGAAACGTTTCTCGTCCGCTTCATCAGCAGCGACAAGATTGAAACGGTCCAGGACTTCACTGATAAGAAAGACCTTTTAGTGGATGGACTCGATAGCTTCTACGTCGAAGGCGGTCAGACAGCCATCATCGACGCAGTCTATCTCTCAGCCGAACATGTTTCCGAATACAAGAAAGGTGACGCACTCGGCGACCGCCGCCGCCGCGCGCTGATCGTGATCACCGACGGCGAAGACCGTAACAGTTTCTACAAGTCGGAGCAGTTGTTTGCCCGGTTGCGAGAAGAGGACGTGCAGATCTTCGTGATCGGTTTTGTAAATGAATTGGATAAAGAGGCTGGCTTTATTCGTAAGAGCCCGCGTGAACGAGCGGTCGGTCTAATCAATAAACTGGCCGAGGAAACTGGCGGTCGTGCTTTCTTTCCCGAGTCAGTTTCAGAGTTGCCGCAAATCGCGAACGAGATCATCCGGGATCTCCGCACGCAGTATGTAATCGCCTACAACCCGACTAACAAGACTCCGGACGGCACTTTCCGCGCAATCAAAGTTACCGTGGATCAACCTTCCAACTCCGACAAGCGCATCGCGCTCACGCGAAACGGACGGCTCGCTCGCAGGGACGCGCCGGGAGGATCAAGCGCTCCGAAGCCTCCGCCGATTCGACTTCCGAAAAAACCCTAACCTCGGATTAACGGATCCGTTTTTAATCCGTGGTCACTAACTCGCCTTCTTCTTGTATTTCTGACCGTGGCGAGACGTCGCTTCTTCGATCGAGTGAGTCATCGTGAAGTCTTCGTCTTTCTTCGCCAGCTCAATTAGCCGGCGGTAGTAATTGCGCAGCGCCTCGATATCCGCCTCGCTCATATCTTCGACGTCGATCAGCCGGTTACTTGCGCCCTCCATCGCGGCCACGATCTCATTCAGCTTCAGATGAATCGCAACGGCGTCTTTGTTCTGCGCGCGCTGAATCAGAAACACCATCAAGAATGTGACGATAGTAGTGCTGGTGTTGATTACCAGTTGCCACGTGTCAGAAAAACCGAAAAGTGGTCCAGTGATAGCCCAAACGACGATTACCCCCACGGCTATCACAAACGCGTATGATGTTCCGGTAGCACGGGTGGCATGGTAAGAAAACTTCTCCATCAGAGTAGAGTCGCCTCTGCCTCCCTGGTGCGGCATCGAGCTACTTGCTTTTGGCGGCGTCGAACCGCGTTTTTTCTGCGGCATCGAACTTCTCCTGCAATCCGATCGTCAACTTCGGGGGCGAACAGATCCACTTATCTTCTTACGCGTTGTTTCGCCTGTGTTCAGGACAGGCAATCCGAGATCTACGTCTGAATGAGATTGGGGAATGACGTGCGTGGCGACAACCTCTCCGACTCGCTTGCCTGCTGCGGCTCCGGCGTCAACAGCGCTTTTAACGGCGGCGACGTCGCCGCGCACGATCGCAGTCACCAGTCCGGCGTCGATCTTCTCCCAGCCAACGAGACGAACGTTCGCAGACTTCACCATCGCATCGGCGGCTTCGATCATTGCCACTAGTCCGCGACATTCAATCATTCCGAGTGCTTCAGGCATCAGCGTCCTCCAGTCGTCACTATAACTCAGTTCCGCAATGAATGAATCGGGGCCGGGATACGTCCACCGCGGCGAATGAAACCGTCACACGAGTATGAGCTCACCGGCATGATCGGAGCACTACCCAACAGACCGCCAAAGTCGACCATGTCGCCAACCTCGCGTCCCGGCACCGGAATGATCCGCACCGCAGTGGTCTTGTTGTTCATCACTCCAATCGCCATCTCGTCAGCAATTATCGCGGCGATCGTTTCCGCCGAAGTCGAGCCCGGCACGGCAACCATGTCAATTCCGACAGAGCAGACGCTGGTCCAGGCTTCAAGTTTCGCGAGCGACAACGCGCCGAGCTGCGCCGCCTCGATCATCCCCGCATCTTCCGATACGGGAATGAACGCGCCGCTCATGCCGCCAACGGAACCGCTGGCCATGGCGCCGCCTTTTTTTACTGCATCGGTAAGCAGCGCAAGCGCCGCGGTCGTGCCGTGCGTGCCGGCGCGTTCGAATCCCATCGCTTCGATGATGTTCGCGACTGAGTCGCCGGGAACGGGCGTCGGCGCCAGCGAGAGATCGATAATGCCGAACGGAATCCCCAAACGTCGCGCTGCTTCACGGCCGACCAGTTCACCGGCGCGCGCGAGTTTGAAAGACAGTTTCTTGATCGTTTCCGCGAGCTCTTGCAGTGGAAGATGTCGATCCGCGTGCCTGACGGCATGATGGACCACGCCGGGACCGGAAACGCCGACGTTAATCACGGCATCCGCTTCACTAACGCCATGAAACGCACCCGCCATAAATGGATTGTCTTCGACAGCGTTAGCGAAGCAGACGAACTTCGCGCACGCTAACCCGCCCCCGTCGCGGGTCTTCTCGGCCGCTTCTTTGATGATTCTCCCGACGTGGGCCACGACGTCCATGTTGATTCCCGCCCTCGTCGTCGCCGCATTGACCGAAGAACACAGACGCTGTGTCGTCGCCAGTGCTTCGGGAATCGAGTCGAGAAATCGTCGTTCGGATTCCGTCGTGCCTTTCTGGACCAGCGCGGAGTAGCCGCCGAGGAAGTCGACGCCGACCGAACCGGCTGCATCGTCGATAGCGCGGGCCAGTTGCACCGGATCGCCTTTCGCGCCTTCGGTGAGCAACGAAACCGGAGTTACCGAGATGCGTTTGTTGGCGACCCTGATGCCAAACTCGTCGCCAATCTCGTCGACTGTCTTCACCAAACGAGCAGCGGTCGTGCGAATCTTGTCGCCAGCTTTTTGGGCGATGGTGGCGATGGAATCGCTGCTACAGTCGAGCAGGCTAAGACCAAGCGTGACCGTCCGCACGTCGAGATGCTCCATTTCAGTCATCGCGACGGTTTGAAGTATTTCGGCCTGCGTGTATTCCATCAGTCTACCCGATCACTTTGCTGATAATGACGAGTATGACGAATAACACAAACAAAAGCGCGGCGACGAGCAGAAAGCGAAGACTCGGATCGTACGCTGCTTGATCGATAACAACGCTTGAAACGTGACGTATCTTTTCTACTCGCTCGCGCACGTTGTCGGCGACTCCCGTCAGTGTAGAAGGATGTTGAGTTGGTGGTGAATGGATCGCCTGCGTCGTCGCGGCTGGTTGATTGGGTGGTGAATCGTCGGCAGTGGCGACCGTGCGCAGTGCTTGAGTCGGCGCTGTGTGCGTAACTTCCGTTGTCGTCTGCTGCTTGACGATTGGATTACCACACTGTGGACAAAAGATCGCGCTCTGGCGGACGGAAACTCCACAGGCAGTACAGCGGCGAGCAATTTCAGGTTCAGACATATGGGACAAATCTCAAACCCGATGCATGGCGTTGAAGAGATCTTCGCGTTGGGCGTAGATTCGCACGCCCAGGCTTTCTCCCTCACGACGGAGCCGTTCCTTCAGTTCCGCCGTGCTTTCGCGAGCCCGTGTCGTGTCGGCAATGATCACCATCGCGAATTTTCCCTGCACCACAGTTTGATTGATGTCGATGATACTGCAACTGGCCTCTGCAAGGATCTGCGAAACGCCGGCCACGATGCCCGGATGATCCAAACCGAACACGGAGATGACCATACGCGACGAAGATCCTTCAGCAGACGAAACAGATGAAGCAGTGGAACCAGTCGTGCCGGTTGGAGCGGAAGCGTCGACTTCGCGATAGATGTCTGTGACCAACTGTTCAACCATCTGTTCATCGGCACCGGCGCCAAGGCGCTCGTAAACCGCGCGAGTGATGCGATAAATCAAATCTTCATTGGCCATGGAGAGTGATCAGTGTCCGTGGTTGGTGCTGAGTAGTCAAATGCAGATGCTAGGGGCGACCGTTTTCCTGCGCGAGCCTGCGCGCGGCTTCACGCATTTCATCTGACAGAGTGTCGTTGATGTCCACTCGATCGACGATGCCGACGACGGCGGCTTCGATCGACATGTCCTGGTTCCCTATCGCCGTTCTGGCTGCTTTGCCAAAGGCGCACATCACCATTTCGCCCGTCCCGGCGCCGAGCCGGTCGGCGACGACTACGATGTTTCGCGTAGGTTCTTTGTCGAGATCGTAAGGATGGACGATCAGAAACCTGACGCCTTCGAGATCGGGCGTCTTCTTGGTGGACCAGACGGTGCCTACTACCCTTGCGAGGAACATTAGACTTTAGCGAATACCTCCGCCGGTTCACCCAGGTCGCGGGCAGCGGGGGTGATGATCGTTTTCGAAGTTACGTAAATCTTTTCACCCTTCTGGATCGCGCGGCGAACGTCGTCTTCGCTGACAAAGTCAACGGCCGCTCTATTTCCGTTCGTGGCGGGCGGCGCTGCCGGCGAGGTTTGGGGCTTGGGTTTGCTTACCGGCTCAGCAACCACGGATGCTGGAGGCGGAGCCGTGTACATGCTGCCCGCTTCGACTTCAATCTCCGGCTTCGGTAACGGCGAGGAAACAGCCGGGGCTTCGAATCGTTTGCCCGCCAGGAAGCGATCGACAATCGCTGCAATCTCCTGTCGATCGATCTTGCCGCCTGCAATCGCAGGTTCTTTTGCACGCGCCGGCTGTGGCGTACTCGCGGCTTGCTGCACGCCCGCCGCGGGACGAACACTCTTCACCGGACGAGTCTCGAAAGCGACTCGCTTGATGTCCATCAGGTGCAGCGGCGATACGTTGTCGGAAGTAACGTTTCCTCCCCACGAACCGCAACCCAGTGTCATCGATGGCGGCAACGCGGTCGAGAAACCGATCGCGCCGTGCGTCGTCGGCGTGTTGACGGTGATGCGCGATGCTGGCATTTCGGAACCAAACTTCACCGCCGCTTCTCGTGAACGCGTGTGAATGCCGGCAGTGTGGCCCATGCCGCCGTAGCCAAGCACCTGCTGGCTGAGCTGCGCGCATGCCGATAGGCCGTCGGCGACATAGAACGCCAGAATGGGAGACAGCTTCTCCATCGATAACGGATAGTCACGTCCGACGCCGCCCACGTCCGCGAGCAAGCAGCGTGTTCCCGGCGGCACATTGAGACCGGCCATCTTCGCGATCACTTCCACTGACTTGCCGACGATCGCGGGGTTCAATGATCTTTGCGGAGTGGCGACGACTTTCCCCAGTTGATCCGCTTCTGCCGCGGAAAGAAAGTGTGCGCCCTGAAGTCTGAATTGTTCGCGCACTGCTTGTTCGACTGGAGCGTCGCACACGACCGCCTGTTCTGAAGCGCAGATCGTTCCGTTGTCGAAACACTTACCGGTCAGGATATCCTGGACGGCCTTCGGAACGTCCGCACTACGCTCGATACAAACCGGCACGTTGCCTGGACCAACGCCGAACGCGGGCTTGCCTGATGAATAAGCAGCACGAACGAGTCCGATTCCGCCCGTAGCGAGAATCACCGCCGTCTGCTTGTGCTTCATCAACGTTTCAGTGCCTTCGATAGTGGCCGTTGTCATGCAGCCGATGGCCTCGGCAGGCAAACCTTCTTTCACACCGGCTTCGCGCATCACGCGCGCCGTTTCGTTGATACACTTCGCTGCGGATGGATGTGGCGACAGCACAACCGCGTTACGTGACTTGATGGCGATTAGTATTTTGAAGATGGCGGTGGACGTTGGATTGGTGGAAGGAATGATGCCTGCTACAACACCGCGCGGGCTGGCGATCTCGACCACGTCTTTCGACTCGGAAACAACGCCTTTGGTTCGTAGGCCGCGAAAGTAGTTCCAGACGTCTTCGGCGGCGAAGCGGTTCTTCTCCTGTTTATCAGCCGGAATGCCGTAACCAGTCTCTTCGACGGCCATCGCTCCGAGACGCGCTGACTCACGGAGCGCCGCGCCGGCCATCACCTCGCAAATGCGATCGATCTTCTCCTGATCAAACTGGGCCACCTGCGCCTGGGCCCGGTGCGCTGCCTCGACGAGATCGCGCGCCTGTTGTACGGAAACCAAATCCTTGTCTACTGACATGACGAACTCCAATCCGAGTTCTATCTTGTTCTTTCTTTATTAGCGTCGCGCGCGCCGGTGAGCGAACGTCCCTGATCACCTTGTCCGAGTTGTCCACGCGCTCCGCCCTGCAAAGCACTTTCATCAGGGCTCAAACCCGTGCGCCCATTGACCGGAAGCACACGCTCAACCTCGGCGTGCGGCCGGGGAATAACGTGAACGCTGATCAACTCGCCGACCCGCCGTGCCGCAGCCGCGCCCGCATCCGTCGCCGCTTTCACAGCGCCGACGTCGCCGCGCACGAATATCGTCACGTAGCCTGCTCCGATGTACTCTTTGCCGAGCAGTTGTACATTCGCGGCTTTGACCATCGCATCGGCGGCCTCAACTGCACCCACGAATCCTTTGGTCTCAACCATTCCGAGTGCTTCCAGGGGCATCTCTTTGATCCTCACTTTGTGATTGTAGAAATTAAAAGCGACTGTACCGGGTCACTAATTGGCCTCAACGTACCACCGCAGGCGGCAAGAAGCAAGAGAAGCAAATCTTTTAAGATGCAAAAGTTTGACACCGTTTAGCAGCGCAAGCTATAGTGCAGAAAAAGTGGGAGTTGTACGCATTCATACGAGCGGCGGTCCAACCTAGCCAAGCCTGGAAACGAGCGATTGGAGATGGCAGCGAGTATAGGCGAACAATTGCGACTCGCCCGCGAGGAGCGCGGCATTGGCCTGCGCGAAATCTGCGATCAAACGCGTATTTCCGTCCATTATCTCGAAGCTATCGAAGCCAACGATTACAAACGCCTGCCCGGAGGTGTTTTCAATCGCAGTTTTATAAAGGCCTATGCGAGATGCGTGGGCTACGACGAGGGGGAAGCGATCGAAGGCTACACTCGCTATCTGCGGGAACACGGCGAGGGATCTGACGATGTCAACACGCACCCGCTGCATTCCAAGGTCTACACCGACACACCCGCGACGCGTTCTCCTTTATTAACGGTATTCCTCGCTATCCTGATTCTTGCCATACTGACCGCGGGCGCACTTGCGGCTCTCCACTGGTTTCAAAAGCGCGCTCAAAACACTGCGCCCCGGAACTACGAATACTACGGATCTATGTATAATGGTCGGTCATCAACAGCCCATTTAGAGTTAAAAAATGATCACATCAGAAATCTACGAAGGATTGACCTTCGACGACGTACTCCTAATTCCTGATCGTTCTGACGTTCTCCCTCACGAAACTGACACTGCCACTCAATTCACGCGCAACATCCGTTTGCAGATCCCGCTGTGCTCGGCGGCTATGGACACAGTCACTGAAGCGTCGCTCGCGATCGCGCTCGCGCAACAAGGCGGTATCGGCGTCATTCACAAAAACATGAGCGTCGAACGGCAAGCGGAGGAAGTGGACAAAGTAAAACGGTCGGAATCGGGAATGATCGTCGATCCGGTCACGATTCGACCCGATCGGCCCGTTCATGAAGCGCTTCAGGTGATGGAGCGATTTCACATTAGCGGCGTGCCGGTAGTGGATGAGGCCGGACACCTCGTCGGCATCATCACCAATCGCGATCTTCGTTTTGAAACAAGGTTCGACATTCCAGTTGCGGACGTGATGACGAAGCAGCCGCTCGTCACGGTTCCAGTCGGCACCACGTTGGACCAGGCCAAAGCAGTTTTGCAGAAACACCGCATCGAGAAACTTCTCGTCATCGACGACGACAAGCACATTAAAGGACTGATTACCGTCAAGGACATTCAAAAGGCGATCAAGTATCCGTCAGCGGCAAAAGACAATCTCGGCCGGTTACGAGTCGCCGCGGCGATCGGCGCGACCGGCGATTACCAGGAACGTGCTGACGAGTTGGTGAAAGCGCGCGTCGATTGTCTCGTGGTCGATACCGCGCACGGTCATTCTTCGCGCGTCATTAATGCCGTAAAAGAGATCAAACGCCGCAATCCGGAAACGGATCTGATCGCCGGCAACGTCGGCACGACCGCGGGCGCGCAGGAACTGATCGACGTCGGTGTCGACGCGATCAAGGTCGGTATCGGTCCGGGATCGATCTGCACGACGCGCGTGGTGACCGGCGCAGGGGTGCCGCAAATAACCGCCATTTCAAGTTGTGTTCAGGCAGCACGCAGCAAAGGCATACCAGTGATTTCGGATGGTGGTGTGAAGTTTTCGGGGGACGTTGCGAAAGCAATTGCAGCGGGCGCTGACGTGGTGATGATTGGATCGTTGTTTGCCGGTACTGAAGAAGCGCCAGGCGAAGTGATCTTGTTTCAAGGTCGTTCGTTCAAGAGCTACCGCGGGATGGGATCGATCGGCGCCATGCGCGAAGGCTCCCGCGATCGATACGCGCAGGACATGACGGCGAGCGAATCGAAACTCGTGCCCGAGGGAATCGAGGGTCGCGTGCCTTATAAAGGAACGCTCGCGGACATGGTGACGCAATTGGTGGGCGGTCTTCGCTCCGGAATGGGTTATACGGGATGCCGCACGATTGCAGAGTTTCAGGAGAAGACTCGCTTCCTGCGCATTACGTCGGCGGGCTTGAAGGAATCGCACGTTCACGACGTGATTATCACCAAGGAGGCGCCAAATTACCGGTTGGAGTAATAGTGAAGGTCTGTGGCAATACTGATTTCAAATCCGAAGACCGGCCGTTATGCCTCGCGCCGGCTTCGTCCTACTCAGGAACTCGTCTCGCAATTGAAGTCGCTCGGCGTCGACGTTCAGTTGAAACTGACTTCGGGACCGGGCGACGCCGCCGAATTCGCTGCGCGTGCATCGCGAAACGGATCGTCTGACGTCATCGTCGCGGGCGGCGACGGCACCATCAACGAAGCAATCCAGGGTTTAGCCGGGACCAAAGCGCGACTCGCGATCATTCCGCGAGGTACGGGAAACGTGCTGGCGCGTGAACTTGGTCTGCCGCTGAATGAAGAAGAAGCGACCGTGGTCGCCGCGCGAGGCAAGTCGCGGCGCATTCATCTGGGTCTGGCGATTGACGAGACGAACAATGTCCGTCGCCATTTTGCGTTGATGGCGGGAATTGGACTCGATGCGTCGATCGTACGGCGGGTGCAGCCGTCGCTAAAGAAGCGCATCGGCAGAGGAGCGTTCTGGATCTCCGGCCTTAGTCATCTCGCTTTCTGGGATCCGCATCCGTTCACGCTCGAGATCGACGGCGGTGAGTATACGGCGACGTTTGCGGCCATCGGAAATGCGCCGCGTTATGGCGGCGACCTCGCGATCACTCCCGGCGCGCGGCTGGATCAACCTGAATTTGAAGTCTGCATCATCGAGACCTCGAGCCGCCTGCGTTACTTGCATCTGTTGTCGCAC
>JBKPNH010000056.1:0-36833 GCA_046732535.1 Acidobacteriota bacterium
AAGCAAGGCATTAGCAGTGTGCATTGAAGCCATCCCGCCAGCAACATTCCATCCAGTCGGTGACACGCCCCGGCAACCCACCCGGGGCGTTTGATTAAGCATTTAGAGGTGGACGCACACGAAATCGTATCCAGCGGCGAGGTCGAATCGGAAATGCATTAGGCATTGAAGGCTTTCAGCTCTTCAGCATTCATGATTCAACAGTCTCCACCAAATGCTTGCGATTCTCAGCAGCTTCAAACGGCTCCGGCCAAAATTCAACTATGCTCACAATCTTCGCGTCCCTTGTCGCGAAGAAAGATATGGCTCGTCCCTTTTGAACTCCATCAGTTACTGAGACATCGCTTACCGCCTCGAGATCATTTCCAACGATCCTATGAATCGTAAACTCCCAACGACCATGCGCGGGATACTCTTCGTTCATCGCGGCGAAGTTGTCTCGACCTCTGATCCGTTCATTTGATTGGGGCCAGTCGAGCACAAATTCGTCCGCGAGCACAGCACCGACTGATCTAAAGTCGTTGCTTCTCATCAACTGCCAAAATCTCTCTATGAGTTCGACCGCGTTGCTCATTTCAGATCCTCTCGATTGCCTGCGGCACAGCCGCTACCAATCGTAAAAGTCATCTTCAGTTCTCGTTAAGGTGCTTGAACCGCGCGTAATTTTCAATCTGTATACTCGTACGTGAGTTACAATGCTTCAGCCCCGGAGGTGCATAGATGTATTGCCATAAGTGCGGCGCTGGCAACCAGACAGCAAAGGCTTACTGCAAAAGTTGCGGTGAATGGCTGCCTAATGTTAACGGGCGAACTCGAAACACTTTTGGCGGTGAGACGCCGCAGCAGATCGTCTCGACAAACCTCTTCATGAGTGCGATCAGCACCCTGGCCGCACTCTTTTCAGGACTTGCATTGTATATCACGTATCTGCCCAGCGGCGACGCCAAGTGGTCTGTGTATATCGCCGGCGCTTTCTGTCTTTGCATCGCTGGTTGGCAAGCTTCGAGCTTCTTTGCAACTCTGCGCTTGAGACAGAGACTCAAGAACAGTCGCGAGGGTTTCGCCAGGCAATCGGAAGCGAGCGAAGGGAAAACTGCTCCTGCGCTGAATGCCGGCGACATGAGTTTATTTGTAGGCGTGACAAGTGTAACGGAAAACAGCACTGAGCTGCTGGAGCACGCGCAATTGCGTAAACGTGACACGCAACGATAAATGATCTTCGTTGAAGGTGAACTCAACAAGATGGCGGCCCAAGAGTTTGCACCGCCACCAAAGCACTCACTGTAAAGCCTTCTTGACTTGCCCGGGTGGATAGAGCGGTCCTGGGAGCATCTGTTCTTGAAGGTTTAACAGTGAAGGGTCAATCGCGAACGCATAGATTTGCGTTGCCAGAACTGGGTTGAGATCGTTATCGCTAATTACGTAAAGCACATGTCTTCCGTCAGGTAGATCAGGTCCCCACGCCAGTCCTTCGATCTTCTCAGGCGATTCAAAGTCAAATGTCGTTTCCTCGAGTCTGTGAGGGCGTTCGACGAGGACGGAAGCGTTCTTTCTCAGCCATCTCCTGAAGGGTGGCATGGACCTTCAATACGATTTCTTTTAGTTCATTCAATTGTGCTGGAGATTGCGCCTTCGCGGTCAGTATCGCGGTTGCGATCTCAATATCCAATTCATGTACAAGGGCCATAGGGGAGACCTGTAGTTTCAGGATCTTTATGCGTGGGCGGGAATGCTAATCACAACGGATTACGTTTCAGTTAATTCGAGGTTAACTATTGTCAAGTCCAATACTCCTCAAGAACTAGGCCGTCGCAATCAGTAACAAATACTTAACTGCTTATTTACAACAGATTAACTAAGGGCATTTAAAGTTTCAGATGTGATTTGACCTGCACGTGTCAAATCGGCGAATCAATTGAGACGAACCAGCATGGCCGGTCCTGTTCTAATCATTGAGGATGATCCAGACATCGCCGAAGTACTTCGCTACGGTTTTGCGAGTAGCGACTTTGAGACACGTGTCGCGCTTAACGGTGAAGATGGACTTTCGGCGTCTTTGGACAAACAGAACCCTCCCTCCATCATTCTGCTCGATCTGCTGTTGCCTGGAATGAGTGGATTTGAGTTGTGTCGTCGACTTCGAAAAGAAGCGCTTACTCAGACCGTACCAATCGTGATTATCTCAGCCAAGGCCTCGGGTAAAGACATCGCGATCGTTGAGGAATTAGGAGTTAATGATTACATTGTCAAACCTTTCTCAATTCGGGAAGTAGTTGGGCGTATCAGTTCGCTGCTTAAGGTGCTTTAGTTTCCAAGAAGAGGTTTGTTGCGTGATTACGAACGACACGAGCGCCTGCATCCACTATCGTTTGTGTCCTTGATTAAACCGGTTAGCGAAGCATTATCAACCTGCGCAGTTACATTCACTGCCTAGCTGGATTTGAGACTGTTGACTTTTAGTCCGGTCGAACGTGATAGAACTCGATCGTCAGCGATACCTGGAACGGAGCAAAGTCTCGGTTCTGACGAGTCGATGAAATACATCGGAACCATTGTGGCGACCTGTCTATGCACGGTGACAATATCGGCGTGGCCGCCGAAGCCAGACGTCTATTCGTATCGAGTCTGGGGCAGAGTTGTTTTCAAAAAGACTCAATCTCGTCCCCACGCGACTGTTTATGTAATGGGGACGCGCCCGATCAATGGCAGAGTTCCCTGGGCTACCGTTGCCATGGATGGCACCTTCTCAATCGAGTTCTCCGATGCTCCCGACGACTTCAGCGTATGCGGTCATCCAATTGATTCAAATGGTTTCTTACCACTCAAGCCGACGCCTCACGAGGCTGCAAAGATGCCAAACAATCTCTCATGCAGCAAACGGTTTCGTTTAGACGGCGATCATCTCGAACGACGAGTGAGGTTAAAGTTAAGATGACTCACGACCCTTTGTACTCCGAGACCATTGTACGGGCATCGACTTAACCTCCATTTAGCTTGCCCGTAACAAACACTTAGCCTCACGACCACACAATCTCCGAAACGAAAATTGCGACACCTTTTCACATGCTTCGCGGCGCGCAGCGTGTTGGTGGGATCGCGCTTTCGCTTCACAGTCATACAACAAAGGAGACTACTTAATGAGTTCTGATCGAACTATTTCACGGCGCACAATACTAAAAGGAGCTGCGATCGGCGGCGGGGCGCTTTTGTTAGATCGTGTGGGTTTGGCATCCACGCTGCAAGCCAGTCCTCCAACCACGGATGTCCCACCTTACGTTTTGCCGTCGGCGCCGGGTGTCGAGATCGCGGCCATCCTGACGGTCGGAGATGCGGCGGAGAATGGCTACCGCATGGTGGGAATACCAGACGGCTTGGGAGCATTGGGGAACGGACAGACTTTTTCGTTGTTCATGAATCATGAGCTCACGGCGAGCGCAGGCAGTTCGGGTCCGGGCATTGTTCGAGCACACGGCACCGCTGGAGCCTTTGTTTCAAAGTGGACCATCGACCGCAAGACTCTGCGCGTCCTGGCGGGCGAGGACTTGACGCCATCACCCAGTCATGTGCGCCTCTGGAACGCGGCGACGCAACAGTACCAGATGATGACAACTACCTGGGATCGGCTGTGCTCGGCAGACCTGCCTGACGAGAAGGCGTTCCGTCACGGCAATCGAGGAACTTCGGAACGCATTTTCCTGAACGGCGAAGAGGTCAATTTCGGACGCGCGTGGGCGAGGATTGTTACGGGAGAACACGCAGGCGAGGCTTGGGAGTTGCCGCGTCTCGGAAAGATGTCTTTCGAGAACGTGGTTGCCTGTCCGCACGGAAAAGATCAAACCATAGTGGCTCTATTCGATGATGGCGATTTGAACACAGCGGCTCCAGCAGCGAATAACCCCTCCGAGGTATACATCTACATCGGCAACAAGCAGGCGGAAGGAAATGAAGTTGAAAGAGCTGGTCTCACAAACGGGAAGCTCTATGGAGTAAAAGTGTTTCGCGACGATACTCACGTGACTGAAGAGAGTAACGACTTCGGATTAGGATCCGCCATGACGGGGTTCGTTGGCAGCGGCAGGTTTGAACTGGTCGAACTCGGATCTCACGGCGATGTCTCTGGTCTTTCAGGTCTCCAATTGTCGCAGGACTCCATCGCAAAGGGCGTCTTCCGAATGCTGCGTCCCGAGGATGGCGCATGGGATCCACGCGGGAATGGCAAGGACGCGCTCTACTTCGTCACCACAGCCAGCATTAGTCCCCTACGAAACAGTCGTCTGTGGCGTCTACAGTTCGATGACATCACACGGCCGCAGGATGGTGGCACGATTGAAATCCTGTTAACAAATACGCCCGGCAGAATGTTTGACAACGTCACCATAGATCGCCTTGGCCGGCTTTTCCTTCAGGAGGACACAGGCAATAACTCCTGGGTTGCGAAGATCTGGGCGTATGGCATAGACACTGGCGCTCTCGTTGAGGTGGCCCATCACGACCCGGAGCTGTTTGAGTCAGGCGTGAATCCAGCGAAGTTCATAACACAGGATGAAGAGTCATCTGGCATCATCGACGCGCAGCACATCTTTGGTGCGGGTTGGTTCCTGTTCGTTGTGCAATCGCACGCAGTTAAATCTGATCCTGAGTTGGTCCAGGACGGACAGTTGCTAAAGCTGTATGTCCCTCCGCAAATTGCCCGGTAGAGACTTGGCCTTAAACATGTATGCACCTGGAGCGCCTCCAAAATCGGGCGCTCCTTTTGTAGTACCGGTCTCTGAACGACATCAGTGTGAGTCAGCACGTCATTCCGTTGAAATCGATCCCAAGATAAAATAGCGGCAGTAATCGTCGGCTGCATTGAGAGCAGCGAACTGAGAAGGATTTAAGGCATTTTCGTTCAAGAAGCCCCGTCCAGGTCACGCTGCCTTTGGAGAAACTGGATCGTTTGAAACTCGAGGCCTTCACAAGGACATTGGTGATAAAGAGACGTTCGCCTGGGACCGAGGAACGTAGCACCGCCGCACTTAATCACAACAGCGAGTTAGAGCTCGCAGGAGCGTGATTCCACGAACATGGAGAAGGGAACAACTCTAAGATTAACTTGTGAGTTTATGATTGCGAATGCTGAGCCCTGGCGTGATTCGCCGTTGCTACCTTCCTAGATCAAAGTGTCAAAATTGATCCGTTCCGGTACTCGCTTGCGTTCTAACCCTGCCAAGAGGAGACTGTTGTTCATGAGAAAAATAGAAATTCATTACTGCTCTGTGTGACCGATAAAAAAGCGATAGCTGCCAGTGTGGCGGCTCAACTGTCGAAAGAGGATGATCTTAAAGTGGAAACAAGCAAGGGCGGTTTGGGTGAGTTAAGCGTTTCCCTCGATGGCCAAAAGGTTATTGACACGAATCGTCTTTGGTATCCCTCACCTCGTAAAGTGGTGGCCAAGGTCCGAAAGCGGTTAGCCGAGCAGCCTTAGTGAGGCGTCTGTTACTGTGGCGCGCCTAGCGGACGTCCCGGTATTGCTTTGGCTGGCTCAGTATAACGTCGTCTCGCCATCAGCTTAGCCCCATCTTTTCTCCTGCGTGTTGCACTCAATTCTCACGATCTCTCGGATCCCCATCGGGCAATCGGCAACGTCTTTTTGAGGCCCCACAACAGAATTGCACGGTTTCTTCCTAGATTTGCGAGCAAGCCGTAGTTCGGCGAGCCGGATTGCCCTTAGGACCCATGAATTAGGCAACCAAAACGGTTCGTTTGTTAGAGGGTGGAGACTCTCAAATGATTATTTGCCATGGATCGCACCGTTACAAAGCCCCTCAATGATTACACGTAACGCGTTTGATCTGAATCTTGAGTCAATAGCGCTCGGCAATAAAAGAAGCATCTAACGCCTTGTTAGGCATCGTTCGTCCTCTGCTCACCATCGGTGCGCAGAGCGACACACCCCACAGACGGCCACCGTCGCGCTCGCAGAGCGCGCGGGCTTCCTTGAAGTACTCCTGTGCGCGCTGTTAATCGACCTGTGCATCCGCAGCCGTTCCCGCGCCAAGCAGCACGAGCAGGAATAGCGCCGTTGAGATGGTACCGAGTCTGCTTCGACATGTTTCCTCCTCGAGGGCCCGTGCGCCACCCGTGCTTCGACTCTTCCAGAGGGGTGGCCCACTTTCGGCCGTGCCAATGGTTTTGGCGGCAGGCGCTGCGCTGATGGCTATTCCGAGTTATTAATGAACAGTGATGAACGATCGCTTTGCTCACGTTAAAGAAGTAAGCGCCTGTGCCGCCGTGCCTGGTCCAAACCACGGTAAATATTACTGAAAAAGCCAGCGACTCATGGTCCAAATTGCTGTCAACATCACGATGTGCGCCATCATATGGGCCATCATTGCTGATTCGAGCCCCCTCTTCCAATAAAGGTAGCCGGCAATCGAGCCAAAAATAGAATTGCCGCTAATAACATAGAGTATTAGCGCGACATTTATATTGGGAACTATAGCGAAAGCGAAAGGCAGGTGTCCTAAACCGAAAATAATCGCCGAAATAATAATTGCGCCAACAAAATAAACCGTCTGCGGCTTCCCCCCGCCCTCTCTGAACTAATTGCCACGCTGCCCACACCAGCAGTGTCATCAATCCCCAGCGCAGCAATAGTTCTTCCGTAATGCCGCCGTAAAGTAAGCGAGTTGAAAGCGGAATTAGTTTGTTTAATTCGGCGCTTCGCGCCACAAAGTCCGGCGGCAGAAGTGGCTTCAATAAAAACCAAACGAGAATAATTGTAACCTCACCCGCCAAACCGCCGATTAAAGCCGGAATGATTTGCGGCTTCAGGACCGGACCTAATGGTTGTCCCTTGCCAGCCATAGCTTCTGCTACCGGCGATGACAAACCGACTTTGGGAGCCAGCACAATGCCGATTAAAACCGCTATAGACATAAGAACTGTCGGTTGAATCAAACTCAAAAGTTTTAATGCCGGAGTTATGTGCGGGACTTCCATCCCCGCGGGCACGGGCAATTGCTTCAACAACGCTGACAGATCAACCAGCAGAAAAGATAGAACGCCCACGACGCCTGCGGACCACAAAATTGCGAACAATCGAGTTTTGAAGTTCATCCGAAGAGTATTAGTAATAAGTGCAGCATCGGTTTTCGATTTCTCGACTGGGCATTGACTGCTTCTCAACAGAGATTCTGATTCAAACGTGATCGCGATTACATTTCTTTTTGAGTCTTGAGGCTGTCAACGACCATTATGGCTACGCCGACTATTAGTACGGAAAGAAGGACTGCCGCCGCGAGTGTAGAGTTCATTTGAGTCCTGAATAGGAAAACGACAAATGAACTAACGAGCACGGCAATTCCGCTAGCAATCAGGTCACGACCGGTAACACGGTTGACTGCATACTAGATCCTTTCGTCCGATAGGGTCTTCCTCGTACGGCAGCCATACCAAGCGTTCGGTTTCACGCGGCCCCGAAAGAGTGGAACGCCAAGAGCTATATATATAAAGCCTACCGCAGTAAACAGGAGAGCGGCAGTTGTAATGTCATTCATTTGGCTGTAAAGATCACCGGCGTAAGAGACTAAGTTGCAAGCAATCTGAAATTAAATTCCGCAAATCTTCGAATGCCAGGTAAAGAGGTTTTAGCGAATAGCGCCCAGTTTAATATTGTCAGTCCGCAGTTCAAAGCTTATGTGGCCAAGTCAGTTATGTGGCGCTCAACTTTTCTAGCCAGCTCTCAGCAGCACTCCAGCGAACCGAACGCCACCTAAGTTCAAGGCTCAGAGCGCGCGTAGGAACGTCATTAGCCCTTTGTCCATAACGGCAGCGGGGGATCCATATACATAGTTAGCGCTTCGTGGAAGAATGGGAACCTCTTGGTTGAGATTGGTGTCTGATTCTTCATGAGTCTATCAGTTGTCAAAAGCATCGCGGTCCGCTTAAGTCAAATGTCGGATGGCTCGTGATAGCTAGAATGGTTGAAGTTACCTCAAACATTTCGCGCTCAAGTGATCAAGACCACACATTGGTGCTTGGAGTGTTTCTGATTTCTGGCTTTCTTTCAGGGTTGATGTTTGGTTGGCTTGTTAGTAGGCCGGAGTTGCAGCTGTTCTTTTATATTAAGGGCAATAAGTTCTTGATCCCTCGTTATTCATATTGGTTCGCGTTTAGCCTGATTCATCTATTGGGATTGGTAGGGGCATACTCGGCTTGTTATTGGCGCAAATGGCTCAGTCCAATTTACTCAAGAGGCCGTCTCATCGTCGCGACTCTTGTTGTTGGCTTAGCAACACCATTCCTCCGGTTTGTGACCCCGTCGATGAATGAGGTTATGGGGTTGACGTGGGATGTTCTCGTAGCACCGATTGGATTTCTTGTTCTGGTTTCGTTTGCGATGTGCGTGCTAACTGGTAGCGTACGTTTGGTACCGATCGCTACCGTTTGGAATCTTATCTTCGTGGCAGCGGGTTTTGTAGTGGTATATGTGAGTGTTCGAGTCTTCAATGCACTTAATACTTGGTATGAGCTAGTGCAATGGCCAATCTTAGAATCTATGTTGTCTCTATCAATTGCGAGTTGGATTGTTTGGAGGCAACGCTCAGATATGTGGCGCTCAGCTTTCTAGCCAGCTCTTAGCAGCAAACCAGCGAACCGAACGGCGAGAACGTTGATGGGTTCCGAGTACGGCGTTCGGAGTATCCCGCGGTTCCCAATGCCATTGCGGCATTTCTTTTATTTTTGCGTGACGAGACAGTGAAGTTACCGCATGTTTACTTTGGATGGAGTGAGGGCAATCCTCTAACGTACCTGCTGAAGTACATTGCGTTTGGTGAGGTTGATACTGCCCCGGTTACACACGAAGTGTTACGCCAAGCTGAAAGGAATCCGGACGGCGTCCTATCGTGCATGTGGGGGGCTAGCCTGAATTGTCCATGAATACGTTGCCTAACGTCGCAGCCGTCGAATGAAAGGCATGCTAAAGAGTCATAAGCAGCTTTTAGGATACTGCGTGGCCGTGGTCGTCATCTGTGCGGCCACTGTCGTCCTGAAAAGTTTTGGCGAACATGTTAACCCCACGACCGTCGCACTCACTTTCTTACTAATTGTTTTATTTCTCGCTACGGCTTGGGGCCCTAAACCTGCGGTGGTCGCTTCCTTAGTGGCCGCTTCGAGCTTTAACTATTTTTTCCTGCCGCCGGTGGGCACCTTCACAATTTCTGATCCGCACAACTGGGTCGCGATTGTTGCTTTTCTTGTTACCGCCGTTATCGTGGGGCAGCTTTCCGCCCGCGTTAAGCAGCAAGCTAGGGACGCCGAAGACGCGCGAGTAAAAATTGAAATGCTTTACGAGGAACTTCAGGAGAGTTTTGAAGAGGCGAGTCAAGCGAACGCACTTCGTCAAAGTGAGCGATTGAAATCGGCTTTGCTGGATGCTGTAACTCATGATTTGCGCACTCCGCTGACATCGATTAAGGCGTCAATAACAACTTTGTTAGACGAAGTCAGAAAGCCCGCCAACGGCGAGAGTGCGGTTTTGCTCGACCAAGAATCGAAACTAGATATGATGGAAGTGATTGACGAGGAAAGCGATCGATTAAATCGCTTCATCGGTGATCTGATAGAGCTCGCTCGGATTGAGGCGGGCGAAATGCAACTAAATCGTCGTTGGAGTCCCTTGGACGAAATTATCTCTTCCGCAATACTTAGAGCCCAACCCTTTACGAAGAACCATAGAATTCAAGTCGATATAGCAGAACAGTTGCCTGTTGTGCGCGTTGATGAACGCGCGATTAGTGAAGTTTTCTACACACTGATCGATAACGCCGCGAAGTTTTCACCGGCCGGTGCAGTCATTCGCATCTCTGCCGACCGCGCGGGGAATACAGACATGCGCATGGCCGTTGAAGATGAGGGAATAGGTATTCTGCCGGAATTGCGCGAGCGCGTGTTCGACAAGTTTTTCCGTGCCACTCGTGACGGGGATATCAGTACTCACCAACCTCCCGGTACAGGAATGGGTTTGGCGATTGCGAAAGGGATTGTGGAAGCGCACGCCGGAAAGATCTGGATCGAGTCTGGAATGGGCGGCAAAGGAACGCGCGTCGTTTTCACCTTGCCTATTGGAGATGAAGAGATAACAGAGCAGACCCAAACTACTGTAACGACCGAAGCTCTATGAACGATAAGCCGCGCATTCTAGTAGTAGACGACGAGCCGCAACTGACTCGCGTGCTTCGCACTGGGCTCAGTTCGCACGGCTATGACGTGCGGGTCGCTGCTGATGGCCAGGCAGGATTTGAGACCTTCACCGATTGGCATCCGGATTTGGTGATTACAGACTTGGCAATGCCTAATGTTGATGGACTGGAACTCTGTCGGCTGTTGCGGGCAGTTTCCCAGATTCCGATCATAGTTCTTTCAGCAAAGGACGAGGAAACGATTAAAGTTCAAGCGTTAGACCTTGGTGCAGATGATTTTGTAACCAAGCCTTTTGGGATCGATGAATTGCTTGCAAGGATTCGTGCTTTGCTACGACGCGTCACTGCTGGTCCGACAAACGGTGCTGCCGAGACATTATTGGAATATGGAGATTTTCATGTTGATCTAAATTCACGGACTGTTACAGTGCGCGGTAGCGAGGTCCACTTGACGCCGAAGGAATTTGATTTACTCACTTACTTCCTCAAGCACCCACGAAAGGTCCTCACTCACCGGACGTTACTTGCTGCGTTGTGGGGTGGTAATTACGTTGAACAGAATGAATATCTGCGCGTGTTTGTTGGTAACCTACGGAAAAAAATTGAGACGGACGCCGCAGTTCCGCGTTACATCCTCACCGAGCCTTGGATCGGTTATCGTTTTGATCCTGGCGGATAATTTGTCCTAACCTTGGGAGAAATGACGGATGGCGACAACGACTGCAGGGTCGCAACCACGGGTGCGAAAGCCACAGCCCGGAGCTTTCAAGCGCTGGCTGCTGGCGGGCTACCTCAAAGAAATCGAAGGCCCATTCGAGCGCGAGCATGAGCACCACCGCCATCATCCGTGGTGGAAGGTGATGTGCCTGACGGGTGTCGACTACTTCTCGACTCTCGGTTACCAACCTGGCATTGCCTTTCTTGCCGCCGGAGCCTTATCGCCAGTCGCGACTATGATCCTCGTGTTGCTGACTCTATTGGGCGCGCTCCCGATCTACCGGCGCGTGGCAGAAGAGAGTCCTCACGGCGAGGGTTCAATCTCGATGCTTGCGCATCTCCTGTCGTGGTGGAAGGGTAAACTCTTCGTGCTCGTACTTCTCGGCTTCGTGGCGACAGATTTCATTATTACGATTACGCTCTCCGCCGCCGACGCAACGGCCCATATCGTCGAGAACCCGTTTATGCACCGCCTCCTGCACGGCATGAGTCCAACTACGGTGAACATAGGCATCACGCTCATGCTCATCGGATTCCTGTCGGGTGTATTTCTTAAGGGCTTCAAAGAGGCTATCGGCATAGCTGTCGTCCTCGTCGCGGCCTATCTCGTGCTCAATCTAGTCGTCATCAGCGTCGGCATCTTTCACTTGCTGCAAAACCCGTCGGCGATCTCAAATTGGCAGAACGCGTTGCTCTCGTCCCCACGCGTCGGTGGAAACTGGATGATGGTCATCGGCATCTCCCTCCTTGTCTTCCCTAAGCTGGCGCTTGGGCTTTCGGGTTTCGAGACGGGCGTTGCGGTGATGCCCCTCGTCAAAGGCGACGCTAGCGACACGGAAGAGAAACCGTTAGGGAGAATCCGCAACACCAAGAAGCTACTCTTTGGCGCAGCCCTGATTATGAGCGTCTTGTTGATCGCGAGCAGCTTTGTGACCGCACTGCTGATCCCAGCCGAAGCCTTCCGCGCTGCGATAGGTGACCAACCAGCGGGGGAGGCATCGGGGCGTGCTCTTGCCTACCTGGCGCATGGGTTTTTCGGTGACATCTTCGGTACTGTCTATGACGTCAGCACGATTCTCATCCTCTGGTTCGCGGGAGCTTCGGCGATGGCGGGCTTGCTCAACATAATCCCGCGCTACTTGCCACGCTACGGGATGGCTCCAAGGTGGACGCGCGCCATGCGTCCACTAATCATTATCCTGACGATCATAGCCTTCGGAGTCACTTTTATTTTTAAGGCAGATGTGAACGCACAGGGCGGTGCCTACGCGACGGGCGTGCTGGTGCTGATGACTTCCGCGGCAGTTGCAGTAACACTCTCGGCACTGCGTCGCAAAGAGAAAGTTTGGACCACGGCTTTCGCAATAATTTCGCTCGTGTTCGCATACACAACTGTGGTCAACGTCATCGAGCGTCCTGACGGCATCAAGATCGCCGGGTTCTTCATCGCCCTCATCATTTTTGTTTCTCTTCTATCCCGCATTGCGCGCACTACTGAGCTGCGTGTCGAGCGCTTCGAGATCGACGAGACCGCAAAGCGCTTCATAGATGAAGCGGCCGCTCAGGGGACGATCCGCATCATCACTAACCACCCGGAGGAGAGCAATCCGGAAGAGTATCGGCGGGAAATTACAGAACATCGCGAGGATCACAACCTTCCAACTCAGGACCCCATTCTCTTTCTCGAAGTAGAGGTGTGTGACGCTTCGGAGTTTGCGAACGTCGTGAAGGTCGAGGGCATGGAGGTAGGCGGGTATCGCGTGTTGCGCGCCGAGAGCTCTGCCGTACCGAATGCTATTGCTGCCTTTCTTCTTCATCTCCGAGATCAGACGGGAAAAATCCCGCACGCATATTTCCATTGGGGCTCGAAGAATCCCATATCCTACCTATTTGATTACGTAGCCTTCGGGACAGGCGACACCGCTCCCGTCACCCGCGAAGTGTTACGCCAAGCCGAGCGAGACGAGGAGAAACGTCCTGCGATACATGTTGGTGGATACTAACTCTCAGTGAATCAATTCGAGTTACCCTCCCAACAACCTCGATCCGTCCCTGCCTTTACAAACTCTTTATGGAACCTTTACACCCCTTTTATATAGGGAAGCGTAAGTTCTATGCGTGAACGAAAAGCGAGAAGAACCCAAGCTCTCCTGGGAACCAATGGCGGCTTTCGCATGTTTTTCCGGGTCGATTCTCTCACTTGCGCTCGGATTTGCGTTTACGACCGAGTGGGTAATAAACGCGGAACGCCATCCGATCGTGCATGCCATAGGCCTGACCGGCCTAATTATCGGAATCCCGCTTCTCATCCTCGGCGGGCATTGTGTGGATTTGATGGAGAGAAAAGTCAAGAAATCAAGACCGCATTTAGAAGAGCAACGAAACGGTGGAACGAAATCGCTTCATGTCGGTGTGGTCCTTGTGGGTTCGCTGTTAGTGCTTTGCGCTGCTTTCACGAAACTAAACGCCCAGCAGATCACTGCGGTTGAATCAGGAGACACGACGCGTAGTGCAACTGAACTGAATCCAGGAAAGAGCCCGGCCGTAGGAGTTCTGTCTGCTCCGCTTCCGAACCTTAGTGGCGAGAAGCGATTGCTGTTCGAGCAGGTGGATGTACCGAACGGAAAACTACCTAAGTCTGACATTAAGGTACGTGACACTTATACGAACGATTCAAATAATGCTCTTGATGCTTCAGCCCCAGCTCGTTTCGGAGATGTGAGCCAGACGCTATCCGAAGCTCCGACCGCACCGTTGCAAGTCAAATGGCAATACGGTGGTTTCATCGATCTTGGCTACCTCCTCGATTTCAACCATCCAGCAAATCGTTTGTTCCGAAGCCGTGGTACCACCTTTCACTTCGATCGCGTGCGTCTCAACATGGCAGGCGTATATGCGAAAAAGAAGGCTACTGAAGTATCTCGCTGGGGTGTAGAGCTGACGGCCGATGGAGGTGAGGACTCCGGGATCTTCGGCTTTTCGGCTACCGCTCCCAATATTGCTGGTTTTAAGTTCCTGCGTCACCTTGGACCGTCAAATGTGTCGTATCTTGCACCCGTCGGCAAAGGCCTCGCACTTCAAGCCGGAATTTTTACCAGTTTAATAGGCTACGACTCGCTCTACGCCAAAGATAATTTCAACTACACGCGGCCTTGGGGAGCGGACTTCACGCCCTATTTGATGATGGGCGTTAATGGTAGCTATCCCATCAGCGAGAAGCTCACCGGCTCATTCTTCGTCATCAACGGATACTGGCATCTGGCGCGAGCGAACAATGTTCCAAGTTCGGGTGGCCAACTCGCTTACAAGATAAACCCGCGCGTGACACTGAAACAGACAGCCCTTCTCGGCCCTCATCAAGCGAACAAATCGTTCAAGTTCTGGCGCTTTCTTTCTGACACGATCATCGAACGCAAAGTCGATAGGCTCACTTACGCGTTTGAATATACAGCTTCCTGGGAGCGTGTTGACGCTGCGGGAAATCCAACTGCGTTGATGATGTCAGGTCAGTTGCCTGTCCGTTGGACCATGAATAAAAACTGGTCCATCGCCGTGCGCCCGGAGGTTTTCTGGGATCGCGATGGCCGCTGGACCCTGGCGCGACAAACTGTAAAAGCCTTCACCAGCACTGTCGAATATCGCATGCCTTATCGATGGAGTAACACGATCGTGCGTCTCGAGCATCGCTGGGATGATTCGCGTGGACGGGAAGGCGGATTCTTTAGAGGTCGTGAGATCAGCCCCGGAGTGGTTGGGCTCACGCCAAGCCAACACCTTTTGATTTTTGATCTGATTTTTACGATGGACCGTTAGTCGGCCCGGCAGCCCGTTGGAGGTGAAGGTTAAGAACAATGTCTGAATTCTTCCGGAAATGGCGCCAGGGCAGTTTCGTTTTCCTGACCGATCTCAGTCTGCTCGCGTCCCTGTGTCTGGCTGAGTTCATGGTTTGGCGTTTCCTTCGACGAAGCCGAAAAGAGAACGCAGCACGACGTAATAGTTTCAAGTTACTTTCGGGCCAGTCGTCTTTCAGCCAGGCACAGTCGTACCTGGCAAATCGTAAGGATTGGCCCAGGGCGATACCGAGCAGGGCGCCAGTGCCTCATCACGAAGGTCACCAGAGAGGCTGAGAATGTTGGATCTGCTGTTCATCGCTTTAACCATTGTGTTTTTCCTCGTCTCCGGGTTATTTCCGGCCACGGCCATCAGTCGCAGGGGTGAATGACTAAATAGAGTTCATGGCTGCGTCATTCGATATGAACGAAAACGGTAACCGCCGATCTCCGGAGTCTCTTCTCGCTAAGCTCAACGAAGGCGAGCAGGCAAAGCTCCGTGTGTATATTGGCGCGGCTCCAGGTGTCGGTAAGACTTATCAAATGCTGGAAGATGCGCACCTGCTCAAAAGGCACGGAGCGGACATTGTTGTAGCTGCCATCGAACCACATGGTCGCGAAGACACAAAGGTAATGATTGGTGATCTCGAGCGCGTGCCGATGCGCCAGGTTGAGTATAGAGGCGTCACGCTGGAAGAAATGGACGTCCATGCCGTTATCGTACGCCACCCATCAATCGCCATTGTCGACGAACTTGCTCATACAAACATTCCTAGTTCAAAGAATCGCAAACGTTACGAGGACGTGCTGGATTTACTGGGCGCCGGCATCTCCGTAATCACTGCGGTAAATATTCAGCACCTCGAATCACTCAATGACGTTGTGAATCGCACTACAGGCGTGCGGGTGCGCGAGACCATTCCGGACTATCTACTCCGTCGCGCGGATGAGGTTGTAAATGTCGACGTGTCTGTCGAAACACTCCGCACACGCTTACGGCAGGGAAAGATCTACGATGTCGTAAAGATTGAGCAGGCCCTCAAGAATTTTTTCCGCAAAGGAAATCTCTCGGCTCTCCGCGAGCTGGCCCTAAGGCAAGTTGCAACGGATCAAGCCCCTAAAGCCAGCGACTATCGCGAACGCCAGGGACTTGAGCACGCTGTCATCCCAGAAAAAGTGATGGTCGGAATTGCTTCGCACGGTAGCGCAAAGAAGTTGCTGCGAATCGGATCGCGCATTGCCGGACGGTTCGCGAGCGATTGGTACGCCGTTTATGTAGAGACTCCTAATGAAGAGATGGGGCGCATTAAGCCTGAAGACTATGCGGCTCTTCAGGAGAACATCCGATTCGCTGAGGAGCTGGGAGCAAAGATCATCAAGCTGAAGTCTCGGCGCGTGGCAGATGCCTTGATCGAGTTCGCGAAACGAGAAGGCGTCACGCATGTTGTTTTCGGACAGACCTCCCGATCTCGCTGGGACATTCTCTTGCACGGCTCAATCATCAACCTCTTTCTCGATGAGGTGCGGGATGCAACGGTGCAGGTGGTGCCTTCGGAACAGAGATCAGAAGTCAACGGTCGGCGGTCGGAAGTACAACCGTGATTTCTTGTCACTGAGTTTAAGGACCAAACTTCTGCTTAGTTACTTGATCGAAGCGAGCATGAAGTGCTCGTGCAAATTGATGAGGAAGCGATCGGATACGTTCAGCGAATGACGAGACGAGAACTTCCCGCCGAGAACTCGTTTTGGACCACTCAGGCTCAATACCTATTGACCGATTACCTGTGGAAGGAAGGGAAAGTTCCCCTACTAGAAAACTCAGCCTCAATGAGATTGACCGTGAACAACTGCCAATCGCAGCGCGCTGGCAGACTAATTAATCCGGAGTAAGAGCAAAAAACCGTGGCAGCAGAACTCAAACGTTTCATTATTGGTCGCGCACTCAGAACAGAACAAGCCGCTCACGAGCGACTTTCCAAGAAAACTGCATTAGCCGTTTTCTCTTCCGACGCCCTTTCTTCTACTGCTTATGCCACTGAGGAAATTCTGCTCGTGCTGGCTGTGGCGGCAGTTTACGGGCAGGCGAGTGCGTTCAGCTACGTGGTCCCGATTTCCATCGGTATTGCCGTCCTCCTGGTTATCGTGGCCACCAGTTATCGACAGACCATCCACGCCTACCCATCAGGAGGCGGTGCTTACATCGTTGCTAAAGAAAATTTAGGGACCAACGCGGGCTTAGTCGCCGGTGCGTCACTACTTGTTGACTACGTGCTTACGGTGGCGGTTTCCATCGCTGCGGGCGTTGCTGCGATCACTTCAATGATGCAGGGAACCCGCTACGCCTGGCTGGACGAGCACAAGGTTTTGCTTTGTCTCATCTGTATCGCGTTTATTGCTGTTGCAAATCTACGCGGCGTGCGGGAGTCGGGCGCACTTTTCGCCGCTCCCACTTACGCGTTTCTCATCAGCTTTCTCTTCATGATCGGTTATGGACTGTTTAGCTATTACAGCTACGGCGGAGCTGCCCCCGTTCCAGGTCCTGAAGAAATCAAGACCGCCGAGGGATACAAGTTTCAGCCGTTAACGCTCTTTCTAATACTTGGGGCTTTCTCAAACGGATGCGCGGCATTAACAGGTATTGAAGCTATCTCGAATGGTGTCCCGGCCTTTAAGAAGCCGGAGGCGAAGAATGCGGCGACAACGCTCGTTGTCATGGCGGCACTCCTTACCACAATGTTTTTGGGAACAAGCGTACTGGCCTATCTTTACGGTGTTCATCCACATGCGAGTGAAACGGTCATTTCACAATTTGCGCGAATCATGTTTACCGGACCGATGGCCTGGTTCTATTACGTGGTGCAAATCGCGACGGCCTTAATTCTGGTTCTCGCAGCCAACACTTCTTTTGCGGACTTCCCGCGGCTCTCAAGCTTGCTTGCGCGCGATCGTTTCCTGCCGCGCCAGTTTGCCACGCGCGGAGACAGGCTCGTCTTCTCAAATGGGATTGTGATTCTGGCAATCTTTGCCAGCATCCTTGTAATCGCTTTTGGTGGCGATACGAGCCGATTAATCCCGCTCTACGCCGTTGGTGTTTTTCTTTCTTTCACTCTTTCGCAATCGGGCATGGTCCGGCATTGGCTCAAAGAGCGTGCTCAGGTAGGAAAGAACGGGTCTAAGCGCAAGAAGAAACGTGAAGACATTCACTACACTCAAAGCACGGTCGATAGGGAGCCTATCCCCGATGCCGAATTGGAAGCCTCGGAGCATCGGGGATCGACGTTCGTCTCAGACGAGGTAACAGACAGCACCCACTGGAAGAAGTCGATTGTGATCAATGCCGTCGGCGCTGTTGCTACTTTTATTGTGCTCTGCGTCTTTGTAGCGACGAAGTTCATTCATGGCGCCTGGATTGTAGTCGTGGTAGTTCCACTGCTCGTATTCATGTTTCGTGCCATTCACAGGCACTACCTGGGCGTAGCAAAACAACTATCGATGGACGGACTTGAAGATCTGCGGCCAATTAACAACACAGTAATCGTGCCTATCTCGGGCATTCATCGCGGCGTCGTTTGCGCACTCCAATATGCAAAGTCGATCGCCCCTGATCATGTGAAAGCTGTCTATGTGGACTTCGACGAAGAGGCAACGGCGAAATTACGCGAGAAGTGGGAGCGCTGGGGCTCGGACGTGCAACTGGTGGTTTTACCCTCCCCGTATCGCGAACTAACCCGTCCGTTGCTGCGTTACATAACCCGTATCGAACGCAAAAATGGAGATTCCCTGGTAACGGTACTGCTACCGGAATTTGTCCCTGAGAAGTGGTGGCAACACTTGCTGCACAATCAAAGTTCGTTGATGCTCAAAGGCGCACTCCTCTTTAAGGAGGGGGTGATCGTTATCAGCGTGCCTTACCACTTGAAGGCATAGGCTTGATTACGAATTTGAGATCGCGCCCTACCAATACAGTAGACCGGGCGGGCTGAGACTGACGTCTGCCGCCGCGGTCAAACTGAAGAGAAGTAGTGGATAAAGCTGTTGGTTCAGCGATCGTAACGAGTACACACTCGCGAAGTGAACCAGCCTAGACACAGCCCGATGCCCAATGCGGAACAGGCGACGTATCCGACCGATTGCCACGGATTCTTCTTTATCCAGTAAGTAGTCACCATCGTCGGAGGCGGCGATTCCGCGTCCGCGGTTGAGCGAGCAGGCGTTGCCGAACGAATCTCGCACATTTCAACCGGCGGCGGAGCGTCCTTGGAGTTTCTCGAGGGCAGGGAATTACCAGGTGTGGCGTGCTTGAACGCACGAAACGTTGGCGCGGTTACAGAGGAGTTACAAAGATGCGGATTAGCAGAATCAATGCAGCAGAATTATTAGACTCGCGCGGAAACCCGACGGTTGAGGCCACCGTCATTCTCGAAGATGGCACAACGGGTTCGGCGCTCGTGCCTTCGGGCGCCTCAACCGGAGAAAAAGAGGCCATGGAACTGAGAGATGGCGACGGAAGCCGGTATGGCGGAAAAGGTGTATTGCGGGCAGTTTCCAACATTAACGACAAGATTGGCCCAGCCCTCGCAGGCACTGTAGTTACCGAACAACGCCGCATCGATCAGCGGATGCTTGAACTCGATGGCACTCCGAATAAATCGAATCTGGGCGCGAATGCCACCCTGGCCGTGTCGTTAGCGGTCGCTCGAGCTGCCGCCAACAGTCTTAGCGTTCCCTTGTACCGCTACCTTGGCGGCGGCGACGCGTCATTGCTTCCGGTGCCATGCATGAATGTCATCAACGGCGGCCGGCATGCCGATAACACCGTTGATTTCCAGGAGTTCATGATCGCGCCGCACAATGCAGATTCATTTGCTGAATCGATCCGCATGGGCGTGGAAAGCTTCCACGCGCTTCGCGGCGTATTGCGTAAGAGAGGCTACAACACTGCCGTTGGTGACGAAGGTGGATTTGCGCCAAACCTCAGATCGAATGAAGAAGCCATAGAAATTATTCTCGAAGCGATCGCTAAAGCTGGTTACCGGCCGGGCGATGACATCGCCCTCTGTCTCGATCCGGCGACCAGTGAAATGTGGCAGGACGGCAAATATGTGTTTTTCAAATCCGACGGCGCGGAAAAGACGTCTGAGGAAATGGTGGCACTCTGGACGTCCTGGTGCCGGCAATATCCAATCGTTTCTTTGGAAGATGGCCTGGGCGAAAACGATTGGGAAGGTTGGAAGCTACTCACCGGCGAGCTCGGATCGAGAGTAGAACTGGTAGGCGACGATCTCTTCTGTACGAACGCAACGATTTTACGGCGCGGCATCGACAGCGGTGTCGCGAACGCGATTCTGATCAAAGTTAATCAAATCGGAACACTGACCGAGACTTTGGATACGATCGAATTGGCAAAACAAAATCACTACAAGTGTTTCATCTCTCACCGCTCAGGAGAGACGGAAGACACAACTATCGCGGATCTGGCTGTTGCTGTAAGTGCCGGACAACTGAAGACAGGCTCCGGTTGCCGTAGCGAGCGAGTGGCAAAGTTTAATCAACTTTTGAGAATCGAAAGGCAACTCGGCGATCAGGCTCGTTTTCCAGGCAGAGCCGCTTTTCAACGCGCGGCGTTTCCCGAGCCGCGATTCGCAATGTCTGCAACATAAACGCGAGGAGTGGAATCATGAAAGCAATTCTCGTCGAAGAGTTCAAAAAGAGACCTCAGGTCAAAGAAGTCGCGAAGCCGGAAATACGCGGGCCCTTTGACGCGCTGGTGCGCATACACGCGTCCGGCGTCTGCCACACCGACCTGCACGCTGCGGATGGCGACTGGCCGGTTAAGCCGGCGTTGCCCTTCATACCCGGGCACGAGGGAGTTGGAGTTGTCGAAGAAGTCGGCACGCTGGTAACTAGCATCAAACCGGGCGATCGCGTGGGCATTCCCTGGTTGTATTCGGCGTGCGGTGAATGCGGCTACTGCTTGACGGGGTGGGAAACACTCTGTGAGTCACAACACAATACGGGCTACTCAGTCAACGGGGGCTTTGCCGAGTGGGCTTTAGCTGACGCGCGATACATTGGGAAAATTCCGGAAGGTTTGGACTTTGCCGATGTGGCGCCGCATTTCTGCGCCGGCGTGACGACATACAAAGCCGTGAAAGTTTCCGGCGCCGGGCCGGACAAAACCGTTCTCATTTCCGGCGTCGGCGGCTTAGGTCACATGGCGCTGCAATATGCGCGTGTGACAGGCGCGAGAACAATTGCCGTTGACGTCACTGAAGAGAAGCTCGAGCTGGCGAAGAAGCTCGGCGCTGACGAGGTCATCAACGCACGCGCGGTGGACGTGGCCCAGGCCGCGCAGAAGCTTGGCGGCGCAGACGTAATCATCGGTACCGCTGTTTCGGCAAAGGCGTTCGCGGGCGCGTTTGGCGCGCTGCGACGCGGAGGCAGGATGGTGATCGTTGGTCTGCCGCCCGAAGCGCTACCCGTGCCGATCTTCGATCTGGTTCTGAAGGGCATCAGCGTCACGGGTTCAATCGTTGGCACGCGGAAGGACTTGCAGGAGACGTTAGCGTTGGCCGCGCGTGGCCTCGTCAAATGCAATTACACCAGCGCGCGAATGGAAGATATCAACGAGGTCTTTGATGAAATGCGCGCCGGCAAGATCGACGGTCGCATCGTTCTGGAAATTGCGTGAGCAGACAGGCGGAAATTATTGGACCAGGCAATAAACGAGCGATGACGAAAGTTAAAACCATAGTGTTCACATCACCGGGCGGCGCCGGTCAAGCCAATGCAGCCCCTGCAACGACGACTAGACGTCTGCAGGAGTTGCTGCGGTTTGGCAGCTTGATGTTGAGTGCCGGCGAGACCGCGTTCCGCGCGCGGCGATCGATGGGCGCAATCGCACAGGGGCTCGGCTTCGAATCTTTGTCCGTGCAGTTGGGTGCTCGCAATCTGGTCGCCAGCGGCAGCCGCAAGGGCGAGACTGCGACGCTGGTGCGCGACGTGCACGTACCCTCGGTAAACACTGAGCGCATTGGTGCGCTCGAAGCACTCGCGCGGACCGCCTCGCGCGATATGAGCCCTCGCGAGTTCGCGGCGAAACTCGCGACGATCGAAACTGCGCCGCCACGCTATTCGATCGCTCAGACATCTCTGGCCGTCGGGGCCGCTTGTGGCGCGTTTGCTTTTCTTAACGGCCAGTCGTGGGTTGAGGTATCGGCATGCTGGATTAGCGGCGTCGTTGGCCAGGCTCTGAAATCGTTCCTAATCCGCCGGCGCATCAACCAGTATGCCGTCACGGCGCTTTGCGCAGTGGCGGCCTCCGCGCTTTATTGTGTGGCGGCGGCCCTGGCGCACCACGCGGGCTTCGGCCCCGGGCATAGCAATGTGGGCGTTGTGTCGTCTGTGTTATTCCTGATACCGGGATTTCCCCTCGTGACGGCGCTGCTCGATCAGTTACAGCATGAGACCGCTGCTGCCCTGTCACGACTGGCCCACGCGATGATGTTTGTGCTTACTGCCGCCGTGGGTCTCTCTGTCGTGATCGCACTCGTCGGGTTTTCCATTGAACCGTCGCCGCAACATATGTTTGGGAAGCCGCTGATGATTGCCGGTTGGGCCATTGCAAGTTTCTGCGGCGGTTGTGGACTCGCCATCGTCTACAACGGTACGTGGCGGAATGTGCTGCACGTCGGCGTGATTGCAGTTATCGCCAACGAGCTCCACCTGTTGTTGCAACTTGGCGGAGTGGCACTGCCGTTGGCGACATTTTTAGGTGCGTTGGCTGTGGGACTGAGCGCATCCATAGCAGGCCGGTGGTTCAAGGAAGCTCGAGTGGCCCTTACCGTGCCGGCGGTCGTGCTGATGGTGCCCGGTCTTTCAGCGCTGGAAACGTTGGTCTATTTCGATCGAGGCGAGATACTCAAAGGTCTCTCGGCAGGTGTATTAGTTGGGTTCGTCGTAGGTTCGATAGCCTTCGGCCTGGCAGCAGCGCGTTTCATCAGTCAGCCGGAATGGCTGAGGGAGTAATCACAGGATCATGGAAACCATTTCACCAATTGCAGGCAAGCTTGCTCCGCCGGAATTGCTGGTAGATCTGAGCAAGCTTGAGAGCGCCTACTTTCATACGCGCCCCGACGTCGCAGATCCGAATCAGTTAGTACACTTCGGCACGAGCGGACACCGCGGCTCATCATTGCGAGCTTCGTTCAACGAATCTCATATTCTTGCGATTACCCAGGCCATCTGCGACTATCGGCGAATGCAGGGCACTACGGGTCCGCTCTATCTGGGCAAGGACACGCACGCGCTTTCCGGTCCTGCGCAAATCACGGCACTCGAGGTGTTGGCAGCCAATGAAGTTGAGACCGTGATTCAGCAAAACGACGTCGTCACTCCCACGCCGGTCATCTCGCGGGCCATTCTTGTTTACAATCGCGACCGCAAAACGAATTTGGCTGACGGCATCGTCGTGACGCCTTCCCACAATCCGCCGGAGGATGGCGGTTTCAAATACAATCCGCCCCACGGTGGACCAGCCGACACTGTCACTACCAGTTGGATCGAGAATCGGGCCAACGACCTGCTCCGAGCCGCAAACATTGCGGTCAAGCGCGTCCCCCTCGAGCGTGCTCTCAAAGCAGCAACCACACACGAGGAAGACTTTATTCATCCATATGTCAATGACCTGAGTAACATCATTGACATGGAAGCGATCCGGGCCGCCGGCCTGAGTCTCGCCGTAGATCCACTCGGAGGCGCCGGCCTTCCTTATTGGGAGCCGATCAACTCGGCTTACAAACTGAACATCGCGATCGTCAATCCCGTCATCGATCCGACGTTTTCATTCATGACGGTCGATCACGACGGGCAGATTCGCATGGACCCATCGAGCCCTTACGCGATGGCCGGTCTGGTGAAGTGGAAGGACCAATATCGCGTGGCTTTTGCCAACGACGTGGATGCGGATCGACACGGGATAGTCACCGGTGCAGGATTGATGAATCCAAATCACTATCTTTCGGTGGCCATCCGATATCTGCTCTCGCACCGGCCCGAGTGGCCGGCGCAGGCCGCCGTCGGGAAAACACTCGTCAGCAGCCAGATGATCGATCGCGTTGTGCAAAGACTTGGCCGCAGGCTTTTGGAAACACCGGTAGGTTTCAAGTGGTTCGTGCCTGGTCTCCTCGACGGTTCGGTTTGTTTCGGTGGTGAAGAGAGTGCGGGCGCAAGTTTCCTTCGTCGCGACGCTACTGTCTGGACGACGGATAAAGACGGTTTGATTATGGATCTGCTTGCCGCGGAGATTACCGCGCGGACGGAGAAAGATCCGAGCGAACATTTTTCAGATTTGGTTTCTGAGTTTGGCCGGCCTTATTACACGCGGATTGACAGGCCTGCCTCGCGGGAGCAGAAAGCAAAACTGGGCGCCCTGGCGCCGGAATCGGTTCGCGCATCAAGTCTCGCTGGCGAACCGATTACTGCGAGACTGACCAATGCCCCGGGTAATGGAGCTTTGATAGGTGGGTTGAAGGTTGTGACCGAGAGTGGCTGGTTTGCCGCCCGGCCCTCCGGCACGGAGAACATCTATAAGATCTACGCGGAGAGTTTTCGCGATGAGGCTCATTTGCAGGAAATCGTGAGCGAGGCTCAGGAGATCGTCCATGACGCTCTTGGGAGCACCGCCGGTGAAGTCGTGACTGGATAAATCAATGAATGTTCTCGTTCTTAACTGTGGCAGTTCCAGCGTAAAGTTTCAATTGATCGCGACTGACCTCGATCTCATTGCGCAAAACGCTGACCGGCGTTTGGCGAAAGGAACAATCGAACGGATCGGAGGTGAAGCGATTATTCGCCTCCAGGTCGAAGGCCATGAACCGCAACGGTCAACTGCCTCGCTGCGGGACATCAATGCCGCCGTTGACTTCATCGCGCGCTGGGCTGCGTCGGCCGAATCAGGCATTGAAGAGATCAAAAGCATCGCCGATATCCAGGCGGTTGGTCATCGCGTTGTTCATGGCGGCGAGCGCTTCAAGCAATCTGTGTTGATTACGGATGAAGTCGTCAAGGCAGTCGAAGACTGCATAGAGCTGGCGCCGTTGCACAATCCGGCAAACCTGACGGGCATTTCCGCGACGCGCAAGTTATTTGGCGCAGGACTGCCTCAGGTTGCTGTCTTTGATACAGCATTTCATCAAACGCTGCCCGATCATGCGTTCCTCTACGCTTTGCCGTATCAGCTATACCGGCGGTACCGGGTGCGTCGCTATGGCTTTCATGGCATCTCTCATCGTTATGTCGCTTACCGTTATCGAGTCATGCGCAACATCGCGCGCGAGGCGACGAACATAATCACGCTCCACCTGGGCAATGGCTGTTCCGCAACGGCGATCAGTGCTGGTAACTCGATTGACACTTCAATGGGGCTGACTCCGCTCGAAGGACTTGTTATGGGCACACGATCCGGCGATCTCGATCCGGCTATTATCGAGTTCATCGCGGCGAAAGAAGGGCTGTCAACGAGAGAGATCGAAACCCTGATGAACAAACACTCCGGTTTGTTGGGAATTTCAGGTCTTACGAGCGATATGCGCGAGCTACTCGCGGAAGAGAGCGAGGAGAACGATCGGAGAGCGAAGCTCGCAATCGATATCTTTTGTTATCGCGCGCGGAAATACATCGGCGGATATCTCGCGGCGATGAATGGCGCGGATGCAGTGGTTTTCACAGGCGGCATCGGCGAGAACTCTCCGGAGGTGCGGGCGCGCATCTGTGCTGGGCTCGAATGGATGGGCATCGAGCTTGATGAAGAACTAAATCAATCGCAATCCGGCGGCCGTGAAGGGTTGATCAGCAAGGAACGATCTCGCCCGGCGGTGTACGTCATTCCGACGGATGAAGAACTGCTGATTGCGCGCGACACCGTGCGTTGTGTATTGAACGAGCGGCAGCCTTCATAAACTGCCCGACATCGAACACTCATCGGGCCGCAACTTCACTACGAGAGTTTCTTCTGTCTATAGAGCAGAGTGACACGCCCACGGAACGGGCGTCCGTCGCTGATACCGCTAGTGACATCCCGCGATGTTTACAGAGTCGATCCCGGCTATATCCACGCCTATCAAAGTTGCGCCACTCAGGTAGGTGAACTGAGTTTCACAGTCGATGCCTGTGTCCGAACTGTAGAAGAAAACAACAAGATCGGTATCGCCGTCATCGTCGACGTCGTCGAAAGCAGCGCGGACCGCGCCTGCATCTTCGCCCGTAGCGCCAAAGCGCAGAGAAGTCACGTCGAGCAAGGTCGCATCAAACTGCCCGGTAGTCAGAATAGCAACAGGAACTACACCATGGCTGCGCGGGTTCAATGTGTTTCTAACGTCATCCGGCTTGATGTCCATGCCCACGACTTGTACGGAGGAAGTCACTGTGACAGAACCTCCTTGTATAGCGATGCTCATGTAGACTGAACTCGGTCCTCGCTGAAAGCGACATTGTCCAAAGGTTCGTTGCAAAGGAAGGTGATCCCGGGAAATGGCGAAGGTGTGCAGTTATTAGTGCGGTTAATTTAGGAAGGACCGCCGCTGCCGAAAAGAAGGTGACGCTACTTCAGCTGACGCAGACCCTCGAATCAGCGGGGCGGCATTAACGAAATCTGCCACGTTATAAACGCGATGAATATCAGCATTATGATTAAGACTATTAGCACCACCGGCTCAATTCCCAGGAACCGCGTTTCATCGCGCGCCTCCATCATATCGGTAGGAACCTTTAGCTTGTCATTATCAACGACGATGGCACCATATTCTGGATTTGCCTCGCCCTTAATGGAGTTCAGATGACTGCTGATTTGGTGTTCTGCGGCCGACTTGTCCTGCTCCTCCAGCGGGGCCAGTTCGGCAGCCAGGCGATCCGTATCACCTTTCTTCCGGATGTTTCCACTAGCGTGCCGATGGAATGAAGACTTCTTTTTCATAACCACTTCACTTTCTTCAAGTACCGGTAAAGGGCAAATCCTATTCCGACCATCGAGAGGAGCGCAAAAACGTAACCGAAACGCCATTTCAACTCGGGCATGAAATCAAAGTTCATCCCATAGATCCCCGCGATTAGAGTCGCGGACATCAAGATGGTTGATATCGAAGTAAGCCGTTTCATGATCATGTTCATGCGATTGCCTGAAACGGAGAGATAAGCATCCATGGTTGAGCTGAGCATGTCGCGGAGAGTGTCGACCGTATCAGCTACACGGATGAGGTGGTCGAATACATCCTGAAAATACACGTAAGTCTCTCGGGGAAAAATATTCTGCTCGCGTCTCAACATCGTATTGAAAACGTCGCGGAGTGGAGCTACCGCGCGACGCAGGTACAGCAACTTCTTCTTGATGGCGAAAATCTCGTGGATCGCCTCGGCTTGAAATTCGCCAAAGATCGAATCCTCGAGAGCGTCCATGCGTTCACTGAGGATATCGAGCAGGGGAAGATAGTCGTCGACGATCGCATCGATTAATAAATAAGCTAGCAAGCCTGAGCCTTGCTCCGCGCGATCCATCCACTCACCCCACAGGCGTCGGGCTGTTTCCACAGCCCGAATCGGGCGGCTGTGAACTGTGACCAGATAGTTCTTGCCGAGAAAGATATTCAGTTCTCTTAACTCAAGCCGATCGTCTGGTCCGGCGAGTTGGGCTTCGTAAAGCACAATGAAGTAATAACCCGGATACTCTTCGACCTTTGGGCGTTGGTGTGCGTTTCGACAATCTTCAATCGAGAGATGGTGGAAGCCGAATTCTTCAGCGAGTTCTTCAAAATCGCGACTCGTCGGATCGGCGACGTCGGCCCAGATGATATTGCCATCCACCTCGCGCAGGTCGCTGATGTCGGCTGCAATGCAGTTCTCCCTGAACTTCCTGGACGTGCTATTTAAGCAGACTGTTGTGATCACCTGGACGCTCTCCACAACCGGGATTAGTCAGTGGCCCACCGGAGCTGTAAATTGTTTCTGCCAGACTCTTAGGACCGCCTGCGCTGAACTGACGGAGAAATAATATTTGAGACAGCTACAGATCGCCTATTGCCTCGGGACCCTCCTTTAGCCACTTCCGTAAACTCACAAGAAAATACATTTTGTAAGAATGTGGACCAGCTAGGAAGAGAGCGCATTTGAAGCGCAAACAAAATGAGGCAAAACGATGGGGTCACTTAGCGATGCAACATTGGGGTGATTGCTCAGTTACTGAGCCAAGCGGGCAATCTTTTTTATCGGACCGCGATGATCCGCAATCCTCTCCTTTCCAAAGACTTACCCTTATCAAGAGGCCAAGAATAGGCCAACGCTTTCGAAGCGCTGATCAGTAGCTACAACCTTGTGTTGGGGGCGTGTGATGGAAATCTAAGAACGGTAACCTGATGGAGTCCCCTGCGACTGCACCACAATAAGGTGTGGTCGCATGCGAATCCTCCTCAATTTTATTTTCTTTCTACGTTGAACGGATAGATGCGAGGTGGTTCCACAGCCTGTTGGTCGCCTGGGACCCCGTATAGTTTTATCCTATAGCTTTGTGTGCGAAGAATGTCCGGGGAGAGTGTGACGAACACCGAACCGAACTTATCGTCAGACTGGGACTTTAAATTGGATTGCTCATCGACTTTACGTTCTCCGCTCAGCAGTTCGGCTCGATATTTCTCGTACGACTCACTGAACTCAAGCGGCAGCCGAAGTACTACTTCCCGGGTGTCGTCGTAGATCGTCACTTTCCTCTTGGAGCCACCCGCTCGTGTGGAAATGTCCGCGTAGATCGTGGCACTGATCACGGCGCGCCCCGACGCCGAGCGGCGTTCAGGCACCATGTCCGGGTTCGGTGACCTATTACTGTTCCCCTTTTCAGCAGTCTCAACTCTATTGTGGTTCTGCGGAACCGGATCTGGCTGTTGCCGGTTGTCGGGCTGACTTTGTGTCGGCTGCGGCTCTCGGGCTTGCTGCGGTCCATCTGCCGCCGGCCCTCGCATGGCTCGGAGTGCAATCCACGCAATGACAGAAAGAATAATCAACGCAGCAACAGTCAGCGACAACCAAACGAGTGGCTTGTTTAGAAAAGAAAATGGGAAAAAGCCTGGGGGTTCATCCTTGTGTGTGTTGTTTGTATCCGTTTCAGTGGAGGGGATGTTTTCGGTGGCGAGATACTTCTTTAGTGCTTCTGCGATTCTGAGATCCGCGCCATGTTCAGGCACACGGAGAAAATGATTCACGAACTCTTCTCGTTCGCTGCCTCTCAGCTCATCAACCAGATACTCATCGATCAGATCATCTTTGACAGCTTGTTGTAACTCAGCGTACTCGCTGTCGAGAAAGAGTCGTTGCTCAACCAACACCTGCTCTTCGAGGGGCAATTCACCCAGCAGGTATCGTCTAAGTTTCATCTCCTGTTGCACGTCGTTATTCATCGCCTGGCGCCTGAAGTAGACCGCGTTTAACTCATCGGAAACCCTTACAATAATATATGACGTTCCATTGCTTTGCGTTCCATGCACTCGAGGATGCATTTCTTCAGTTTTGATCTGATACGTTGTGCTTTGAGCCTCAAGTGGGGCAACTCAATCCCGAGACGTTCAGCCAGAACCCTTCTTGCCTGTATTTTAACCTTCCGATCGCCGCGATAATATTCGAGGATAATGTTGCGATTGTCTTTGTCCAGTTGGTCCAGGCAATGTCTCAGGCACGAGTCAAGCAGCTCTTTTTCCGACGTATCCTCGCTCAGCGTCCTTGGATCTCCAAAATCCAATTTAGCAAGCGACAGTATGATAGGCCTCCTTAGATGTTCCTTATAAACGTACCAGGCGACCGAGAAAAAATATGGTTCTGGGTCACCTTTGTACGTATCAATTATATCTGGCAGCTTCTGTGTCACGCGATCGATGGTCAGATTGGCAAGCTCTTCCGGGTCATGACAGCCGAGTTGCCTGAAGCGCCTGATCAACGCTGCGCGAATCTCTTCATGTTTCAGCCCGGCTTGTTCGCGATCCTGGTGAAGCCACGAGAGCAAGCGGTCAAAAGACTCGGGAGTGAGTGCCCATTTATCTCTGGGCGGGGGCAGGTCGTCCACTTTGCGGCTCCCATCGGGTGATAGTTGGGTCCGGTAATGCTGAGACCTCCGAATGGCGAGACCGCTATCTAACATAAACGCGCGTCTATTTCCAGTCACCCTGCAACACAAATCCGGCCCACTGGTATGGACGGTATTGATCCTTCATTTCCAGCTTTGCTTGCCGCAATGCCGCTGCTGGAGACGTCTTGTTCTTCCCAAACATGTGTGTGTAAAAACGCTGCATCAATTCAGCCGTTGCCTCGTCCTCTACGCGCCACAAACTGACCACAACGCTTTGCGCTCCAGCGTTCATGAAACCCCGTGTTAACCCAATCAGCCCTTCGCCGCGAACGGACTTGCCTGTGCCCGTTTCACAGGCGCTAACCACAACCAGATGGGCAGGCAAATCAAGCTTATAAATATCGCGTAGTGTGAGGTACCCATCTTCAGGCTCACCACGTTCGTTCACCATCGAAAGGACAATGCCCGACAACTCTGGATTCTTATCGTTAAGCAGTCCGTGAGTGGCGAAATGTAAGAAGCCAAATTGTTTAAGCTGGGGACTGGTAACCAGCGCGCGGCTGGCTTTGTACCCCACGTATTTCCTCGAACCGGGAGGCGCGACCTTCGCGATCGCATTTGCTTCTTTCAGTGAGAATTCGAGCCGTTGCAGAGTGCCATCTCCATCGCCCATATCTCCGATGTCTCTCAAAGAGCGAGCCAACCTCGCCCTGCCAACGTGGAGGGGTGGCGATCCGTTTCTGCGAGTGCCATTACTGTGTTCGTTGCTGAAGACTGGGTCAGCAAACACCGCTACTTTCTGCGATATAACGGATCGACGTGTACGACGCAGCATGGCGAGTGCGGACGCGGACGGCTGGTAAATTATTTCATTGCTTTCGAGCAACAGCGGGCGGCGTGAAGTCGCGGAGGCATGTTGGGCCTGGGCGAGGGACTCGGGCAAAGGTAAAACTTCGAATGGAATGTAGAGCAGCTTGCCGTCTGCTACGATGATGAGACGCTTGTTTTTAAGCCGAGGGCCAATGCCTTTAAGGATCAGATCACTCAGCTCAGTTGCACTTTGCCGGTATTTAGCGGACGCGGATTGGCGGCGTGTCCGTGCATCCTCATCAGATTCTCCCTCCCTTTTTGGTTCACCACCATCTTTCAATGATTGGCGCAATTGATTCGCGGTGTTCTCTATTTTTACGCTTTCAGGCAAGTCATAATGCTCAATATCGGTCCGCGTAACTGCCCAGAGATGACTGCGCTTCTCATCCAGCGAATACTGAAGTAGCAACATGTCGTCATCAAGGAGTTGCTGGATCTCCTGCGGCGACAATGGCTGTATCTGGGGAGCCGCAATTCTCTTAAACCGCGCCTGTAGCCGGTCTTGTTCCTTGATACGGGCATTGAGGTCACCCTGTGCCTTGGTGGTATCCTGTTTCGCACCGATACCACGAAATCGCACGAGGTTCTGTGTCAGCGCACTAATTTGCTGGTCCAAACTCCGGTAGCGTTCCGCCACCTGAGGCGACATACCTTTGTACATGTCGGCACGAGCTTCGGATAACAAGTCCAGCAGGTTTCGCGCACGCGATTTTTCGCTAAAGGACAGGGCAGCTTCGCGGTCGGCGGGCGATTTCTTAGCGTCGTATAACTGCATTCGGACGTCGATGGCGAGTGCGTATAGATCCTGCTTGCCGGCAAAGTAAGTCATTTGCAGTTGGCGTTCAGTTACCTTGTTGCGCAGCTTCTCGACAATAGCGATCGCCTCTTCCACTCGATCACGGGCGTTGGCGAGGTTGGGGCGGTCACGTTCAATGCGCGCGAGACCGTAAAGCGAAAGCGCGTGTCCCTGTCCGTCCCCCACATTTTTCCAAAGATCGATCGCGCTTTCGAATTTTTTAATGGCCTCTGCTTCCCGTCCTGAGAGCGCGAGTGCTTCCGCGATCTTGTCGAGCGTGATCGCCTGGCCACGCCGATCTTCAAACTCAGGTTCTTGTTGGATCGCCAGAGCTCTTTCGTAGTATTCGAGAGCTTTGAGCGGTTCCGGGTTGAGCATCTCGACGTAAGTCATGCCCAAACGTATGAGTGTGTAGGCTTCGAAACGACGATCGTGTGTGTTTGTGTTGAGTGGGAGCGCCTGTTCGAGTTGTTTCCGGGCGTCGTCGGATTCTCCAAGCAGGGCGTAAGCGTAGCCTAAATTACTCAGCGTTATTCCCCACGGGCGCGGCTCTTCGGTTTGCTTGCGAAGTGCGAGTGCTTGCTGGAAGTATTCAATTGCCTGTTGGGCGTCGCCCACGAAGGCATAAGTCATCCCGATATTGTCGAGTACGTCTGCCTTCCTGGCGGGCAGTGTATTTAGTTCGAGCGCTTCGTGATAGTAGTTCAGAGCAGAGTCCGTATCAGCCAGCGTGTCATAGACCAGGCCAAGGCCGTTTAGCGCAGCCGGCTTCAGATCAGGAGCGATCCTGTTTAGTGGGGAATTTTCCTTTTTGAGCTCGGCATTGCAGTAATCCAGGACCTTTTGATACTGCGAGCGTCCCAGTTCGACATCGCCCATCTCTATGTGCGCTTTTGCTGCATTGATGAGAGTTCTCATCTCTTGATGGGGCACGCCCAGCTCACGCCAAATCGCGAGGGCCTTTCCGCAGTACTCCAGAGATCGGGGCTGATAGCCCATATACGAGTAAGTTAGGGCAATGTTGTTATAGAGTTGGGCGATTCCATAACGATCGCCGAGCTCGAACCTAATCTTGAGTGCAGCTTCATAAAGAAGAATTGCCTGGCGCAGATCCCCGAGATCTCTTTGCGCCGCTCCCGCCTCATTGAGGGCGAGCGCTTGGCCGGGCAGGTCGCCGGCTTGATTAAGGAGTGTGAGTGCCTGGTCCAGGTTCTGGAGCGCTGGAGCAAGTTGATGCAGATTTGTATGAGCGCGGCCGATGTTTGTGACCGCGTAGCCTTGTTGACGAAGATCGCCCACGTCGCGCCAGAGTCCAATCGCCTCATTGTATTTCTCGATAGCCTGAGTAGGGTTGGAGCGCCTCAGTAGCTGCGCCTCTGCAAAGACTCGTTCGGCCGAAACGCGGACCTTGTCAGACGCTATTGGCGCGCGCGGCCCATCCATCTGAAGTTTGTACTCACCCGGCGGATATTGGCCTTCATTGCTGTACGCTACTGTTATGCGATAGCTTCCAGCGACTGGCGTCAGGAGCGATACGGTTTCCGGTCCAAAGAATCCGTTCGGACTGTCGACGTTGATGGAAAACGACTCCGGCCCGGTCACTATCAGTTTGAGATCAACGCCACGCTGCTCGACAGAGATCCGAGCAAACTCCTGCTGGTTCAACGCCAACTCGTAAACGTGCAGTTGACTAGCTTCGATGCGCCGGTACACGACTTCGTTAAGCGTAAGTCTTCGGACTTCAATAGACGTCGGAGTCGCACCAAGCACTTGAGCCACGGTGGCAGAAACCACCGTGACCAGTGTGAATGCGATGCCGACAATACGTCGCAAGACGCGAGGTGAAGAATTCTGTTGGAGAACACGTTTGAGGGGAGACTTATTCATGCTACCTCCAACTGATGGTGTTGAAGAAATCGGTCTACGTTTGCGTCCCGTTACCTGTGCCTGTATCTCCCTCGTCGAATGCGAGAATATGGAGTTGTCCATCAATCGGCTCTGCTGAAGCCGCGACGAAGCTGAACGCATCGCCACTATAGGGATTGTAGGCACGAAACTCTCCACGAAACTCTTTGAGTATATCTCCTGGCGGCAGATAACCTACGCCTTCGAGGCGTAGCATCATGACCCTTTCGCGAATGTCTCTTACGTTGAAGATGAACTCCAAATGCGACATGTCCGCATGGCCAGTTGAAATTGACGGACGACAGGTGCCACGCAGGGCCGACATCAGTCGATTGTCCCGGTCACGCACCTGCCCCACGATTATGCCACCGGTAATGTTTATGATTCTGAAGAATATCTCCTCTTCGACGCGGTCACCATCAATCCTCAAACGGATATCCCACTTGTCTTCATCACAGGCTGCCATGGTCATGCTCCTTTCAATAACGGTTAAGGGTTCTGTGCTTATTTGACTAGTTCAGAGTTCCCCACGGAACTCTCATCGATCTCAGGAAACAGTTTTTCAGCGTGTCTCAGCGTTCGAACGACTTCAGTCTGCTGTCGCCTGAAGGCTTGTTCGGCTGCGGTTACTGGTTTCCGAATTGACATGGCTGATTTGCCGGTGAATGCCAGTTCGGAACTACCGCTCGGTTCTTCTGAGAAGCGATTGACGATATAACCGAGAAGTAATTGCTTCGAGGGGAGGCCGCTTGAGAGGAAAGTCTCTTCCGGAAGATGAAGTGTTTCGACCTTTTGGCGGCGCTCTTCGGGCACTTTCATTTGCAGTAACTCATGGATTTCGCACGGAGAGGCCACCCGTTTAAGCAGAGCGAGAGCGGCGCCTCCCGTTCCCAACAACTCAGGGAGTTCGTCAGTGGAGACGGGACCAAATCCTTCAAGGACCACTGGGTGACGGACGAGCCATTCAGTCATCACGTCGGCCATTTGCTGGCGTTTTTTGATGGGACAAAGCCATACCCCGAGGTTGCCGTAAAACTGTCCTATCTGATCTGCTGGCGAATTAATGGGCGCGGGAAACAGCAGACCTTCAAGGTTGTCGTTAAAGTAATGGTGCCACGACGAGTCGGCGACAATACGACCCCGGTTGACCGCAGTTCCATCGTACGCAACTAGCAGCGGCGATGTTGTCCCGGTATCGGCATTGATTCCCTTAGCTATAACCTGCGGCTCTGGTTTGAAGCCGGCATCATTTCGCCTCCAGATCTCTTCATCCGAGAGATCCGGCACTACCACCGCCCCTTCATGAACGTGATCTGGAAGAAACTCGATGGTTTGATCGTCGTGGTAAAAAAATAAAGGGTGCCGTTGACCGCCATTGTCCACTGGACGTCCAACGTTATCGAAGAATGTAGGAGAAATTCGTTGTGGAAAGGGGTCCCCTTCAAGAATAGTATCAGTGATAGCGATGCCGTCCCTGACGAGGTGTGTGTTAAAGACATGGCCCGGAAGCGAAGTTGGATCGCCTTCCCAGACGCGCAACTCTCCGGCACGGACGATACCTCGTCCCAATGCGCGTCCGAGGCCTATAAATGGTTCGTTTCTCGCCTGGTCAGGGAAAAGTTCATTGGAATTACCAGGAGTTGTGTCAGTCGGCCGTTTGTTGGCATGGTCACCAGTAACCAGCACACCCCCTTGATGTTCGTCCATCCAGATTCGGAGCGCTCTCGATTCCGCAGTGGTGAGTTCACTTTCAGGTGTACCGCCGCCGAACATGAGACTGCGACCACTCCTGTTTATCTGGTGGAGGCCGAAGAACCATATCTGATCGAACTGCTGGCCTGTTTCCGCCTCCCGACTTAACAGTCTGTCGAGCATGTTATTAGCCTGGAGGCTGTTATTGATATATCTACTCTCATACCTGACGTCGAACCGCGCAAAAACTGGAGAGTGGCCTTCCAGATGATCGATCATTCTTCCCAGGCCGAATGCGCCGAGGCGCTCTCTTGTAACTATTTCGGGAGCGTCGGTGTAAAGAAGGATTTTGATTGGAGGCTTCTCAATTTTTCCTACCTCAAAAAGCTCTCGAGCATTTGTCCTCGGATTGTGTGAAGTGTCTTGGGACATTATTCGTTCTCCGGTCCTGACTAATCGTTCTGATTACCGTCTGTCTGGTTCTGTTTTATATGGCAGGTTCATTGAAAGTATATCTACCAGGATTGCGACGATATATTTCGCACCTCCTCGTCATAACAAAGTTGGGAGTTCCTAAATTTCTTGTTCCCAAAGCGAGGAGAAAACGATGAAACCTTACACACGCAATTTCATTCTGTTGATCATTAGTCTCTTGCCACTCTTGAGTGCAGTCGCCCAGGATGTGCCGCAAGAATTCAGCCTGCCTGCCGCGCGATTGGGTGAAGACTATCGCGTTGAAATAGAGAGTGTGCTGCGAGACAAATATCGATTAAGGGTTGATGCCGGAAAGCCGAATGCCGCGGTTCTGTGGGCCATGTCATCAGGCGAGATGCCTGCCGGCCTCTTACTCCGCACCGATGGAACGATTATCGGCAACGCGAAGGACACGCGCGTTGGACCCTACCAAATTTCGTTGAAAGCAGTCGATATGGCGGTGCGCGATGAGCCGCTGGAATTGCGCTTTTCTATAGAGGTAAAAGCTGGGCGACTGCGATTAACGCAGATCGAAGGCCCGAGATTGGCGCCGGTGGACGCACCAGAGAACGCAGTGTTCAATCACCCTTCTTCTCCAACTTCATCTATCGACCCAGACCCACCGGCAACTAGCAAGATGCCGTCAGCAGATCGCGAACCGGTCGCTGAGGACAGGGCCGCCACCGCACCTGAACCAGCTCCGGACGTTCGGACCATGAAGGCTGCTACGCAGGAAGATACGGCCAATCCCTTTAGCAGTATGAACAAGAGATTCATTCTTGGTGTGGAACAGACCGGCGGCGCTTCGGCTAAAAGTGAAGGTAAGCCGTTTCTTAATCTTTTCATAAACACTCCCTTAGTTAACGACAAGGGTGCTGATGACGATAAGCTCCCACGCGTTTCCGTTTGGGGCGACGTACGTTTGACGAGCACACCGGCACAGGTCAAGGCATTTGCAAACATCTCAAGCGCCGCCATTGACACCATAACCGGTGGCAAAGCAAATGAACTGGCGCTAGGGTTTGACTTCGTAGCCGGACCGGAATTTCGATTCGCTCGGTTTGACAACGTTACAATGAGTTTTATCTCAGCGTTCGGCGCCGTGAGTCCGTTAAATCCAAAGCAATCAGTCGAGCTTTTCGAAGTGCCTAAGGAGAACAGTTCCCAGGCAGAGGCTTTCTTTGAAGAGTTTCCGGGAGCCAAGGGCAAAGCTCACATCGCCTTCATCGCTCCCGACCGTGATCGCTTTTTGCGGCAGTACT
>JBKPNH010000057.1:0-9733 GCA_046732535.1 Acidobacteriota bacterium
CCTAATACCTGTGCTGTTCTACGCAGGAACTCACTGCGCCCCTCTTGTTTTATTCGATTAGTGTGTACCTTCCGGCTTTCATCGAGGAAATCCATCGCCTGCGCGAACCGTGAATCGTAGCGAGCGGCCCAAGCCTTATTAGGGTTCACTTCCTCGCGCCAGTTCATCGTCAACTGCAATTGGGGATTAATGAGCAGGGATGCTTCCTTGTTCGTGTAGAGTGACGCCGTTTCAGCCAACCGGCGGTAGATCGCTGCTGACTGCGCTTCTTCATGGACCCACGCGGTTAATCGGTTCCAGCCGCGGATCAGACTTTCGTGGGTTATGTCGATAATCGGATCTTGATCTCCGGAAACTGTGAGAAACCCACGCTGCTGAAACACGGTGATAATGCGTTTGACGTCGCGTTCATCAGCGGCAGTTACCGCAACCAGTTCGGATAAAGGCATGGGGGAGCGAATCTGGTTACCTGAAGCATCGGACTGCACTAGTCGTTGAAACAAGCGACGAGTGATTGAGGCGTCAGCCGGGGATAGAGATTCATACACGGTATCGGCGTCGAGGTTGATTGCCTTTGCCATTCCACCAACAGCTTCATAGTCTTCAAGCGCAATCGGCTTTCCCTGCCCTCGTGATGCTGCCGACTGCTCCCACGTACGCATTAGAGCGTGTTGCAGTGTCGGTAATTGATTCGGATTATCACCAACGTCGTTGAGCAGTCGTTGGACCAGTATTGGTTCAATAGTGTCACCGCCCATCCTGATCGGCCCTTCAATCACTTCGCGCCTTTGATCTCGTGTGAGGTTTGGAATGAGATATTGGCTCTGGTTCAACGCTTCGGGCAATCCACGAAAGCGTGAGCACTCGCCTAAAAACTCCGAACGCATTGTCGTTACGACATATATGGGTAAGTCATCGAATCCAGGCAGTGGATGCCTGCTTTCGCCTGCCGCCGCCAGTAGGAGCTTAACGAAAGCGGTGGCTTCGTCCGTTTCAGTCGTTTCGTTTGTTGAATTGGCGCCCTCGCTGTAACGAAACAGCTCCTCAAATTGGTCTACGACGACCAGGAGTTTTTCTCCAAGGCCAAGATGCTGTTGTGCGAAGCGGGCCAATCCCGCACTGCTACCGCGCAGAATCGAAAGCACCGCATCAGATTTCTTAATCGCGAACTCGATACAGAGTGTTGCAGCCAGTTCGTCCAATGGATTCCGGCCCGGTCTGAGCACTGCAATGCGCCACCCCAATGTTTGAGTACCAGAGATAAGAGCGGGTAGCAGGCCGGCGCGTACAAGGGAGGATTTACCACTGCCTGACACTCCGAGGATCGGGAGAAACCGGTGCCGTTGCAGCCGCGCAACCAAATCCCTGATTTGCTCATCACGCCCGAAGAACAAGTGTGCGTCAGTCGGCCCGAACGTACGCAGGCCGGGAAATGGATTGCCATTCTCAGAAAAAGCGAAGGTCATCGAGTGGTTTTTTGCTAGCCTTCTACAGCAGACGACAGTGAAAATACCGGTCTTCGAAAACGCGCAACAGATTTCCTTCAGTAGCGATGCGTGAGAGATCTTTTCCCTCCACGGACACTACCGTTGTGCCGTCCCGCAACGCCTGACGTTGTTCAATGACTCCATCTTTTGTTACATAACTGGTGGTGACAATAAAGCCAGTCCGCATCGCTTTAGTGTGCATTTTGCCGACAAAGTCTCGAATCATTTTCGCGCTTACGGGTTGGATCAAATTGCGGCACTCAACGATGAAGGGACTGCCAATATCGCGCCAGAAGCCATCACCCTGATTACTGAAGGCCAAGTCAATTTCTTCTGTTAGTGTTCGCAAGTTTCGGGCTCTAATGTCTAAACCTGGAACGCAAAGGAACATGTACTCGGCTAAGTCCTCAAGTGCACCACCCTTGGCGGTTGTCGTTGCATTCAATGCAGCCTCGTATAGAGTTCGGTACTCCTCTATAGCGAAACGTTTTCCCGACGTCCGTAGAGGATCAGCAGTCTCGACTTCCACAGTTTGTTTGATCTCGATCGGTTGCTCTTCGGTGGATGAATTTTCCTTACAGAAATTCTTGCGCGATGGTTCAGGTTGATGGCGCCCGCGATTCAGCCTCTCTTCGATTACATCTTTCAAGTCTTCTATAGAGCAGTCCTGAAGGATCTCGACTCCTTTTTGCAGACCGTTCTTGATGGCATCGTCAAACTCGGCGTAAAGCTGGCGACCGGGCTCGATCCAGACGATACGGTCTTTCCGCATCGATTGTGCAAGCTGATATTGGCGCGAAATTGCGTCCTGCCCGCCCTCCAGGATTGGTTGCGCCTGATCGTTAACTAAATGGACCGAGAAGATTGAAGCAGCCAGCTCCGCGTTGGTCACTGCCAGAAAGCTCGCGAAGCGGTTGGGTGGGTCCGGATCCAGCGGGGCCACGGCATAACCCCAATCATCGAACTGCTGCACGATCGCGTCGCGACTCCGCTTTAGATCCGGGGTAGTAGTGGCCACGTATACAGTGTCTCTTTGAGCCGCCGCCTTTACGGTGTGCTCTTGCGATGCAGCCTTCAGGTGTAGGCTTAAATCATCGAGCAATCTCTGAATGTTCTGCGCTAGATCCAAAAGAATTCTTTCGAATTCTGGACCGGACTGGTCAAATTCGTGGATGCAGTTCGATTGAGTGTCACGTTCGTAGAACTCAAAGCCTCGCATGCCGAATAACTCACGGTGCTGATCGGCTGGCAGGGGACTCTTGACTACCTTGATCGCTCGTGGTTCGTTCGCCACTCGGAAACCGCCATTGCGATCCGCGAAACGCTCAAAAGCCTGCCATTCGTCTTCGCACCAACGTGATTTAATTGCTGGCGGCGAAACGATCGAAATGAGCAGAGCGGACTGTTGGAGTTGGGTAAAGATCTCGTCGGAAAAGGCGTCTGGACCGTGTTGTTTGTTGTCGCGCCAACTCGTGACTTGAGTGCCTAGCAGCAGGCGCAGCCGGTTGAGGAGGAGGTCTTGGAAATTTGCGACCCAGCCGTCCCAATTGTCGACGTACGAGAAGCTAATGAAAATGTCGTTAGTAAAGCCAGGTACGTAGGGCATCCGCGCAAACTCGGTGTGAACGAGGTGAAAATCTTGGTGCTAAAGTGACGCCGTGACGAGCAATTGAGTTGAGATTCGCACGTCAAGAGTGTGGCGGAGTATATATTGATTGTGTAACCGTCACAATAGAATACCGGGCTGAAACGAAGGAATATTCGCCGACCTCAACTCTCGCCGCGGAACGTTTTGAGGTCTTTGATTAGGTCGCGTATGGCGTCGGTTGAGATCAGCACCTTTTTTGCTCGCCAGACGATGCGTGGTGGTTTCAGGTCCTGGGGCGAGCCTTTGACGATCACGAAGAGCTCCCCGTACGCGTAGAGCGCGTTCAGGATGCGGCGAAATTCGACGACGTTGAAGAAGATGACGTATTCCGCATCAGCCAGGTTGCGCGCCGGGAGCATGCTGCCGTGCTTGTTGATGTACTTATTGAGCTTCCCGGCGAGATCGTTATAGACCCAGGCGTAACGTCCCCGCGCCATCCGATCGCCTTTCAGCACGTCGTCGATGATCGCGCGGTCATCGCCGTTGACGTCGACGACTCGCGATTTGAAGACGACCAACAGCGCGCGTTGCTTGTCGCGCAACTCTGCCAACGATCCGGCATGATTGCTGGCCGGAGAGTCCTGCGCGGCCACATTCAAGCACGCGAGGAAAACCATGAGAGTGAGCAGCAGGTATTTTCGAACGCGGATTAAATCCAATTTCATTATTAACTGTTCGGCGTCGCGCTCTTGGGTGGATGCGGGAGCGCCGAGGCTTCACCGTCAAGTTCGACTTGCTCAATTCCGAGGAGCGAGGCGCCTTGTGCCGTTAGTGAGACGTAATCGTTACCCTCGTAGGTGTGACGCACCAACAGCCGCTTCTTCTTTTCCAAATCCTCGAGCGCCCGTACGAGATCGGCATTGGCGTACTCAGGCGTGCTGTCGAACAGATCTTTCGCCAGAATCCTCATCTGTTGCCGGCGCTGAAGGAACTCCAGAATGTACTGTTCGATTCGCGCCAGCCTTTGTTTTTCCATGAGCTGATTATGCTCCGGGAAGTAACCGGCGGGCAATGGTTTTAAATCCGTGTTAACATAGGTGCCTCTACATCCAAATCTTCGGTGTCATATCCAATGCGTTCTCGGTGTCTTGATCTCGGAATGGGAAACCTGCATGGAGCAGGTCTCTGGTCAGCGAGGCACATGAAATTTGTAATAGCGTTCTTTTTGGCGATTTTCGCGGTTTCCGCGAATGCTCAGGAAAAACTGCCGGTCATCAAATCAACCAGTCCGATAGTCAGCATCCAGGACGGCGATCAATATCGAGCCAACATCTGGCGGCTCGTCCCCGAAATCAAACCTGACGTCTACGAGTCGCAACTCAAGGACGGCAAACCGCAGCGGGTGACGTTCATTACCGACCTCGAAACGATCAGTTTCTGGGTAGAACTCGGAAAGAAGTACGACTTCATCATTCAACGCGGCGACGACCTCTGTTACACGCAGATCGTCGGCGTCAAGTACGTCCCACCTGCTGTTTTCGACAAGAAGTATCAAGATGCGAATCGCGGCAAGACGTTAGTTGAAGTGCCGGAGGTCTATGAGCTGGTGAACGTCGCGATCGCGATGACGGCCATCGCAACCGAAGATCGAAATCTCGTCTACAAAGATTCCGAGTACTACAAACGGATGCGCGAGTGGTTCGACAAGTACAAGGACCATCCACTGCTCGCTGCGCTCGATGCAGACATGCGACAGGATCTGGGCCGCTACTTCTCCTTGAAGATGAACGGCTACGCCTTTGAGTTCGACTCGCGCGGCCGCATCGTGCAAAGCAAGGTCTACGACCGCACCGGGTTCAGAGGCGACGCGAGTAACACGCTCAGGCCTTACCTGCCGCAGTTGCAGTCGTTTGCCGACACGACGAACTTTCGCGAGTTTTACAAAGAGAACTCGGCGACGTACCAGGAGCAGATCGCGTTCTACCGCGACACGGCGAACATCGCCGAGATGAAGAAGTGGCTCGACAAAAACTTCCCCACTTCGAGCGGCTACGACGTTTACAAGATCATCTTTTCTCCACTCGTCGCGTACAACCAGTCGACGACGTGGTTCGACAGCAACGGTTTTCGCGAGCTGCAACCGCACGTCAACTTTCCGTATCCGCAGGACGTGAAGCGCTCTTACGAGCCGGGATCGGAATTGGGCCAGAACGTGTTTCGCGGCAACATCGTCTTCACTGAGATCAATCATGGGTACATCAATCCGGAAGCGGAGAAGTATGCCGACCGGATTATGAAAGCGATCAGTAACCGCGAGCGCTGGGTCGAGGGCACGCGAGGGCCGGGTTACTACGCCGGCATTGCTACCTTCAATGAATACATGAACTGGGGGCTCGTGAGCCTGCGTCTGCTTGACTACGCGCCCCGGGATGAGCAGCCGAGGATGATCGCCGCCGTCGAGCGGATGATGACTGCCCGCCGTAGTTTCCCGATGTTTGCGGCCTTCAATAAGTTCCTGGTGGCCCTCTACCAAAGCCGACCCACGGGCACGACCATCGCCGACCTCTATCCGCAAATCATCGCCTGGTTCGAAAAGAACAACCGCTAGACCCGCGGATTATAGTAACTGGCACTACCTCACCGCCCCGCCGAAAAAGGAGATCAGCAATGAAAATGAGGGCTTTGATCTGTGTTGTGATGCTGGCCATTTCAGCAATGCCGGCCGTGGGTCAAACACCGGCTTTCGAGAAGGCGCGGCGGGACGACGATCGAGCTAAGAACAGGCGCCGAGATCAGGAAGACTTCTTCGCAGTCTTCTTCTTCATCTCTTTAACCGACTCGCGGATCAGCTTCTTCAACGTCGGGACGTGAACATCGGAAAGCCGCTTGATGTACAAGCACCCCTTGCCGGTGCTGTGTTTTCCTAACTTCTCCATCAAGTCCTGGTAGTTTCCGAAGCCCGTCATGATATAGAGCGACAGCTCGTTTTTACGCGGAGAGAAAGCAGTCAACGGCCAGTCTCCTTCACGGCCGCTGGCGCCCTTGTAGCGATAGGAGCCAAACCCGACAAGACTCGTGCCCCACAGCTTCGGCTTCTCACCGGTTGCATCCTCCATCATGCGAGCGATCGCGTAACAATCTTCACGTCGCGCGTCATCCGGGATCTTGTCGAGAAACTTCTCCACACTCTCCTCAGTCTTCTTGGTCTTCGGTTCTGCCATCGTCAGCTCCTTTTAGCGTGTCGTCGGATACTTGATGCCCAACTGTTCGAGATACGTGCTGTACTTCGACGGGTCGTAGTAATACTTGCGCATCCGTTCGCGGTAAGTGTCCATCGTGCGTTTGTTCAAGTAGGTGGCGGGCTTGTCATTCGGCCCGATCAACGGCTGATACTTCGTATCTTTCGTCTGCACTTCGCGGAAGTACTTCCACGCCTGGTCCACCAACTCCGGCTTCGTCAGCAGATCGATCAACGTCATCGCGATCACCTTCGCGCCGGCGACGACGCCCTTGTGCGCGATCGGAGTCGCCATCGTGACGGCGTTGGCCCAGTTGTGTCCCGGCAGACCGGGAATGTTTGACGGATAGCGCAGTGAGATGGTCGGCACGTTCCACGACACGTCGCCGATGTCGTCGGAACCGCCGCGATTTCGTTGCTCGTCTGAGACCGGACCTTCGAGCTGCGAGAGCTCCGTAGCCAGGCCTCGTTCGCGCGATTTCAATTCCTTCTGCAGCGCTTTTGCCAACGTCTGATCGTCTTCGCTCCACTGCGGCAATCCGACCTGCTTGATGTTTTCGTACGCTGCTTCAGCTACCGGTTTGTTGAAGTGTTGCGGCCACGCTGAACCGAGAACGCGCGAGCTGACGGTCGTGTTGGTCATCAGCGACGCACCTTGCGCAATCTGGTCGCCGATCTCACGCATGCGTGTGATGTTCTCGTAATCGAGCTCGCGGAAGTAGTACCAAACACTGGCGGTTTGCGGAACGACATTCGGCTGATCGCCGCCGTTGGTGATCACGTAATGCGAGCGCTGTTGCGTGCGCAGGTGCTCGCGGCGGAAGTTCCAGCCGATGTCCATCAGCTCGACGGCGTCGAGCGCGCTGCGTCCCTGCCACGGCGCTCCCGCAGCGTGCGCGCTCTCGCCTTTGAACGTGTACTCGACGGAAACCAAACCAGTTGCCGACGATTGGCCCCACGACGTATTGAGATTATTGCCGACGTGCGTGAAGAGCACCACGTCGACGTCTTTGAAAACACCCGCACGAATGAAGAATGCCTTGCCGGCGACCAGCTCTTCCGCGACGCCGGGCCACACTTTGATCGTGCCCGGAAGTTTGCCGCGTTCCATCTGACGCTTCACGGCGATCGCGGCGAGGATGTTGAGCGGCACGCCGGAGTTGTGACCCTCGCCGTGTCCGGGCGCGCCTTCGATCAACGGATCATGATAAGCGACCCCGGGCTTCTGTGACGCCTGGGGAATACAATCGACGTCCGATCCAAGCGCGATGACGGGTTTGCCGGACCCGTACGTCGCGACCCAAGCGGTGGGAATGCCCGCGATGCCGCGCTCGATCTTGAAGCCTTCCTTCTCGAGAATTCCGGTCAGATACTTCGACGTCTCGACTTCCTGAAATCCCAGCTCCGCGAAACTGAACACCATGTCGACCATCACTTGCGCCTGTTTCGACATGGCGGCGACGTCGGCCATCGCTTGCGCTTTGTAGTCGTTGGAAGACGAGACTGTCGGCGCAACTTTGAATAAGAGGGCCAGAACAAAGATTCCGGCGAGAAGTTTAGTCATGGCGGGCTCCTGTACGGGGTTTAGTCCCATCTGTACTTGCGATACTGCGGATCGCTATCCAGTTCGTACTTCTTCAGAAACTCCCACGCGGTCTGATTGAACTTCGCCGCTTTATCGTAGTACCAGTGATCGTGGTTCGGGATCTCGATCAGCTCCACGGGAATGCCTGCTTCTTTCAACGCGTCTCGCGTTGCCCGAACAGCGTCGAGCGGGAAGAACTCGTCGTTGTCGCCGACCTGGATCGAGATCGGGATCTTTCGTTTCGCCAGCTCGATCACGGCCATGTCCTGTTTCGGCAACGCTCCGGCGTGAATAGCAGTGGCGGCAAAATATTCCGACTCCATCAACGACATGTGCAGCGCAAACGACGCGCCCGCCGAGTGGCCGAACAGATACACGCGGCGCGGGTTGATCGGATACTTGCTTTTAAGCTCTTCAACTAAATCGCGCAAGTAGTCTGGGCCGTCCTGCGGTGCGCTCCAGCCGCGCAAGTTCGTCGCGTCCGGCCCGGCGATGATGATGCCTTCCTTCTTCGCGTAGTCTTTCCACTTCTCGACGAGCGTGATGCCGGTGCGGTTCGAGCCGTGCAGCATCACGATCAATGGCGCCGGTGCTTTAACGGTCGAAGGAACGTAGAGATAGTAAGCGCGCTCCCGTCCCTGCCACGTGATTAATTCCTTCGTGATATCGTCTTTTGCTGAGACGGAACCACAGATCAAAAAAAGAAACAAGGCAACATGAGCTTTCATTTTATTTATCCTTCGTAACCAGCGGTAACTCAACGAAACTGGCATGGCCCGGCGAGTTGTAGATTCGTTGAGTCGCCTTGCGATAGTCCTCGGGTTTGGCCCAGAAGATACTCTTCACAAACGTTTGTGGGTTGCGATCGTAAAGCGGAAACCAGCTCGACTGAATCTGCACCATGATCCGGTGTCCCGGCAGAAAGACGTGGTTTGCCGTGGGCAGCGCGAAGCGATAGAGCAGGGGAGTGTTCGAGGCGATCGCTTTAGGAAGCTCGAGACTCTCGCGATACCGCCCGCGAAACACGTCGGCCGAGATCATCAACTGATAACCACCCATGTTCGGCTGGCCCGCAACCTGATCGGGATAGACGTCGATCAACTTCACGACCCAATCCGAATCGGTGCCACTTGTCGACGCGACCAGGTTGGCGATCGGTTCGCCGCTGATCTTCACCGGCGCATCCAGGACTTCCGAAGTAAAGACGAGAACGTCCGGACGGCCTGACATTTCCCGCTGATCGTCCACGAGCCAACGCGACCAACTCGTCGCGTCAATCGGACGGGCGCGATACGGAACTGGTTTCGCAGGATCTGACACGTATTCCTCGTAACCCGGTTCCGCTGTTTTCGCCGTGAAGCTCGCTCGCAGGCCCGACGTGAGATAGAGGGGCGCCGGTTTCACGGAGCAACCGCTCGGGCAGCCCGCCGGCCACTTCGAAAGCCGGTGCCACGTATTCGTCCCTGTCTCGAACGCAACGACCGGCGCGACATCGGCTTTTGATGCGCCCTCTTTCAAGTACTGATCGAGAAACGGGCGCAGCACGTCGCGGCGAAAGGTCAACGACGTGTCGCTGTTGAACTTGATCGCGCCGAGAGCGCTGCCGTCGCGAATCTCCTGGCCGTGATGCCACGGGCCGAGCACCAGGAACACCTTGTCGTTGTTCGTGTCTTTCGGTTCGATCGCTTTGTAGACCGCGATGTCGCCGTAGATGTCTTCCTGATCCCACAGGCTGTGGACCAGCATCACGGGAACCTTCAGCGGTTGTGCGGCGAGAATCTTGTGGACTGCCTGATCGCGCCAGTAGGCGTCTTAACTCGGGTGTTCGAGGATCT
>JBKPNH010000058.1:0-46719 GCA_046732535.1 Acidobacteriota bacterium
GGCCCACGCTTTCACGGCCGGCTATGACATTCGCGGGGAAGACGGTCTCGACGCGTTGATTCAACGGATGCAGAAGACGGTGGGCATCAAGAACGTCCGCGCCATTCACTTCAACGACTCGCGCGCCGTCTACAACTCGCGCGTCGACCGCCACTGGCACATTGGCGAGGGACACATCGGGACCGAGGCGCTCCGGCGCGTCGCCCGCCATCCGAAACTGAAGCACGCCGCCTTCATCCTCGAGACTCCCTACGACGATCCGCGCGCCGACATCAAGAACCTCACGATGCTCAAATCATTTGTGACCGCAGATGATCGCTGATAAAATCCCGGCAAATGTTCTGTAAGCCGTTTACAACCCTCGTCCTAACGGTGCCGCTTCTGCGTCGCGCGAATTAGCGTGACTTCGCGGAGCGGCGACTCCTTACTTCAAAAACAAAATCGAGAATCGGACAAAGCCGTGGCGCCCGAGGCGGCCGAACGCTTTGTGCGGTCTGCGCAAAACGTGTTAAGTAAAGATTGGACAACCGTTATGGACGAAAAATACTTTCCTGAACAGATCGAAAGCAAATGGCAGCAACGCTGGAACGAAGCCGGCGTCTTTCAGGCGCGCGACGACGATCCGCGCGAGAAGTTTTACTGTCTCGAAATGTTGCCCTACCCGTCCGGCTTCCTGCACATGGGTCACGTGCGCAACTACGCCATCGGCGACGCGCTCGCTTGGTTCAAGCGTTTGCAGGGCTTCAATGTGATGCATCCCATTGGCTGGGACAGTTTCGGCCAGCCCGCGGAACAGGCGGCTATCAAACGCGGCGTGAACCCGCGTGACTGGACTGAAGACAACATCGTGCACATGCGCGGGCAGTTGCAACGGCTCGGCATCAGTTACGACTGGACGCGCGAGATCGCCGCGCATCGTCCCGAGTATTACAAGTGGGACCAGTGGTTCTTTTTGAAAATGTTCGAACGCGGCCTGGCGTACAAGAAAACCTCACAGGTCAATTGGTGTCCCAAGGAAGAGACTGTGCTGTCGAATGAACAGTCGTCGGGCGGGATCTGTTGGCGCTGCGGCACGCCGGTTCAGAAGCGTGACCTGGAGCAGTGGTTCCTGCGCATCACCGAATACGCGGAAGAGTTGCTGGCCGGCATCAAGCAGATCGAAGCCGGTTGGCCTGAGAAGGTGTTGAAGCGTCAAAGCGATTGGGTCGGACGCAGCGAGGGCGCGTTCATCGACTTCGCGGTCAAGGACAGCAATCAGAAGATACGTGTGTTCACAACGCGCATCGACACTATTTACGGCGCGACCGCGGTGGTGCTCTCGGCGGAACATCCGCTGTTGCCCGAGTTGTTGAAAGACTCAGCGCTGAAGAGCGACGTCGAAGCGTTTGCGCAGAAGGTGAAAAGCCAGAAGGCCATTCGCACCGACCTCGCCGAAGAAGAGAAGGAAGGGCTGAACACGGGCGTACTCGCCATTAATCCATTCAGCGGCGAAACGATACCGGTGTGGGTGGCGAACTATGTCCTGATCGAGTATGGCACCGGCGCGGTGATGAGCGTGCCGGCCCACGACGAGCGCGACTTCGAGTTTGCGCAGAAGTACTCGTTGCCGATCCGGCAGGTCATAGCGCCGGTCAGTCACGATCAGGCCGCGGCTGAACCGATGCCGACCACTGCCGGCGATGCTTCAGCCGAGATGAAACACTCGTTCACCGACTATGGCGTTTTAATCAATAGCGATGAATGGGGCGGTAAGCCATCCGAAACGGCGATCGCGGAGATGAGTGCGTATGCGCGCGAGAAAGGGTTTGGCGAAACGGCGGTCACGTATCGCATTCGCGACTGGGGCGTGTCGCGCCAGCGTTTCTGGGGCGCGCCGGTGCCGGTGATCTATTGCGATAAGTGCAACATGGTCCCGGTGCCTTATGAAGACTTGCCCGTGGTGTTGCCGAAAACTGCGGCATTCACCGGCACTGGTGAATCGCCGTTGGCGGGTGTGCCGGAGTTTGTAAACACAACGTGCCCACAGTGTGGTGGTCCAGCCCGGCGCGACACCGACACGATGGACACGTTCGTCGACTCGTCATGGTACTTCTTCCGTTATCTCGATCCGCGCAACGACAACGCGGCGTTCGATCCGGAGATCGCGAAACAGTGGACGCCGGTGGACCAGTACATCGGCGGCGATAGTCATGCAGTAATGCATTTGATCTACACGCGTTTCTGGAGCAAGTTCATGCGCGACATCGGTCTCGTCAATTTTGACGAACCGGTGAAGCGTTTGTTGACGCAGGGCATGGTGACGAACCGAGTCGGCGACACGGACGAGTGGAAAGCGATGTCGAAGAGTTTGGGCAACGGAGTCGATCCGGACGAGATGATCGCCGCGTTCGGCGCCGATGCCACAAGACTGTTCGTGTTGTTTGCCGCACCGGTGGAGAACGAGTTGCGCTGGTCTGACACTGGCATCGAAGGCGCCGTGCGGTTCCTGCGCCGCGTTTACACCATGGTCTGGAAGTGGCGCGGGCGACTGGCGGATGGAACTGGCGAAACGCCGGCGGAGTTCAGTGCCGAGGCGCGCACGTTGCGGCGCAAGACGCACCAGACGATCGCCAAGATCACCAGCGACTTCGAACAGTTGCACTTGAACACGAGTGTTGCGGCTTTGATGGAGCTGTTAAATCAGTTGAATGAGCTCAACGCCGATCCTGCGAACGCTTCGGAGTCTGACGTTTTCGCCGTGCGCGAAGCGGTGGAAGCGTTGGTTGTGATGCTCACGCCTTTCGCCCCGCACGTAGCGGAGGAGATGTGGGAAGGATTGGGACACGCGGGTGGTTTGCTGCAGAAAGCCGCACCATGGCCCACTGCCGATCCGGAGCTTGCCCGGCGCGAAGAGTTGGAGATCCCGGTGCAGGTGAACGGCAAGCTGCGTTCGCGCGTAATCGCATCGCCTGATGTCTCGGAAGACGATCTCAAAGCCTCGGCCTTGGCCGACGAGCGGATCCGCGCGTTGATTGACGGCCACGAGGTGTTGAAGGTGATCGTCGTGCCGCGTCGTTTGGTGAATATCGTCATCAAGTCCGCGTGATCTTGTATACTCTGCCCGGTGAAAGAGTGTCCTTCCTGTAGGCGTTGTTACCCGGATGAGATCAGTCACTGTCCACAAGATGGTGCTGAGACTACGCCGTCTCTTCTGGGTGAGCCTACACTTGATGCCCGCTACCTGCTCGAGCGCCGTCTCGGGCAGGGAGGCATGGGCGTAGTCTTTCAGGCGCGCCACATCTTCCTCAAGACTTCGCACGCCATCAAAATCATTCTCCCGGATCTCGTCGGAAATGATCCGATGCTGACTACGCGGTTTCGCCAGGAGGCTCTGGCGGCGGCCGCGATCCGTCATCAGAACATCATCGCCGTTACCGATTTCGGCGTCGTGCGCGGCACGATGCCTTTTCTGGTGATGGAGTTTGTCAAAGGCAGATCGCTCCAGGACATTCTAGCGAAGGAAGGCGCGATGCCTCCGCAGCGCGCGTTTGAATTCATCAGCGCCATCGCCGCAGGCGTTGGGGCGGCGCACCGGCAAAACATCGTCCACCGCGATTTGAAGCCGCTGAACATCATGGTCCAGGACGATGTTCCGATCTCGGAAGGCGTGAAGGTACTGGATTTCGGTCTGGCGAAAATCAAATCGGGTGAATTGCTCGGCTCGTTTATTCAAGCGCAAACGAGCGGCTTGATGGGGTCGCCTTTTTACATGGCCCCCGAACAGTGGGGCGACGACGAACCCGACGCGCACGCTGACATCTACAGTCTCGGTGTGATTCTTTATCAAATGCTCTCGGGTGAAGTTCCGTTCAAGGGTTCCTCGATTCCGTCGATCATGAAGAAGCACCTCACGGTGCAGCCGCCGACTTTCCACTCGATGGGTGTCTCAGTGCCGCCGCCGCTCGAAGCAGTGGTCCGTCATGCACTCGAGAAAGAACTGCCAGCGCGCATCGATTCGGTCGAGAGCTTTTTGCAGGAACTGCGCGCGGCGATGGATGCCGCTCCGATCGCGCCCGCCGCGCTGCGCGAGACCGTGGCGATGGATCCGAATCGAACGATAGCGTCGCTGATTCCGCCGGAGAGTCCCCCAGTTCCCACGACGACACAATCACGGATTTCTACCGATACAAATTTTTCGAATTCAGTGCCGTCGATAAACGGAGCTGACTCAGTTCATGAACATGATCCTGAAGTCACTCACGTTCGACAAAGCGCGACCTCGCCCGGTAACGCCGCGAACACTTATCGCCCGCAACCAGTGGGCAAGCCAATCACCGTTGACTTCAAGCCCCGTCCGATACGAACGCCGATCATTCTGATCACGTTGGCCGTTGCCCTTATGGCCCTTGCAGGCGCCGGGATCGGCGCCTACTTCGCGTTTGGACCGAAGACGCAGGCTGATGGCCCACAACCGACTCCGTCGCCGACCGCAACTCCCGTAAAAGCCGACCTCGTCGCTATTGCCGGCGGCGCTTTCATGATGGGCAGAAAGAAGGGTCCACCACAGGAGACTCCGCCACATCCGGTTACGGTGCAGCCGTTTTCGATGGATCGAACTGAAGTCAGCAACTCTGAATACGCCGACTTTGTCGCGGCGACGAAACGTTCGGCGCCCGCTCATTGGGCCGCGACCCGGCCGCCATTCGGACAGGAGATGTGGCCGGTCGTGAACATATCATTCGACGATGCTGTAGCCTTCGCGGCGTGGCGGTCGAAGCGCGACGGCGTCACTTATCGTTTGCCGACGGAGGAAGAGTGGGAGTTCGCGGCGCGAAACGGCGAGCGCGCGGATCTTTACCCGTGGGGAGCGAACTGGCAGGACGGCGTCGCCGTTTTGAAGGAGGCCACGCCTGCGTCAGTCGGCTCTCATCCGGACGGGAAGAACGTCTGGGGCGTTTATGATTTGATAGGAAATGTTTGGGAATGGACGTCGTCAAAGGTCTCCGTTTATCCAGGCAATCCCGTGGTTGTGCCCACCAACACCCAGGACTGGATAACGATCAGAGGCGGATGCTACGTTAGCGACCCGCCCGTGTCGTCGTGCATGCGAGAATTCGTTCCACCGACGACAAAGACGACGCTTTTGGGGTTTCGGCTGGTGAAAAGCGGCCCCTGAACCGTCGATTTCGAGTCTGGGCAGGATAGAATTAGCTCATCTGGTGAAAGCTGATCTACAATCCACCGCAGTAGTTCTTCCGTGATCCATAAGTTCTTTTCGTCAGCAGTCTTAACCGAGGTTAGTCTCGATATTCGCAATCCAAACAGCATTAGGAGAGTAATGATGAGAGCTAACGCAATACTGCGCGGGGCTGGATTAATTGTGGCCGCCCTCTGTTTCAGTCTCTCAGGAAGCGCTGCCCGGGCGCTTGCGCAGGATGTCGGCGCCGACGTCGGCGGCGGAGTCTTCAGGGCCAAAAACCCGGAAACCAGCAAGAAGGCGACGAAGCCGCCCGCTGCGACTACCGGCAAACCCGGTACGCGAACCGCCACCGGAACAACAAGGGTCAGACCATCGGCTGTCGAGGACAAGATCGAGGAGTTGCTCGACAAAGGCAATGAGGCTCGCGATGCGCGTCGATTAACCGAAGCTGAAGAGTCGTACCAGGGTGTTTTGAAACTGAAAGCACGCGACGCTCGGGGTGCCTATGGTTTGGGTAACGTATACTCCGATCAGCAACGCTGGGACGATGCGGAAGCTGCGTATCGCAACTCGGTCGTGTGGGCGCCAAATAATGCCGATGCGCATATCGCGTTGAGCGTCGTACTGGTGCAACCGCGCGCCGGCGGCGACAACGCGAAACGTTTTGCTGATGCGGAGGCGTTTGCCCGCAAGGCTGTGCAGATTGATCCGAAGAACGCCGTTGGCTGGGACCGACTCGGAGTTGCGCTTCAGTCGCGCGGGATCTTCAACAGCGAAACGGAACATTCCTATCGCCGTGCGATCGAGATGGATCCGCAGTTTGCCGTTGCTTACGCGCATCTTGCGCGAACGCTGAACAAGCTCGGCAAGTCTTCCGAGTCTCCTGCGTTATACGAAAAGGCGATCGAGCTGGCGAAAGATCCGGCGACGATGAATCTGATTGCCGAGTCGTTGCAGGCCGAGCAGCTTTGGCCGCAGTCTGAGCCGGTGTTGAAGAAAGCGCTCGACATGGATGCGCGAAATCCGACGTCGCTGTTTCTGATGGGCCGTTATTTAGTGGTCTACAAGAGATACCAGGAAGCGGAGCCGTACTTGAAATCGGCGACGGAGTTGAGTTCGCGGGCGTTTCAGCCGTTCAATCTGCTGGGACGGGCGTATCTCGGTATGGACCGGTTCAGTGATGCTGAAGCTACTTACGAACGTGCGTCGTCGATCGCAGCCGCGGGCGAGCGAAAGCAGTTGGCCGGCATGTTTGGTTTTGAAGGCGTTGGCGATGGTTATCTCAAAGCGAGGCAGAAAGAAAACGCCGTCCGTGCCTACCAGCGCGCGCTCGAGCTCGATCCGGGAAACAACGGGATCGCTCAAAAGTTAGCGCGCGCCAAAGCGAATTGATTCTGTTTGAATAATCCTGCGAGGTCTAGTTGATGAAGACTTGCCCGAAGTGTAATCGTACGTTTCCCGACGAAGGTCAGAAGTTCTGCACGTTTGACGGCGGACTGTTGATTGCTCCCCAACCCTTCGATCCAAACGCCACGATACGCGCTACGTCCATTGACCTGAACGCTGCCTCCGAAAGACCGACCAGCAGGGACTTACCGGATCCGAACGCTACGATCATCGATACCTCGGCAACGGTGGCGCTGCCGCGGAACACTGGTCCAACCGGAATGCCGACGCGTGGACCGGACACTGCGGACATTGCATTGCCAACTCCGCAACCTCCGCCACCGCAACCTGTATCGCCGCAACCACCTCCGCCACCTCCGCCGCCACCTGCCGTGGCCCAGCAGACGTCCGCGCCTTTAACGCCGCCCGCAGTGCAAACGCCCGCGACGTCAATGCCATTACCGCCGCCGCCTACTGCGGCGAAAAAGAAATCGAAGCTGCCGTTGATCATCGGCGGCTTGCTGCTGCTTCTATTGCTCGGCGGAGGTGCGCTCGCTGGTTTGGTCTTCTTCGTCGTCAAGCCGATGTTGGACCAAAGGGCAGCGGAACAAAAGCCGAACACGGACCGGCAGGTGGTTACGCCGACACCCGAAACCCCATCGCCTGTGCCGACCGTCGAAGAACAAGCGCCAACTCCGGAGTTTATCCCTCCACCCAACACCGTTCAGTTTCAGAATTCCAACGCCAATCTCGACGGCAAACTGGCCGAGCACTATTTCGACTTCTCGTTTTATTACCCGAAGTCCTGGCAACTCGATCCGAAAGCCGGCGTTCCCGGCGCTGCCAACTTCGTCAAAGTGGAACGCAGTCTGCCGCCCAACTTTCCGCAGGAGAATTTCGTAGTCGGCTGGTACACGAGCACCGGAACGTTCGTCGGCGATCTACAAAACTTCCCGCAGCGCGTCAAAGAGTTCAGCGCGTCATTAGCTAAGGCGTTTCCTGAGTACCGGCTGATCTCCGAGGGACCGACGAAGGTAAATTCGATGCAGGGTTACGAGTTCCGTTGGGAAGGTCTTTCAACGGGAACTGACAAAGGCGACATTCATCTGTGGGGACGGGTCATTTTCCTGCCGACTGGAAACGAGGGCGATACCTCCGGCGCAACCCTGGCAATGCTTTCCACATCTCTTGCCCCGGAATTGTCCTCGGTTGACGACGTGGGCGAGAAAGGGCAGGCGCCTGTTATTCTGGATTCATTTAGATTTGGCAAGAAGTAGTAAGCACAATGGCAATCAAGAAAGAATTGGAAACGAAGATCAAGTTCTGGACACCGCTGCGATTGGTGTCGACGCTCATCGTGTTGGGCTTGTTGGCGGCGTTTGGAGTTTCGAGTTGTAACTCGAACGATCCGCCGACCCGCGTTTCCAACCCTAATCTGCCGATTGTGCCGGCCGTCGTGCTTGATACTGAAATGCAGGCCGCCAGCGGTGACGCGATTAAGCTATCGAACTATTCCGGCAAAGTGATGCTGGTCAACCTCTGGGCCACGTGGTGTGGGCCATGCCGGATGGAAACGCCCGAACTTGTGCGCTTACACAAGGAGTACCAGGCACGCGGCGTCGAGTTCGTCGGGCTTTCGACTGAAGACCCGATGTCGTCGGCGCAAAAGGTGCAGGATTTCGTACAGCAGTACAAGGTCGATTACCACATCGGCTGGGCCACCCGCGACGTGGCGCTGACGTTGATGCAGGGAACGGCGTCGATACCGCAGAGTTTTATCATCACCCGCGACGGGCGCATTCAGAAGCGAATCATGGGATTCCATCCGATCAAAACGCCGCCGCAGTTGAAGGAAGCGCTCGAAAGCGCGCTCGGATCTTAATCCCGCTTCGCTTCCTCCAGTTCACGGTCGCCTTCCTGTTCGAGCCGTTTTCCTTCACGCGCGAGATTCTCGTCCTGTAATCCATCGGCGACGTTTCGTTTCGCCTTACCTTCCAATTTTTTCATTTCCGCATCAACGCGCTCTTCGACCTGATCGATCGGCGCCGGTTCGTTCAGTTCATCCTGTGTTGTGATCTTGTCTTTATCGATAAGCATATCCATTTGATTCCCCCGATGATTAAAGCTAACAAGTCAGCGGTTACAGAAGTGCTGGGTTTTCATGACGATTATGATGCGCCGTGTAACAGTTCGGGGATCATCGACAAAAACATCGTTGAGCGTTAGACTTTGGTTGTCGATGAGTTTTCTCGTTTCAGCGAAAGTGGTGCGATTGCTGCTCGCGATTTCCGTGTCTGTATGGCTGGCGGGCGGGTGCCTGTTCGGCTGTAGCAACCTGGTAATGGCCGCGGACGGTGCGAGTGAACCAAACCACCACGAGAGTTGTCATGCAAAACCGAAGCAGGCGAAGCAGCACAAGGCCAACTTAAACGTAAATGAGAAGTTAGCCGGTGTCTCTTCTTTTCCTCGCGGAGGCGTGACTGAATGTCCGCTAATGATTGGCGCGACCGCCGTCGTTTCGAAGAGCAGCAGCAACTCGCCGGATCTGGTAGGCGCTAAGACTGCAACCTTACCAGTGGCGGTTGATGGCAGCGAGTTACCTCAAAGGCAGATTGTTGATCCGTTCCTACCCAATCGTGGTCCCACGTACCTTCGTTGTTGTGTTTTCCTGATTTAAAGATCTCCTGCAACGCTGGATAAATTCGCCAGTTTCTCACAACGGAAGCGCCGGTGTGTGCGCTGGTTTCTGGATCGTAATTATCTTCTGCTTAGGAGAACAAAAATGAAACCCCGAAAGACTACTTTATTCATTGCGTTGTTGGCTTTGTTGTTGGCGGCGTTCGCCGTCGGCATGGGTCAGGGCACGACGCAGACCGATCAAAAGAAGAAAGCCGACTCGTGTTGCGCCGAAGGTTCCTCCTGCTGTGGTGAGGGCATGGCGTGTAAGGAAGGCGAGAGTTGCTGCAAGGAAGGCGCGGAGTGTTGTAAAGACGGCGCCGAGTGTTGCAAGCATCACGCTGACAAAGACCACGCCGATTGCTGCAATGGCGAGTCGTGCGACATGTCCAAGATGAAGCACGACGCAAAAATGAAGCACGATCCGAAGAAACACGGTGAGTGCTGCAAGATGAAAGACAAGGACAAGGCGAAAACGAAGACCAAGGCGGCTGCTTAATTCGTGAAATTAGTGTTGAAGTTAAACCTCGCAATCTGGTGGGCCAGTGTCTTTCTGCTGGCCCATCTATCTGTCTTTGCGCAGCATGAGGGTCATCAGCCACAACCATCTACTTCACCGTCACCGGAAGAGATGAAGCATGACCTGTTAGTCGTGGAAGAGGATCAGATGTTCGTGCGCGTCGGCAACAGCCACGCGAATTTGCTACCGATGGGACGCATGGGCTCCGGTACGTCATGGCAACCGGCGTCGACCGCCATGCCGATGATGCACAAACAGGCTGACGATTGGCTGCTGATGTTTCACTACAACGTTACCGCAGGCGTCAACGTGCAGGGCGGCCCACGCGGTGTGGCTAAAGCGGAATCCGTAAACTGGTTCATGCCGACTGCGATTCGGCGCGTCGGGAATGGCACTCTCGAGCTGCGCGGTATGTTCAGTTTCGAGCCCTTCACGTTTCCGCCGGGCGGCTCGCCGCTGCTGTTTCAAACCGGGGAGACTTACAAAGGCGAGCCGATCATCGATAAACAACATCCGCACGATCTCTTCATGGAGCTGAGCGCGACGTACACGTTGCCGCTGGGCGAACGCGGCACATGGTTCGTCTACGGCGGTTACCCCGGCGAGCCGGCGCTTGGCCCAACTGCTTTCATGCATCGGGCTTCGGCGTCTGAAAACACTTCGGCGCCGTTGTCGCACCACTTGCAGGACTCGTCCCACATCAGTTTCGGCGTCGTTACCACCGGATTCACGTATCGCTGGTTCAAACTGGAAGGCTCGCTCTTCAACGGCCGCGAACCGGACGAGGACCGTTACAACTTCGAAGCAAACCCGTGGACGTCGCGTTCGGCGAGGCTCTCGTTTGCCCTAAACGACAACTGGTCGATGCAGGTGAGTCATGGTTTTCTACGCAATCCCGAGCCGCTCGAACCGGGCGACGTACGGCGGACTACCGCCTCGATCAGTTACAACAAACGCTTCGAACGCGGGAACTGGGCGTCGAGTTTGATCTGGGGCCGAAACCACGAGAGTCACGGCGGCGAGATCTTCAACCTGAATGGATACGTCGCGGAGTCGACGGTCAACTTTCTCGATCGGAACTACATCTACACTCGGTTGGAATTGGCTGACAAGAACTCACTGCTGCGTGAGGACGACCTCGATCGTTTGGGTATCGACGACCATCATCCGTCGTTTCGCATCGGCGCCTACACGTTTGGCGGAGCGCGCGATATCTGGAACACGGAGAAGACTTCGCTGGCGATAGGCAGTGATGTTACCTTCTATTCCAAGCCGTCGATACTCGACTCCGTTTACGGTGAAAATCCGGTGTCCTGGAAAATCTTTTTCCGTCTGCGTCCGGCTAAAATGACGATGCACGGGAGTCATCCAACACACTGAGAGCGACACACTGAGATCAGGAGCAAGTTGCAATGAAGAAAAACTGGTTATTAATCCTTGCCATTATTTTACTTCTCGGGGCAGCGGTCGTGTTCGTGGGACCGAGGATGTCTAACAAAGCCACGCCGATTGCTCAGGACCATACATCGCATACGCCGGCAGGTCCGGCGACGCCGGTGAAAGTCGTGCCGGCACACTTCGAGCAGGCGCCGAGCCGCTCGAGTTTGGCGGCGACGCTCGCGCCTGAGAAGTTCGAAGGATTAACTCGCGACGCTTACAAGGCGGTGCGTGAGATTCCGGTGACGATCGCGCAGATGCCGTGCTACTGCCACTGCGATCGTGGCTTTGGCCACAAGAGCCTTTACAGTTGTTTCGAAGACGATCACGCGGCGCATTGCGCGGTGTGCGTCAACGAAGCCTTAATGGCGTTGAAGCTGGAGAAGGAAGGGAAGACGCCCTCGCAGATCCGCGATCGAATCATCGAGACGTTCGGCAATTAAGTAACTCACTTTTTCTTGATGGCGGTGACTCGCATCGTGCCGGTCCGGTCTTCGATCGTGAAGTCGATGTGATCGTTCACCGCCAGTCCATTCAATAGCGCGGCATCAGTTACATCAAACTCCATCTGCATCCCCGGCATGAGGCCCTCGACGTCTTCATGAAGGATTTCGATCGACGGCGTCTTGGGATTGATTGCTTTTACGACTCCCACTGCCGGATAAGTCCGGGGCGCGACCGCAGCGGCCGGTCCTGATGGAGAGCCGGCCGGCGTTGCCGTTGGCGAAGCGGGCGGTTGATTGGCGCCGCACGCACAAAGCGCAACACATGCAAAAAGGTAAACGACGGTTCGTCTCATCCCTGGCCCACCCTTACCAGCCACACGCTTCGCTTCTCCTTCACTTTCGAAATGTAAGCCACAAACAGTCCCTCATTGCTGAATGCAGCCGCGGGCAACTCCGCATTCGATCCAACGCTAATCGACTGCCGCCCGTCGTTCCCTACGTTGAGGAGCTTGGTTTCAGCAGCAGCGCCGCCGGCCATCTCCCAGATCGCGACATCGGAGTTGAAGCTGGAAGCCAGCACCGGCGTACCGCGAACGGTCTCGTTCGCGAGTAGTTGCCCCTGCGAGAAACTCCCACCCTTGTCCTTTGATTCCGCAAAGTAGAGCCCGGGCGTATTCGCTTCGCCCGCAGCATACCAGAGCACTTTCAAAACACCAGCATCGTTGACTGCAAGCGACGGTCCCGAGACCGGACATCCCTGGAGCATCCACTTATCGTCGCTGACAATCACGGGCTTCGAGAACGTCGCGCCTTTGTCAGACGAAGACGTAACCGCGATGTGACGATAGTTTCCCGGCAACACGTGACGCCAACCGATATAGAGCGTGCCGTCAGACGCGATCGCCATCGCCGTCTTGCAGCAGGGACATGCTTCTGACGCTATCTTCTGATTCCTGGAGAACGTGCGGCCGCCGTCAGTCGAGTAAGCGATGAAGAGCTCGCGATTGCTCTCCATGTGATGTCCTTCGGCTTTTGTCGACGGCTTAGGAACGTGAACGTTACGCTCGTCGAGCCAACTCACGTAAATGCGTCCGGCGCCGGCGATGCCCAGCGAGTGCATCCCGTGCGCGGCGGGAACCTTGTCGTCGTTTATCTTCACCGGCGCGGCGAAAGTCTGGCCCATGTCGTTAGAAACGGACAAGTAGAGGTCGGTCCCTTTCTTGCCGTCAGCTTCGACGCGCGCGGTCCATACGACGTAAACAGCGCCGTCCTTATCGACGGCGATGCTGGGCGGATCGCCTCGCCATGCGGTGGCGATGCCGGGTTGCATGTTGACGCGAACCGGCGCGCCTCGCATCTTTCCCTGACCGTCGAAACGGCCGATCATCACGTCCGCCTGATTTTTGGCATCGTGAGTTACCCAGGCGACGTAAAAATTTCCGTCGGACGAGGCCGCGGTAACCGGTTCCGCGGCGTCAACACCCTCGGCTGAGAGCTGCACCGGTGCGAACGCAGGCTTAGTAGCCGTTGTCGCTGTTGAGCGATCGCAACCCGCGACAAATAGCGAGCAAAGACTAAGACAAACAATCCCTATTGATACTTTAATGCTTAACATCTTTCAGAAAGTCACCTTCACTCCAAACTGAAACTGTCGCGGATCGAAAGCCGCGGTCGGTTGGCCGAATGTTGGCAGCGGAGTCGGGCCCGAACCGATCGTGTTGTTCGGCACGCCCAAATTCGCGCGGTTCAATACGTTGAAGCCTTCGGCGATGAGTTGCAAGTCGACGCGCTCCGTGACGTGAAAACGTCTGCTCAAGCGCAAGTCGAGCGAGGCGAAGTCAAAGCCCTGGCCAGTGTTTCGTCCGACGCCGAGCGGCCGGTCGTTATTGTTGGTGTCGAGATTACGATCGCTGCCGAGCAGCACATTGAACGGCAAACGCGACGCGTAAGTGAAGATGTATCCCAACTGGAACCCGGACAGGATTCGCTGAAAGCCATTCGGCTTACTGTGGTCGGGAGCTTCGAGCGAGCCGCTGATGACCAGGCGATGGCGCTGATCGTTGTCGGAGCGGCCGCGGTCGTCGCGAATGTTGAAATTGTCCTGCACGCTCGAGAAGAAGAAGTTACCGGCATCGTCGATCGTCTTCGAGAAGGTATACGACAATCGCAGGCTGGACCAGCGAGTGGCGCGTTGATTGATCGACACGACCATGCCGTCGTAAGCGGAGTTACCGGAACTTTCAAAGCGCGAGATGTTGCCCCAGTTCGGATCCGGCCGGCCGAGGTTCGGAATGCCCGCCGAAGCCGGGACGGTCGGCACGTTCACGTTGCGCGAGAGAATGAGGTGATGCGCGCGAAGGTGGAGATACCCGATCGAGGCGACGGTGTTCCACGGTAGTTCGCGTTCGATCTGGAGGTTTGCTTGCTGGCTGTAGCTCGTCTCGATGTTCGGATCGATGCGCGTGATGTTTGGCTTGGTCGGCAGCGTGGACGGTTGCAGTGCCAACACGTTCGGAAACACCGGCGCGCCGGGCTGCGTCGGCGAAAGTTGGGCGACGATGTACTTCGAGCCGTCGCGTTGCAGCGCGTTGGAAGTGGCGCGCAGTGGAATGCGATCGTAGTAAAGGCCGTAGCTGGCGCGGACGACTGTCTTGCGATCGCCGGGAGCGTAGACGATGCCGAGGCGCGGGGCGATGTTATCCGTGTCTGTCTGGATCGGTTCCGGGAGAAACTGCAAGTCGTAGCGCAGGCCGGCATTGATCGTCAGGTACGGTCGAACACGCCACTCGTCCTGAACGAACATGCCGAAATTCGGGTTCGATTGAAGCTGGCTGGGAGCTCCAAACGCCTGCTGGTACGAAACGTAATTCCCGTTGAGAAAATTATTCAGCGAGCTGAAGGTGTAAACGCCTTGCAGTGCGCCGGGGAAGAGAATGTTGACTCGGTTGTAGAGAAAACTGCCGCCGGCTTTCAGCGAGTGATTGCCGCGTTGAGTGGAAACGTTGTCGACTGCTTCGAACAGGTTGATGTCGCGTCCGAGGGGTGAAAACGTTGCGGTGCCGAAACTCGCGACGCCGGCGATGTTGACTGCCGGGCCGGTCGCGTCGTTGACGGGAGCGTCGAGCTTGCTGTTGGTGTACTGAAACCGCGCTTCGTTCAAAGTACGGCTGCTCAGTATCGTAACGTTGCTGACTTGCACCGTCTGGTCCGTATCGTTCAGGCCGGTGCCGCGGCTGACGGCGTTCAGTCCGCCGACTGTTCGGGAGTTGACGGCGTTAATGTGATACACGCTGTAACGGCCGCTCAGGTCGTTTCGATCGTTGAGTTTGTGATCGATGCGTCCGAAGAAGTTAGTGGTGTCGAAACTCGCCGGCACGACGCCGGTGTTGATTAGCGAGCCGGGATAGCTGACCGCGCGCAGACGATCGTTGATGGTGTTTACGGCGCCGGGAGCGATGGTCAGCACGGCGGAATAATTCCGTCGCGTCTGTTCGAAGTTGGTGAAGAAGAAGGTGCGTTCACGGCGCAGCGGACCGGAAATCGTGCCGCCGTATTGCGCCTGCGTAAGCAGATCTTTCGTCGGTGCGAGCGGGTTGCGAGCATCGAAGCGCTGGTTGCGGATGAATCCATAGAAGCCGCCGCGCCAGTCGTTTGTTCCTGAGCGAGTCAGGATATTGACCACGCCGCCGGAAGCCCTGCCGAACTCAGCGATGCCGCCCGACGTCACGACCTGAAACTGATCGATAACTTCTTCGCTGTAGTAAGTGCCGGTCAGATCAGCGGCGTCGTCGTTTGCGGAAACACCGTCGACGATGAAACTGTTGTAAAGATTGCGTTGGCCGGCGATCGAGATTCCCTGGCCGGGCACTGCGGACGTTTCCGCGAACCGCTGGTTGCTGCCCGTGTTTGTCGGTGCGACGGCGGGGATCAGGAGCGCGAGATCGAGATAGTTACGGCCGTTCAAGGGCAGTTCGTTGATCTCACGCGGCCGGATCGTCTCGGTGATCTGTGTGCGAACAGTTTCGATCGCCGGCACGTCGGTGCTGCCGACGTCGACTTGCGCCGACAATCCAGCCACTTCGAGTCGCACAGGCATGTCGAGCGACTGTCCGACCGTCAGCGTTAATTGTTTGGTAATGGACGAAAAGCCTTCCGCTTCTATCGCCAAATCGTAAGCGCCCGTGCGGAGGTAAGGGAAGCGGTAGTGACCTTCGTTGTCGCTGGTCGTGGTGCTTCGTTGATTTGTCTCGACGTTGGTGGCGGTCACACTAGCGCCACTCACAACCGCGCCGCTCGCATCCTGGATACTGCCGCTGAGCGTGGCTGACGTTACGTTCTGTTGGGCCACAGCAAGGCCCGAAAATAGAAAGATCAATGCGATACAAAAATAGACGTGGGGCTTCATCGAAAACCTCCCGATGAACTTTAATCGTTGACGGTTGTTGGTTGATTAAAGGTGCGGCTAAGCGCGGGCGGGTGGACCTCTCGGACTGATCTGTGTCCACTTTTCGTTCGATGAAGAGATGGGCGCCTGGTTTTCGATGCGGGCGATGGTCGTCGCTTGCGGCGCGTGTGTGGTCTTCGCCTGGACGGCGTCTTTTTGACGTTTGTGACGCGAGGCGCTCGTTGCGCAGGCGCCGCAATCCATGTGGCACCGTTGATGAACCGAAGCGGTCTTGAACGCGTCGCCGGTTGATTCGTGAGAATCAGCATGCTGTGCTGTTTCGGAAACGACGGTAACAGCGTCCAGCGACTCTGAAGTCAAAGGCTGCGACTTCAAGCCGCACATCGGGTCGTCGGGCGGCGGCGCAGGTTTTTTCGCCTTCAGTCCTGAGTCGCAATGTCCCTCGGCTTTGCCGGCGCAACAGGCCATCGACTTCGCCGAGGCGAGTGGCAGCAGAGTGAGTGCGAATGAGCTCACAATGAAGACAGCAAGGAACCGGCTCACGAAAGAGATCGTGAACGATCGGAGGCGGTTCATGTGCGGCTTCGAGCTCATTGATCCGGAGACTTCACCTCGGGTGGCTTAATCTTCTTCTTCTCCAGCTTCATCTTGCACTTCGGACACTTGCCCGGTTTTTTGGACTGTACGTCCGGGTGCATTGGACAAACGTAGCGGAACGTCGCTGGCTGTTTGGGAGGTGCTGCTTGCCCGTTATGGTTTGTGCCGACGGCAGGAACAGAATACAGGCTTCCGGCACTCAGAAGCAATGCGAACACGAGCATCCCCGCGTGAAGGAACCGAAGAAATCTCATATTACCCTTGAGCAAAATTTCCTCTTACGAGTAGTTAGGTCTCCTTGACAGGATACCAGATCGTTTTACTACCGTCAGAATGAGTAGGAAATGCTTTGCCTGCCAAGACAAACAGGATGATCTCAATCTTGCCATTGGTTGCCTTGTAAGTACCCGTCTTCGGACATTTTGTGCCGGTCGGATAACCGGTGGTGGGGTCAGTTTTGGTCTCTTGAGCGTGTACGACGCCTGAATCGTAGTACGGCGCCGGAGCCGATAAAAGAACCGCGACGGAAAGGAGCGGCACGATTAGAAGAAGCCGTCTGATGGTCATTTTTTTATCCCCTGAAATGGGTCAGACTCTTCCTGCTCACGTCTTAGTAACGTCAGCAGGAGGAGTCTTTTCCCGATGAAACTTAAACGCCCACCCTGATGGTGTTGGGACGTTCGTTGTTTATGCTGCTCCCGGAGCGACCTTGGCCGACTCGAAACCGCCATCGCTGGTGGTCCCGCCGGAGGTGCTGCTCAGGGCAGTCCAGCTGCATTTCTTGCCGTCGATGAAGTTAGGAAACTTGGCGCCCTTAACCACGGTGACGATCGCATTCATGTAACTGTTTTGCGCTTTGTAGGTACCGGTTCGCGGACAGATTGTGCCCGACGTGTAAGCAGTGGTAAAGGTGTTTCCACCGGCTGATAACTCTTGGCTTGTGAAATCTTGTGGCATACCTGTTCTCCTTCAGGTTAGGAAGTTCGTTGACTTGCCCCCGCATGAGGGAAGCATTGATGGGTTTATTGCCAGGCAGCGTTGCGAGTTGTCACCGTCAGTTTGACAATAACTCCCATCGCAGCGTTACCGATTCACCAGGACGATACGCAATCACCATCAGCTTAGCGATCTGTTGAAACCGCTTGTCTTTTGTGTCGGCAATCCGCACAAGGTAGATATGACCCAACTTGACCGGCGCATTGGCTGATGCCTTAACGTCGGTAAAAAGTTGTGGGCCTTCCTTGAGCGGCTGCCATACGGGTGTGGAGTTGTCTTCCTGGAGGACCGTAATTTTGTCCCCCTCGAGACGCAATGAAGCGAAACCTACGCCGCCATTCTCTGCATCTTCAAAGCCGTATCGCTCGCGGAGATCATTTGCATCGCCGAGATCGACGATAGCTGCCACGCGATTGATTTCAATCCCGGCAACCAGCATCCCGCTACCTGCCAGGCTGTACGTAAGATCGCTGCACCGGTTTCCCCACTGGTTGTTCGCAATCGTTCTTCCTTCTTTCCCGTCGTGCAGGCAGAACGTACGAGACAAAGGATCGAAGGCGTACATCGTGAAGATGCCGGCGCGTTTTCGTTGCTGAGCTCCCTGTTTCTCATCAGGCGACGCGACCGACTGGGCGCGCAGCAACTGCGGAGAACAGAATGCGATCAATGCGGCTGAAATGATCAGAAAAGAAATCTTCTTCATGGAACTTGTTCTCCCGGTTTGGATCTGTTTTCAAGAGCTACCGGATAGCCACGTTGGCGAGTGGCACCAGTTCCTGAAATTTTTTGTATTCGATGTGCCGAGCTTCATTCCGCCGTCTTAGTTCCTTGAAGTAGATGAACGGAACGAATTCAGGACCATATTCATTGGTGATCCAGTCGCCGGGGAAAACGTAATCGAGCTTGTAGAGATCGACATCGTTCTGGCAAAGGTTCAACGTCTCGGTAACCGCCTTAACCAGCAAAATGTTATTGAGCGGAAGAGGGTCAGAAAGCGCATTATCATACGTGTACAGCATTGCGCCTTCGCGTGCGCGTCGCTGCCACTCCTGCACGACTTTCAAAGCTCTTTCATACTGCCGCGAGTTGATTTCAAGCCGCAGTATGGTTTCCGAATCGCCGCGCGCTTCTCTGAAATACTCTTTGTAAGCGCTGGTTGGAACAGCGCCAAAAGCCGCTCTTCCTTTATCGGAATAGATCCCTGCCCCATCGATTCTCGAAGCTCCTCCGGCCAGTTTAATAACGACCGGAAATGCGGAGCCACTCTGATCTTTGAACTCTCCCTCGCGCGCGACTAAAACGATGAAATACCGGTCGGGATCGACTCTGGTCCATCTTGTTTCTCCGAGGCCAGGAATCTGGCAGGTTATGGACGAGTCGTTGAAACCAGTCACCTTCATGGCGATTCTGGTCCGGCCGAAAATTCGGTTCTTGCCGGTTGCGGTAAAAGAGATCTCCTCCGGAGCTTTCGGGTTATCCAGCTCATATTTTGCAGTGGCGATCGCCGTAGAATTGTCGGTGCTGGAGGCGTCGAGCACTTTAACCACGCCGTTGGCGTCAAAACTGTATAGACGTGCTTCCGTGGGCGAGATTTGCGCTCTCCAGGTGCCGACGATGTTGAACTGACAGGACTTGGGTGCCTGGGCTAAAGCCGTTGCGGTTAAGCCCACAAGAATTACAGCTAATAAAGAGATTGTGGCTTTTAGTTTCATCGCATTTCCCCCAATGGCCCGCGTGGATTCAGCACTACGCGCCGGTTTGAGTTGGACCAGGAATAGAAGCCACGCGAGCAGCTCCTATTCCCGGTCAGTCTCGGCCGTCAAATGTTGAATTCAACGGCCAGTGCCCGCGAGCCTAGATGTCCCGGCGGTAGCCGTACAACTTGACGTCTCTATCGATCAGTTTCTGGACGGCTGCGTATTCCTTGACCATCTCCGCATACGTTTTCTGCGGATCTTGCCAGGAAATTCGCTTCAGGATGGACTTATCGGAAGCGAATGCCTGGGCCATGCCCCAGGAGTTTCGTCCATCGTTGATGAGGCGCAACAAGCCCGCGTGCATTGCCTCATCGAGGTCCATCCCTGGATGGCTCATAGCGAAGAGCCGGAAACGGATGGTTTCGATGTCGTAGGGATCTCCGGTCAGGAAATACCAACCAGGCAAATCGACCTTGTTCATCTGCGCATAGTGTTTCAACGCAGCCGGGGTGTCGTCCTCGGGTTTAATCGTTATCGAGTAAAAGAAGAGGTCCTTGCCCATCCGAGGTTTGAGTTCGCCATAGATCCTTTTCAGTTTCTGAGTGGTCAGAGAACAGGCGCCCTTGCACTCGGCGTACATGAAATTCACCATGACTTGCTTGCCTCGGATCAGATCGTCATAGAACCTGACCTCTTTGTTGTTTTGTGTGCGGAGCACGGCGTTTGTGTACCGCCCAGCACCGGGTGATGCCGGATGCGGTTCAAACAGTCTGGCTAATAGCTTTCTTCTTTCCATCACGGCATCCTCCTTATGGGTTGGGAACACACTGCTGAACCTCTTGGCAGACCTGCAGGTCGGCGTTGGCCGCTGCCAGCGACGCTGCGTCGGGGCAGATGTCCCATCGCACCATCATGAACGCGTCTTCGTGCGCCATGTTGTGGCAGTGGATCAAGTATCTGCCGTTGTAATCCCTGAACTGCATCTTGATTTTGGCGCCTTGTGTCGCCTCGACGAAGTTCACGTCTTTTCTGCCCGTGAATAGGGGCGCCAGAGGAAGGTTCGGATCGTTGAGCCTGCCCACTACGACACCGTTTACAAGTCGCTCCAGGGTGCGAAACTCCTCGAAGTGAATGTGTACCGGGTGGGCCCACGCAGAAGCGCCGACATTGTTGTTGATGAGCCACTCTTCAGTGGTTCCCCTGAGAATGGCGTGAGCCGGATGTTCCGCATCGAATGCGCATCCAAGCGGCCCGTCTCCCTGCCTTCTGACCCTGAACAGGCGCGGCGGCACTGGAGTTGTTCCAGCAGGACACGCAGGATCACGCACGAACTGCCATTCGAAGTTGGCATTCGTTGCCGGCAACGTCGGATAAGTACAGAGCGTGCTCGGAATCGGCGGTGTATCAGCCGGGAACCACCATTCGGTGGCCACCACGTTGAACTGCAGAAGGACGTTTGCGAGATTCAGCCCTGGCGGCAACGTCGGCGTATTCGGGTCCGGAATGATCGGGCTGGTCATAGCCGCAGCCTCTCTCAGGTAGACCTTGTCCCCCGCCTGGAATTCCGAGAAGTCGATGATGATGTCGTAGCGCTCGGCGACGGCCACTTTGAGTCCGCCGGGAACGATCGGCGCTGTGGTGGCGTTACTGTTGCCTGCACCATCGGTCGTGTTGATCCGAAGTGGATGCTCGAGGAAGTTCGCATCCGTGGCAATACACGTCATCGTGCCAGTTGAACCATCGGGTTTGACCACGTTAAGCGTCCAAACCTTGGTCGGTCCTGTGTTGAGAATTCGGAACCGATACTTCCGGCGGCGGACAGTCAACTTCGGCTGAATCTTTCCGTTGACGACCCACTTGTCTGTGCCGGCAACGGAGTTAACCATTTCGGTACGGCCGTTTGCAGTGGCGCAGAACTTTTTATCGTTAAGGATCAACGGAAAGTCAGTGATACCGTAGTATCCCGGCAGCCGGAGGGAACCCGGCGTATTGAACTCATGGCCCGGATCGGTTGGGTCATAAACAATGAACATTCCATTCAGGCCCAATTGGTTGTTGTTGAGCGTGAATTCCGCGCGGTGATCGTGGAACCAGAACGAACCCATCTTTTCCTTCGGATCGCCGTTGCCGCCAAAAGCATCCAGGCCGGCGTAGCAATTCGGGTAAAGATGGTCCTTCCAGAATCCGACTCCAAAGAAGTCCCCCGCAAAACCGTCACTCTCAGAACCATGGTGACCATTGTGCAGGTGGATGGTGATCTCGTTACGACCAAACGTGCTGGTGACAGTTGGCAGGTTATTCCGGAAACGCACGGCAGTCGGGTGGCCGTAGACGTTTAGCACGGTCGGTGCCGGATATTTGCCATTGAAGCCCCAGATGTAGGTGTCTTCGAAATCTGAGTGGAACCGATGGAGTCCCGCTTGGGCAATCATGTGGTATTGCACTTCCGGTTGGAACTGCGCCCAGCGCTGGTGCGCAGCACGTGGCGCCTCCCCCGCGGACTCGTTCCGGAACTCTTGTGGTTGCGGAACCAGGAACGTCGGAATTGCTGGAAACGGGGCAGTAAAAGTGTCCTTGAAGGCGGTATGTGCAGGACTGGCTGGTTGTGGTGGCGGTGGATTGCCCACTTGCGGGTCACAACGAACCGGTTCGGTAATCGTCTGACCTAGTGCTTCGCCTGGAGTCAACAGAGTAGGGGCCAGAACACCAGCGGCCCCGGCCGCTGCTCCTATTTTCAGCACACTTCGTCTGCTGATTGTGCCTTCATTTTTCTCGTCGATTTCCGGCCGGTTGTTTGCCTTCCTTTTAGGCATAGAATCTCCTTTCAGCCGTTTCGGTGTGGCCTCAATCTAAAGGGTCGTTTGCGTTAAGTTATGACCGAGACCTAAGCTCCCAGTCTTGGTCCAACTACTCGGCAAAGACGATCAGTTTGAAAGGCGAGGGCTTTGCTGAATCAGTTAGGAACGTTAGTTTGTTGCGAAAGTAAACCGCGAAAGATCTGATGGTGAAACACCACTTGTTGCGCTGTGCTGAATCAACGCCAGCTTACGATTTCGCTTTTCGTGGGACAAGACTTCATGCTTGGCGTTTCTTGTTGTTCGTTAGCCGATTTTGTTGTGGATAATTTACTCACTTGAAATGCCTCAAAAAATTCGTGCTAGCACGCCAGAGTCATCATGTAAACGACGAGGTGTATTGACGGGAGTACCGACTGCTTCGCTACTCGAACAAGTTGCTGCCGGACGTTACTGGGCGGATTCCCAGTACCATTTCCATTGCCATTGCCGTTATGCGAATCGCCGTTTCCATTATTGGAATCGGTGTTCTGTGATTCACCGCCGGCGTTTTGTCTGAAATGCAAGCGGTAAAGCGCTGGAGAAGAACCGTAGGTCGACTTGAAGTCACGAACGAAGTGGCTTTCATCATTAAGTCCGACCCGGTAGGCGATCTCCTTTACGCTAAGGAAGCTCGACTCCAGGAGATCCTTTGCCCGTTCCATGCGCAAGCCTCGCAAATAACGCATCGGAGGCATGCCGACATCGGATTTGAAGATGTGGCATAACCGCCAGACGGAGAGGTTCACGGATTGAGCAAACTCTGCGAGAGACAGTTCCCCACGAACGTCCTCGCGCATCATCTGAATGATTTTCTCTACTCTTTTATCCAAAGGAGCACCCAGAAAGTTTTGGATTTCATACCCAGCCGCGTAGAAGCTAAGACTCCGTTAGGCAGACTATTCAAAGCGGGCTGCGTGGCCCTTCCAAATAAGCGGTAATTTCAGATTATGAATAGACGATAACGGCCTAAGCTCAATTTTCGGCAAGACGGACCTCACACTTACACGCAGCTGCTAATTGAGTCCGGTGAGGTGAACAGGTTTTCTGGGCTAAATTACTGTTGGCAAAACTGAGTCGGGCAATGCTTAAATTTACGAATCGTGGACCTTTTAATGATGCGATTGGCCTTCCTAAAGAGCAACCTGGGAGGTGTTGGCTTCGAAGGTGCGCGACGTTTTACTACAAGCTACAAAACTCTGTCAACCCTAACATAAAATTGTGACTTCTTTGCAAGTTGATCACCCCGCCAATGCAACTTTACTGGTCCTTTACGCTTTGGCTAGCCCCGTCGGGTCCAGTATGTCTTAACTATTTTCGTCTGTGTTTATTAACGAGGAGTTACCAAAAGGAGAACGGCAAGCAAAGATTGCTTGCGTTCCGGCTGGTGGACCAGGAGCTGACCGCGGGCTCCGATTTGTAAAGTTTCTCTCAATGAGGCGCGCTAATTGGCGGCTCGTAAGTCCCAGAATCGCGCGTTTAATGGCTGATCTTGCTGACGTTGTTGGCCGGTTTGCGACCCAAACTTAGGGAGGGAACCGGGCGAAAGCCTGAGTGCGCCACTATACGGGCTTCGCCGCGACGGTGTTCGGCGCAATTGCCGGCACCGGATGTCATACCCGTTGCAAGCGAAGTCAAGAAAAGTTGTGCCGTAACCCCGCAAAGATTTTCGTTTACGAGTACTATCAACGGCGAGGCAGGGAAACTAATTTCCGCAACGTGCATCGTAAGAAAATTAGGAGGGCTTGCTCTTATGTTCATGGCTCGTGCTTCGATCGCTCTGGTTCTAATTGGTCTGTTGGCAACGACTGCTGTACTAACGCCCGCGCAAAAGAAGTCGCGCACTCAGGACGCTGCCCGGCACGCGAGTGAGGCGGCCAAAACTTTTACCCAGATCATGAACGTGAAGGACCAGGCGATTCCGAAAGAGTTGCTCGACACGGCCGAAGCGATTGCCGTCTTTCCCGGAGTGATCAAAGCCGCGTTTCTGGTTGGTGGACGCGGCGGACAGGGCCTGATCAGCAGAAGAGTCAAAGGCGGTTGGAGTGCTCCTGCGTTCTTCAATCTCGGCGGCGGGAGTTTTGGACCGCAGATCGGCGCGCAGAAGACTGATTACATACTACTCATCATGAATGAGAGTGGTCTAAATGGTTTGCTCAAAGACAAGTTTGAGCTCGGCGGTGAAGCGGGTGTGGCTGCTGGTCCAATCGGCCGTGAAGCATCGGCTTCCACGAATCCGCGTCTTGACGCAGGCATTCTCTCCTACTCGCGCAGCAAGGGCGTCTTCCTCGGCGCTGCTCTGAAAGGAGCAGTGATAACTCCCGACAACGATTTGAACGAAGCAGTTTACGGATCGAAGGCCGACGGTGTGTTGAAAGCGCAACTTGTGCCGTATGGTCAAATGCCCCCTTCAGTTCGCATTTTCCCTCGCACGCTGGTGCGCTATTCGATTAGGTGACGCAGATCACAAACCAGATCATCAACAAACGCTTGACGCTTTTGTTTGTGCGCCCTAGAATGCCTCGTCACCTTTAACGGTCAATTCGATTCTTACTACAAGCGGGGTAACTAATCGGGAACTGCTGAATATGCTCCCTCGAACGCAGCGACAAAAAGAGATTCTCGATTACATCACTCGTTTTCTAGAACGCCACGGCTACATACCTTCCTACGCACAGATCGCACGACAGTTTGGAGTGAAGTCGCGCGCGACTATCGCAAAGCACATCGCCGCTCTCGAGCGCAGAGGTCTGCTGGTTCGTGAACATGAAGACGGATCGTTTGCGCTCAACGTCAAAGTTGAAGACAAGAGCAGTGATTCACTGTGCGAGGTAAAACTGTTGGGTCGTATCGCCGCCGGCGCTCCGCTGGAAGTAGTCGATTACGAGGAACGCATACCGGTGCCGCGCTTCTTGTTGGGCCGAGTTAAACCGGATCGAGTGTATGCGTTGCGTGTGAAAGGCGACTCGATGATCGACGAGCATATCTGCGACGGCGACATCGCCTTAATCGAGAATCGTACCGACGCGCGCGATGGAGAGATCGTTGTGGCGCTGCTGATCGAAGAGAACCAGGCGACGCTGAAACGGCTCTATCGACGCGGCACGAACATCGAGCTCCAGCCGGCCAATTCTCAACTTCAACCACTCACCGTTCCGGCCGCACAAGTGCGCGTCCAGGGCATCTTCCGCGGGCTGCTCCGGCCTAGTAACTAACTCTTTTGTAACCAATTGTCAGCAGGATAGTAAGCGTCTCCGCCGACGATGTGAAGTGTGTAGGCGTGTCGTGATTTGGCGGAGCGGTTTTCGAAGCTTTTGTGAGGCAGAAGTCCGTGCAGAATTATCAAGCTGCCTTTCGTGACTTCCAGCGGAACGAGTTCGGTTTCGAGCCACGGATCTTCATTTAAAGTTTTGAATTCCATCCTGCCTTCCGCCGTTCTTATCCAACGCGACTTCAATCCGTGTTTCTGTCCCCCGGGTATGGCCCAGAGATAACCGTTCTCGATCGTTGCGTCTTCGAGGGCGAACCAGAGTCCCGCGATGTCTATCGGCTCGTTGTAGAGAAACGTGCTGTCCTGATGACAAGCCACCTCGCCGCCGATGTTCGGTTGCTTGAAGATGTACATCGACTGCAACAGCAACGGATTCTTTATCCCGAGATCCCTGGCGAGTTCCTGAATCCTGGGACTGCGAGAGAATCGTTTGAAGACCGGATCGAGATTGTGAAGCGCGTGGCCTATCTTGTTTATGGATCGCTCTTTCGAATGCTTGAGAGTTCCGTCAGGAGCGAAAGCATTCTCCTCAAAGAAGAACCGTATCTTGTCGCCTGAAGTCAGGAAGTACTCATCCGCAACGCGGCTCTGCTCGTTTGTCGTAAAGATCGACATTGCCTCTGCCGGCTCGAACGCCTGGACCAACTGCTCCGCCCTCAGGCGCAACTCATCACACTCCTGCTCGCTACAGAAGTTTTCGATCACGAGAAAGCCGTTTGCGACATAGTCGGCAAGTTGTTGCGAACTGATCATCGACGCTGATTCCTTCGACATAAAATTACAATAGATCTCGCCTAATCTGCGCGGACCCTCAATCCCTCGAATTTAATTTTCGCTTCAACTTTCAATTTACACCATAGCTATGCACAACCCGACGATGCATGCGGTGAAGAGGACGCGCAGTAGCGCACGCGTTCCCGATAGTGTTGCCGCGCTCGTAAGAATCGGCGAAGACATCGAACGTCGCTGGGCGGCGCGCGATCATCGGCACAACTCCTTTCCCGGTATCGCTGCTGAGTCTCTCTTCGCGGCTTCGTTCCACCAACAGTTCGACGAGGAAGAGATCATCGATTGGGTAAGCCGCGCAACGACTCTGCCGAAGCAATTAGATCCACGCAGTAACTTCGGCCAACCGCCGGTGACGGTGTGGCGTAGCGGCGGCTTCGTCGTCGACGTTTACTTCTGGGTCGACACGGAAACATCGATCCACGATCACTCCTTCGCCGGCGCCTTCACAAACCTGTCGGGCCAGAGCCTTAACTGCACTTACCGATTTGAGCAAGCGGCGCCTGCCGACGAAGGCGTGCTGCTGGGCTCGCTGCGGCTCGATCGCAGCGAACACTTAAAACCGGGAGACATTTGCACGATCACGGCTGGACCGAAGTTTATTCATCGAGTCTGGCACCTCGACTGCCCGACCATCACCTTGGTGGCACGAACCATTACTCGCCATCCCGGGCTCAGGCAGTTCAGTTACTACCCGGAAGGACTCGCCGTTCGCTATCGAGGAAAACCGCCGATCGAGTTTCAGCGGCGGCGCGAGTTTCTTGGTTACCTGTTCCAGCGCCGGCATCCACGTCGTGTCGCGCTGGCGGAAGCGATGCTTAGTCGCGTCCGTGGCTGGCAGCTTTTCACACTACTCGGCGACCTTTTGTTCCACATGAAAGAACCGTCTGACGCCGAGGAGTTCGAGTGGATTGTCGCGCGGTTGCCGGCGAGATGTCAGTACTGGTTGAACACGGGGCTCGCGGTTATGCGAAGCCCTGATCTGCTGAAGGGAGTTTTCTGGCGCCGGTTGCGCAGCGCCGAGCACCGGCTGTTGATAGCCCTGCTCAGCACGTACCAGCAGACCTGGGCCACAGCGGAATGGTTTCGGCAACATGGGCATACCGGCGACTGGAACGCGACCTTGATCGCATGGCTGTCGGAAATGGACGCCGACAACGCCCTGCGACTCCGTTTGGGCAGTGCGCGAAAGGAAATCATGACGCACCTTTTGCGCGGTCTGTCTGATGAAGAGGCATTACGTGAGTTGCGCAGCACTTACACCATCAGCGATTCCGAAGCTGAACTGCTCAGGCAGGGTTTTAAAAGATTTCGTCAGCTTCGTTTTCTGAAGACTTTGTTGAATTCCGGCTCCCACGCGGGGGCCGACAGCGTCGCACGCACTGCGGCGCTCGGTTAACTCGCAAACCCGACTGAGAGTTTGCGTCAGTACGTCAGAGTCAATCATCAGGGAGGAACTTATGAATAACGACGACTTACAGGATGACGCACGTGAAGGTGGTGCTCGCATCGAAGACTTACCCGCTTCTGACAATCAATTACTAGCCGAGGAGCGCGAGCGCCCTTCAGTTTTGCGCGCGCCGCCGGGAGAGCCGGATGAACCCGAGGATGCTCAAGGCGGCTCGCCGAGTCCCGGAGAGCCGGAGGAGTAGTTCAATCACCATTATTGTTTTCGAGGAGCGGACGCCAATACGAATGAGGCGTTCGCCCCTCATCATTTAATAACGAAACGAGAGAGATGGCCGCACGGATCGAACCAGGCTCATTCGAGAGAGATGGTTACATGGTAGCGCGCGAGGTATTCGATCAGCGCAGCCTCGATATTTATGCCACCTATGCGCTGACGTTAGACGACCAGTCGTTTCGCCGGCCCGACAAAAAGACCGGATTTCGTGACCGCTACGCCGACACGCTGATGGAAAGCATCCTTCTTCACCTTCAACCGGCGATGGAAAAGGCCAGCGGACTGCGTTTGTTCCCTACTTATTCCTATCTGCGAATTTATGAAAAAGGCGCAGTCCTCACCAGACACAAGGACCGGCGTGCCTGCGAAATCAGCGCGTCTCTGACATTGGGCTACGACGCTCCGGCACCCTGGCCTATCTGGCTCGAGACTCGGCAACAGCAGCGCCCGATAACACTGCATCGTGGCGACATGCTCGTGTACAAAGGGCGCGAGGTTCCTCACTGGCGCGAATGCTTCAATGGAAACTACTGGATACAGGCTTTTTTTCATTACGTCGACGCCGATGGTCCGCTCGCGTCTTACAAATTTGACGGCCGCCGCGGCATCGGCGTTCGTGATCGTGAGATCAAGTGAGTTGAACAACCGTAAAAGCGCCATCCGACCTTGTCTGAACAGTTAAGCTCCTATATATTACGCAGCCTGTCTTTGGTCTTAGAAAGTCTTAGAAGCTCAGAACCAATCTAGCTCGGCACTTCCCGCATTCGTGCAGGTGTGTGCCGCTCTACTTGTTCCTCCGTCGGTGCGGCAGCCGAAGGTCATCATTAACCCATCAAGCGAAAGGTGAAAAATGCCCGCAAGATTTACCCTCAAAGTGCTCGTAGTCCTGGCAGCCATGGGCCTGCTCACGTATTTGTTAATTCAACCTGAAGAAGTCGGCCGCGCTCAATCAGCCGGCTTTGATCGCACACAATATGCCGACGATAGGCCCGTTGGTGAGTTGGAAGGCGGTCAGGACGAACTCCCGGAAACGGGTGAGTTCAACGTAATGATTGAACTCAACGATCTCCCAACGTCGCAGGCCTATGCTCAAGCCCTCGGCAATCGGAGTGACAAGGCGGTGAACGCGCAAGAGCGCGCTGCGGCACGCAGCGCTGCGCGCGCGCAGATGACGCGAATCAAGGGCGCACAGCAGCGCGTGCTCGCGCACCTCGGAAGCTTTGGTCAAAAGGCGAAAGTGCTTTACAGCGTCCAGACTGCTTACAACGGCATAGCAGCCAGGATCGACGGGGGCATTCTTCCGGCCCTGCGAGCTAACGCCGAGGTCAAAGGCGTTTACGCGCTTCCTGTCCACACCATTGAGAATTCGTCGAGCTTGCCATTTATCAAAGCTGCGAGCGCATGGGCGGCAAGCAGCGGCAACGCGGGCGATGGAGTCAAGATTGCCATCATCGATACTGGTACTGACTACTTACACGCGAATTTCGGTGGGCCAGGAACTGCCGCCGCTTACGCAGCCAACAACCGAGCGATCATCGAACCCGGCACGTTCCCGACCGCGAAGGTCGTCGGCGGCATGGACTTCGCCGGAGACGCGTACACCGGCGCCAACGTACCCGTGCCCGATCCGGACCCACTCGATTGCTTTGGACACGGTTCACACGTTGCGGGTACTGCCACCGGACTAGGTGTTAATGCAGACGGCACGACATTTCTTGGTCCATATGACGGCTCAGTACCTTTTTCTTCGTTCAGCATCGGACCGGGCGTCGCTCCGCGAGCCAAACTCTACTCGTTGAAAGTTTTCGGCTGTGGCGGCAGCACGGGTCTAACCACGCAGGCAATCAACTGGGCCGTCGATCCCAACGGCGACGGAGATCCTTCGGATCACGTCGACGTCATCAATATGTCGCTGGGCTCGAATTTCGGTATGTCCAACGATGCCAGTGCGCAAGCAAGCACCAACGCTTCACTGGCCGGCGTAATCGTCGTCGCTTCAGCCGGCAACGCCGGTGATACCCACTTCATCGTGGGAAGCCCCGCGACTTCAAGCCGCGCGATTGCCGTAGCCAACACGGTCGACTTCGGCAACCAGCAGTCGACTTTAACGGTGAACTCACCGCCGGCAGTCGCGGGAGTTAAGGCATCGCTCCCGGGAACCTTCAACCCACTGACAGAAACACCAGTAGAGGTCACCGGCAGCATCAAGCTCGCCAACGACGGTTCCACAGCTCCATTTCCGGGATCGCCCGCAGGAACAGTCGGTACGACCACTGACGCTTGCCAGACATTCCCGGCCGGTTTCTTTACCGGACAACTCGCGCTCGTAGATCGCGGCGGCGGTTGCGGCTTCACCGTTAAAGTGAAGAACGCCCAGGACGCCGGAGCGACCGCCGTAATCGTTGCCAATAACGTTGCCGGCACGATCTCGATGGGCGGCACGGATCCGACGATTACTATCTTTTCGTTATCGATCACGCTGGCTGACGGCAACGCCATCAAGGCTCAACTTGGCGGCGGGGTTAACGCCACTGCGAGATTTACTCACTTGGGTGACACGGTCAGTGCCAGTACTTCGCGCGGTGTGCGACGTAACGATCTGGGCGTCAAGCCGGACATATCCGCGCCCGGCCAGTCGATCATTTCAACTGGTTTCGGAACCGGTAATTTGTCCGCCACGATGACCGGAACTTCGATGGCGTCTCCGCACGTGGCCGGCGCCATGGCGCTACTCCGTCAACTACATCCGACGTGGTCCGTTGAAGAGTTGAAAGCGTTGGTGATGAACACCGCAAATCACAATATCTTCACCGGTATTAATGGCACGGGCTCGACGTTTGGCGTAGCTCGAACAGGGGCTGGCCGCATTGATCTACAGGACGCCAGTAACGCCGACGTCATCGCCTACAGCGACGATGCGTCGGGTGGCGTGAGCATCTCATTCGGCTCGCCGGAAGTGGTCGGCACTGCGAGTGTGATCAGAACGGCTCGAGTGGCAAATAAAGGATCGGTTGATGTGAGCTACGACCTTTCCTATGCAGCTTTGTCAGACGTGCCCGGCGTGACCTATACGTTCCCGGATGGGCCAAACGTCACCGTTCCCGCCGGTGGTTCGACAACGTTCCGCATCGAGTTGACGGCAAACGCCGCGGCGATGAAGCACGTTCGCGATCTGGCGATGGCGGCGACGCAAGGCGCCAATCCCCGCTACTACATGAGCGAGGAATCCGGCAACGTCATCCTGACGCCGACCAGCGGCACTTCGCTGCGTCTACCGGTCTATGCTGCTCCGCGTCCAGCTTCAGACATGGCGACCACTCATAATTACGTTTTGTTCACTGGACCGACGGGTTCGACCAGCGTCGGCCTGACTGGACAAGACGTGAACACCGGCGGGACTTTCCCGACGGATGTGGTCTCGCTCGTCAGTGCTTTTGAGTTGCAGGGCACCAGCCCCGCTAACATACCGGCCACGAGTTTTGCGAGTAACGCTGATTTGAAGTCTGTCGGCGTGACAAGCGATTTCAAGGCCACTAACTCTGTCGTCGCTAATGTTACGAGGCTTTACTTCGCGATAGCTACACACGGTAAGTGGGCCACGCCGAGCGATCTCCAGGTCAACATCTTCATCGATCGCGACCGGAACGGTACGGACGATTTTCAAGTCATCAACACGGCCTTTGCGGATGCGCAGGGGAACCTGTTTGACGTCTTCGTGTCTGCGCGTCGTGCCTTACCCGCCGGCGCACTCACTGCGGATAGTTTCATCAACAACTTTTCGCCGGCGGGTCTCGAAACTGTTGCTTACAACACCAACATGATGGTTATACCGGTGACCGCTTCGGCCCTCGGTCTGACCACGGCGAACGCTAAGTTCAACTATCGCATCACGACGACAAGTCGCGGGTTCGGTGGCACCATCGATACCATGACAACTCGCACGTACGATGCGGCGAATCCCGGGTTTGACGTGACTGGTGGACTCACAGGTCTGCCGGCTTATGCGGACTTGAACGGCGGATCAGTTCCAGTCAACTACAACAAGGCGAATTTCCTGGCTAACGGTTCCCTCGGCTTGCTGTTGTTGCATCACAACAACGGCGCTGGCGCACACGATCAGATTCTGAGCGTGCAGGAACCAACTGCGACGTCAGTCACGGTTGATGCTGCGTCAGGAGTCTACAGTGATCCGACTACGCTGAAGGCGACTGTCAGCCCGGCCACTTATCTGGATCAGACCATTTCCGGCAACGTGCAGTTCTCGGTTGATGGTAATCCGGTGGGTTCTCCGGTTGCAGTGAACTCGAGCGGTGTGGCTACAACGTCATATACAGTCGATGTACCCGCTGGACCACATACGATCACGGCAGCATTCACCAGCAGTAACTCTGCGTTCCTGAACAGCAGCAACACCGGTACGCTGACGGTTTCGAGAGAGGATGCGACCGTCAGTCCCGCTGCCGCGAATCCGTTCGCCGTTAAGGTGAATTCGCCCGGTGGCACCGGTGGGCCGATCCCGCTTTGCTTCGAAATGAACGAAGTGAGCGATGGCAATCCGGGAGACACGACCAATATCACGAGTGTGACGGTCAACGTCACACCGATTGGCGCTGGCTCGGCTGTTTCGGCTGGTGCTGTTGTGTTGAGTGGCGGCGGCGTCGGCGCAACGCGTACGGCGTGCTTCACCCTGAACAACGTCCCGGTGAACGTCTACGACGTGAGTCTGACGATCAATGGGAACTTCTATCAGGGCACAGGCAGTACGGTGCTGGTGGTCTACGATCCATCGCTCGGATTTGTGGCGGGTGGAGGCAGCATTATTCACAACGGCTATAAAGCCAATGTCGGTGTGAATATCAAATACCTGAAGAACGGTAACGCTCAAGGGTCGCTGCTTTACATCGAACACAGACCGACGGGCGACGTCGTACTTAAGAGCAACGCGATCGGAGCTATGGCGATCGTTGGGAATGAAGCGTTGCCGAGCGGCAAAGCCACGCTTAACGGCCTCGGTAATCACAGCTTCATCGCGAGGATCATCGATAACGGCGAGCCGGGATTCGCAGATCGCTTTGGTCTGAGAGTCACGAGCCCGTCCGGCGTAATTCTCGTCGATCTGACCTTCGATCCGATTCAATTGTCAGGCGGCAACTTCTCCGTACCGAAGCTGACTGGCAAATAACAGTAATTCCACCTTCAACCAGAATGGCGGCTCCTTTTCGGGGCCGCCATTTTTCGTTAAGGGAATTCCTTTGCAGTAAGGAAACAGGTTTGTGAAATCCGGGTGCCAGCATGCCCTATCACAACAAGTCGGACAACAATTGCGAACAAGGGAAGGAGATTTAGACATGTCGAGATATGACGATCGAGATCGAGATCGCGACCGCAGCCAGCGAAACTACGGCCGTCGCGGCGGCCAGGAGTACGATCGCTCAAACGATCAACCGGGCCAAAGAGGCTGGGGCAGCGCTTTCGATGAAGAGCAGCGGTATGCCGGCGAGAGTAGATGGCGCGGCCAGCAATACGGCACCGGCAGGGCTATGTATGGATCAGGTGGCGATTACGAGTCCAGCGATTGGGGCAGCGAAGGCGAAAGTAATCGCTACTCCAGCGAGCGAAATCCCACCTCCGCCAAGTCCGGGCGCGGTGGTTCCGGCGGCGGCGGTTATCGCACGGGAGCCGTCGACGAATACAGCGGCGGCGAATACGGCGGCAGCGGATATGGTGGCGGCGGATATGGGAGCACCAACTGGGGCAATGAGTACGGCAGCAACTACGGCGCTGGAGCCGAACGCGGCGCAGGGCGTTACCGCGATACTCAGGGCGGTTACTCACAAGGCTCGAACTATCAAGGCGGTTCCCGATCTAGTGAAAGATACGGTCAAGGCGGACGCTCCTACAGCGACTATGATCGTGGTCGATACGGCGAAGGACGTGGATATGGCCAGGGCCGTAGTGGATACGAGGGTCGTGGTTACGAAGGCCGTGGTGGTTACGAAGGTCGCGGCGACTACGGCGAAGGTGAAGAACGCGGTTGGTGGGATCGGTTCTCAGACACCGTTGCATCGTGGTTCGGCGATGAAGAGGCCGAACGCCGGCGACGGATGGAACGTCCTTATCAAGGCCGCGGTCCGAAAGGCTATCGTCGCTCCGACGAACGTATTAAAGAAGACGTCAACGATCGACTCGGCTACGGCTATCTCGATGCGAGTGAGATCGAGGTGTCTGTTAACGGCGGTGAAGTCGTGCTGAGCGGAACCGTAAACAGCCGCATGGACAAACGCCGGGCTGAAGACATCGCCGAGAACGTCTCCGGTGTGACGAACGTCGAAAACCGGCTACGCGTGAAAGATCGGCAGCAGTACTCCAGCAGCATGTATGGTACTTCAGAAGGCACCAGCACAATGGGTGCTGCAGCCACGGGCACTAGCGCTACTGGAACAACTGAAACCGGCACGACCGGAACCGGAACGGGAACCGGAACAACTGGTACGACCGGTACGAGTGCTACGGGCACAGGCGCCGGATCGTCGGGTGCAACCGGCACATCATCCACAGCACGCGGAAAAACAGCGTCCAGCTAAAATTTCCAGCCTGGTGGATCATCCATGTCTCCGTGATGTATCAGCGCATCACGGAGACATGCTTACTTGATCTTCTTCGCTCGCGCCTCCTCGCGGCCATTCACCTTGCGGACGAGAAACATTTGTCCCGTTTCATCTTTAACGAAACTGAAGGTAGTGTAAGGTTGGTCGATCATGAAAAAGTCCGTTTGACTCTCCGGCAACAGCTCCGTCTTTTCAGGATTAGTACCCTGTTGAATCGTTAACTGGTTGCCTTCACGCGCAATGGTAAGGACGAGCGACGAGTTCGGCTGATACTGTCCCGCGTACGCATCGAGAACTTTCGGATCGACACGCGCCAGATTATGCACCGGCAGTAGACCAGGTATGTAAAGATCCGCCACGCCACGTGCGATCGAGAACGCGTTTGCATTGTCTCCATTCGTCAACACGATGACGGTCACCTTATCGTCGACGAAGCGCGCAAACTGCGCGCGAAATCCCGGCAGCGAACCACCGTGATTCACGAGCTTATGACCGCGAACGTCATCCAACTGCCAGCCAAAACCGTACTGCTCCGTTTTTCCGTCATTGAGTTTCACCGGAGTCCACATCTGGTCCAACATGGATTGCTTCAGAACTTTCTGCGCGGCCAGTGCTTCTTCCCACTTTGCTAAATCCATGACTGTCGATAGAAACGCGCCGCTCGGACGCAGCGCAAGATAGATCGCGGCGTTCTCAAACTTCCCATTACGCCAAACGTAACCGTTCGCACGATTCGGCACGAGTTCGCGCATGTCGGTGGGCCGCGTGGCGTTCATCCCGAGCGGCTTGAACAAACGCTCGTTCAAATATTCGCCCCACGGTATTCCCGACACCCTGCGAATGATCTCTGCGAGAGTGAAGTATCCGACGTTGCAGTACTCGTACTTCTCTCCTGGAGTAAAACGCAACGGTGACGGGTAGGCAGTCTTAATTACGTCAGCATCGCTCTGGATCTTCAGCGGATCGAAGCCCGGCGCTTCGCGAATAATGCCGGAAGTGTGCGTCAACAAATGCCGGATCGTGATCGGTTTCCAGGATTCGGGAGTGTCGTCCAGATACTGGCTGATTTTGTCGTCAATATTCAGCTTTCCTTCCTGGACCAGCATCATGATTCCCGTTGCAATGAACTGCTTGCTGACGGAACCGATCTTGTAAACCGTCTCCGGCGTAGCGGGCACATTTAGTTCGATGTTAGCGAGGCCGTAACCTTGTACCTTCACGATCTTCTGGTTCTTAATGACAACCAGCGAAAGGCCCGGAAGACGCTGTCGCTGCATAGCGTCTTTGACGTAATCGTCAGTTTTGTCAGCCTGAACCGCAACGGACGCAGTGAGCAGTAGTACGATCGCGAAGCAGTATTGGCGTTTAAGGTGCATGGGTTTGGCCTCGCATTAGAGCCTGGTCTTATCCTCGGTTCGGAAAAACAGCCTGGCTGGTGACGATGTAGTAACTGTAACCTGCAGGAGCTACGCTGGTTAGATTAGGCACCTGGAAATTTGTGCCGCCGCCACCGAACGTTGTTCCTATCAGGGTGTAAAGCGCTGTGTTTTGCGCGATCGCGAGCGATGCACCGTTGCACTGCAGCAACGTCTGCAATGACTGTTGATACGGCAAGAGGAGTATCTCACCTAGAAAAGGACTGCGGTTGCTTAGATTGTCCGGGGGATCTCCCTGCGCCGCGATCATGAATTCACAACCCGCCGTCGTGCTTTGCAGTTCAGGCAATGCGAGGTTCGACGCGTCGCCGCCAAAACGTGTTCCCATATACATGTTGAGCAGCGCGTATTGAGTTTTCGAAAGCAACTGGCCTTTGCAAGGTAACAGGTTGTTCGCGAGCGAAGCGGGTGTGACCATCGTTTCACCGATGATCGCTTCATAGTAGTTGGTGTTGACAGTACCGAACAAAGACATGCAGTAGTGAAGATCCGGTGCGGGTGGTTTGATGTTCGGGAGAGCAAAGGTGTCGTTACCGTCGCCGCCGAACTTATTACCAATCAATATAAAAAGCGTTTCGTTTTCGGCAATAGGAAGAAGGGCACCATCGCAAAAGAGCCGGCCACTGGGGGCAAAGTTATAGGGGAAGAGAGAAATCTGACCAACCATCGGAGGCATGATGTTTTCCTTTCTGTGTCGCGCTCAACGTTTGAGCCAGCGAGAGAAATCAGACGGACGATTTTGTTGTTAACGTTTGGGACCTGCGGTACGCGTTTAGAATCAGCGGCGGATATTATTCGATCCGGGCAGGTTCAACCAATAGCAGATTGCACGGGTGTGCTTTGATCCATGAACAACTCGTAAAGGGCGGGAGCCGAATAAAAAGCGATATGTCTCTATTGAAAAACAGCCGCAGCGCCTTGCGCGCCGGGCTGTTACGGTTCGCGATTCCTTGAACGAAGAGATTGCAGTCAAGACGAGGCGGGGCGTAGGCATCGCCTATTTGTTCCGGTGTCTCTCCTCGCGGATGGCTTTTTGAGTTTGACTTACGAGGTCGTCGAGTTCTTCTTCTGACATCCCACTTTCATCGAAGCTCCGCGCGATCGGCCCGACGATTTGCTCAAATGGTTTCTGAGCGAGAACCGCCGTTTCAAGCAGTTCCAAAGCGATGGCCTCAGGAGTGGTTCCTTGACGCTTCGCTGCTTCTGCAAGGGCGTGAACTGTATCAGGATCGCTTATTTTAACGACCAGGCTTTGCATAGTTACCAAATACCTACTCGCTTAGGTTAGCACACCGTTTAGCTCACAAGAGTGAGGGTGCCGCAAGTGGCACAAGCTCTCTCTCTTAACGAGTCCAACAACGGTATGGCAAGCCCTTCAGCTTTTGCTAGACGGCGCCGTGGCACTCTTCATTATTGCGCTAAATTGTTGTACAAACTGAGAGTTATATGGAGCCGGCTGCCGGAACTGAACCGGCGACCTTCTAATTACGAATCAGAACAACGAGAAAAGAGCAACAGGTTGCAGCCACAGCGGTTTTCGAGGGTTTTGACGATTCTATATGGAGCTTTATCGCTTCCTCATGCACTTCTCTAAATTCGCGTCACAACTACGTCACAATTGCCACGCCATGGAAATGGCCAGCTCAATATAATCCCAAGCGATTACCCGTTAAAGGATTGCACGTCATCCCGTGCGAGAAGATCGCAACGAAGCCATAGATTTCACCGCGATAAGAACCCGAAGCAAGCTCGAAGACCGGGTCTATGTCTGAGTCGAAAAATAGTTGAAGCCAGCACAAATGATTCCGCGGGAAATCTTGGCTGGGCCAAGCAGTTTTGCGAAGTGTGAGTCCCAACATAGATGCAGTTGGCTAGATTCCGACAAGCCAACGTGCCTCAACACCCGCTTTTTGAATAGGTGCTTGAGATGTTTCGCGCCAAACGTTCAGCAATTTGTTGATAACTTGTCTGTCTCTGTACTCTTCCCGAGCGGTCATCAGAAGACTCCCAACAATAAACCTTATCTCCGCGATTCGCTCTCCACCGAATATCCCCAAGAAGTTTGTTAAACTTTCTAAGTACCAAGTCATTTTTCCAGGTTCGTAGAATGAAATTAACGTTTGCCCGTCTAAACTTGCATCCGAAGTATCTGCTATTTGGATCATCAAAGCAGCGGCTGCTTTGATCGCTTGCGACTGTTTCCGGTCGTTTTTTATAGCTTGCAATATCGAGACGTCACCAGTTAAGTCCTTTATTCTCCTCGCGATTAGATCACGATTTTTTCCATCAGAATTCCCCTGAATCGTGAGTTGAAGATCGGGAAGGACTGCGGGTAGTAAATGGGGTAAAAATGCAGCTTCTCGCGGCAAATCTAGCCGAACATGTGTGAATCGCTCTGATATCCTCCATTGCCGTGGCTCGCATTCAACAGCTACCTGTAAAAGGGCGTCACGAATTTCGTTTGAGTTTGGATCCTTACTAAATAGCTTTCCCCAAACATCAGGAAACATGAGCAAAGCTTTGGGGTTCAGTGTCAGAGCCTTCCCGAGTATCTCAACTCCATGATTTGTATAGATAAGATCATAGTCGCCCCACCTTTCAATTGCGCCTCTATGCCAGACGAATAGCGCCATCTCGGGCCATGTGTTGACGAGTTTTTCCCAGGTCTCCTCCGTACACGAGGTCCCTAACGAAAACGAAGCCGGAACACGATACATAATCCAGTTCGATTGGTCGGATAAAAGGCTGTCAAAATTAGTTTGGGTGAGACGACGTAAGTGTTCAATCTTATCCTCCGTCGATAACCCTCTTTCCACAGGCATCGGTAGATAGGACTGAATCGACAAGGGCAGTCCAAACAACATGGAGGTATTCGGATGGTCTAGAATAATAGTTAAGTCAGAGACTTGTCTACTTTGAGCGAATCTTACAATTGAGCCAACTAGTCGCAAGACTCCGCGTGCGTCCCCATCAGTAACATTCAAATCCCTGTACTGCTCGGGCAAACCATCGGTCCAGTCGTTTTGGTAATACGTTCCAGATATGAGCCCCAAATTGATGGAATCAGGATTTTCGTGCCTTCGATCTAGGAGTATGTCGAGCAGTGCACGTTCAAGCTTCGAGAGGCCACGTTCGTTCGCGATGTTAAGTGTTCGTTCTTTGTCCCTTGAAAGAATGGTAAAAGCAGCTCCAATGCCATCTTGCCCCAACAAATGCCATTGATCTCTCAGGAGTAACTGAAGGATCAGATCGAGAACCATGAGGGGTTGGATAGAACAGCCTCTCTCAAACGTAGCGATGACGCAGTGGTTGATAACAGGAATGACACGTACTTAGGTGGGCAAGACATCAGGAATGCTTTTACCTTATTAATAGGTCCCTCTTCATCAATCAACAACTGCGTCAAGACGAGAGCCGCGCCTATATTTTCAGTCAAGTCAAATTCTTGTAGTGAGTCCAATAAGAAGTTTGTTAGCCAAGTACGAGAATTCGGCTGAGTTACAAACAGCAAAGGCAGAACCGTGTTTAAATCTGTAAACCCAGCCATGGGCTCTAACGTCTTCCTAAATTGCTGACGATTTCTTCGGTCTTGTTCGAAAACCCCTTCTTGTAATAACCTCGAAACCAATATAGCGCCCCGCCCTAATCGCCTACGCAGCATTCGAACCCATTGTTGGTCTTCATCTCCTTCATTTAAATTCTGTAAGACACTGTTCGCAACTGACATATCAGTTATACGGTTGCTTTCTACTAATGCGCTCAATAGGAAATGCATTACTTCGCGCCAATGTGAATCGCCAGCCAGAACCTCAATTCGAGACCGCAACTCTTCCGACTCAACATATTCATAAATGAATTCTGCCGCGAAGAACTCTTGCAGTGGTCTAATATCAAAGCGAACGTGATCGCCATCATCGGGCGTGCTGACCAAAACGAGTCGCTCCGTGGTAGCGTTCATCAAAACGTCGACTACATTCACGGCTTGTTGTTCGACCATTTGTGACACTGCAGTCATGACAAGCTGTCTAAACTCCGCTTTCGGCAACCGAGTTTGCGCTCCTTGGCTCGTTTCGGCCCGCGAATGGAGTACAAACCCTAATCGATTGTGGACAGTCTTTAACAACTGCTCGTCCTCTCTTAGAAGTCTAGCCAATTTTGGATCCGGCGAATCTTTGTTTGCTTCGCGGCTCCTAATCACTTCATAAAAATTCCTGAATAGTTGCCAACGTCTTTCAGGCGGTCGTCCACCTCCACGGACGACAATAGCCATAATGTGTGATTGCAAGGGCGTCGTCATTAGCTCTTTAACTGATGGTGATTTGATAGCAGACGATAGAATCTGGAAATACTTCCGCGCCTCTTCCATTGAACGATCGATCTCTAGCACAGGCTTTGCGCACTGTAGTGATTGCTCACTAGAAAGGCTGAACAAATTAACCGTCGGTCCGCCCAAATCCGAGAATTGCCCAGAGTATCCTTGGGGGCGAGAGGTGCAGAGTACAAGAGCGTCCGAGTCCGTCTCTATGAGGTTACCCTCAATAAAATTTCGGATTATTGATGCTACTGAGTCTTTCACGTCCGTTGGGACCTCGTCTAATCCATCGAACACAAAAAACCAACCTCTCAACTCCAGAGCCCGTTTCAAGGTCCCGACCAGAACTTCCTGTTCGACTTCTGCTGATACGCGTTGAGCTAGATATGTCAAAATGCCTCGCGGCTCTTCTTTTTTTCGCCTCCCGAACCATTGCGCAAAATCCTTCAGTTCAATAGAAATCGGAATCCGAGGGACGGTGGGCCACAAATTGCTCCGTTCTGCGTACTGCTTGATCTCTTTTGCTAAATCTTTTCGGCGTTCCGAAACGGCTAAATATTTTCCTTCAAGAATTAATGCCGCTCGTTGGATCTGACAAAAGTACTGACCAATAGTCGATTTCCCTTGTCCAGGTCCACCCTTTACAAACCAAACTCTTGCTCGTGAAGGAAATCGTTTCCATAGGCGCCATTCGGGGGTGGAAGGCTCCATTCCGTCGAGCCGGTGATTTTTTGCGGCCGATCGACTCAGTTGCTTCATGACTAGCCCATCAGCTTCAAATTCTTTGACGCGAAAGGGCAGATCTATGAACAGCTTATGTATTCCTGGCCGTGTATCTGCAGCTGAGCCAGCCTGTTCCAGTCTTGTATACTGTTGGTCGTCGAATTGGCTGACGATTAGATAATGAACAATGGTTTTTAATTCTGCTTGTCTATCGGTTATTTGTTCAAATAGAGCAGTGAGAACATGTCCGGGAGTAAGGAAGTGTTTATAGTAATCAGCAACCTCAGGATATCGATTGAGTAAGTCTAAGATTTTGCGACCGCCCCATATATGAAAACGATCTTTAAGCCGTGGCTCTTCAGCCGCTACTAGTTTCCGAGCTTTATCAAAGCTTCCGGTCATCGGAGAACCACTCGGATCGATGTTGGTTGCAATAATCCAGTTATTGGGTAACTGCCTTTCGCTGTTCGGATCTTTAAACTCCTTCAATTCTTCGCGAATACGCTCCACTAACCACTTGTGCGGATCCTTTGACAGATGCGGTTTGTGGAATTTCGACTGAATGAACCAGATACCGGACCAACGGTCAGAAGCACTGGGGTATGGAGCTTCTCCCTCAAAGTAACCGTCCCGACCTCCGTCCGAGCCTGGACCAAAACTTGTGTGGCCCAAACCTAATACTCGAAGGGCCAACATATTCACTAAATGTTCAAATGTATTGGGATCGAGATTGCTTAGCTGGTACGTCTCAGACACTTCCGGCCCTCCTAACTGCTCAGTTTATGTAACGGTCAGACTTAGATAAAGGTCATTCGGCGCACAAAAACGCCTTGTTTGGACGCTACTTGAAGTTGCAATAGTATAAGACGAGTTTGTCGCTTTTAATAGTGTGATGGATCCTAATGAAAGGTATGTCGTAGAGGCGGTCAGTGGCCCACGTTATTGTTCCCTCAGCACTGTTGTAAACATTTCAAATATTTTGGAGCCATTGCCGGCGGTTGCTAGCATGTTTGTTTAGAAATACGGACTAAGCAGTAACCTGGCTTCATAATCGATGAGACCTAACTTGACGTGGTCGAGCCAGCCAATTCTTCCGAGAACGCTCCTCGTGAATTGTTCATCCGCGGCGAAATACACGGTCGCTTCTGAGCGAATACCCAAGACTTCGATTGTGACAGTGTGAAGATGCGCCTTGAACGAACCGGTAACGGTCCCGATGTTTTCGGCCACAGTGCTTTCGATATCGAGACCCAGCAGCTCGCCATGAGCCCGCTTGAAGATACAGTGGCTGGAACCAGTGTCTAGTCTCGCTTCGCACTCAACTGACTCTTGTCCGTAATGAAGAATTGCCGTGAGAGTGATTCCGGGTTTGAGTGTGTTGTAGTAGTGAGTCTTGTCAAAGGTGAGAGTTTCGCTCACTAAAGCCATCCTCCGGTAAATGGGATTGGTTCTCGCTCGGCGACCCGTTCGACGAAGGGTATCTCAACGCCTTCAGCCTTGGCTTTTGAATACACTTCTTTAGCTGTCGCTCCGCTCGCAATCAAGCGGTCGCCGTCCAGTGCGACCCATTGCCCTGAGTATTTTTCTCGGTTTTCGTGCAACCATCTGAGCGACTTTGCTGAACGATTAGCTTGCGCTTGTGAACCTTGTCCTTCTCCGTTCGTGGCTCCCTTATCTTCCAGCCATTGACGAATCCTTTCCTGCTCCGCCGCCGGCAGCTGTTCAATTGACTTGATGATTTGGTCAAAGCTTGAATTCATGGTGAAATTCTACCACATCCGTTCTTACCAGAGCCTAGAGACCACGGTGTGTCTCAGCTGTAGCATGGCCCTTATATCCAAACTCGTGTCATGACACCAGACCTAAAATGCCTTCGCTTGCGCACTCATCATTGAGAACTTCACGCTTCAACCTCGGCTCTCAGCGCGAGCGCGTTATCGGTGAGTTCGGCAGCTCGTTCGATGGGAATGGCTCGGAGTTTTTTGGCGCCGATTTGTCTGACTCTCAACCCTTCGACACCGAGACTTATTCGCTTGTAGGTTGGTGTACATTGTACGTCCATCGATAACATGCTTGGTCTATTAGAGGTAAAGATTAGATGGCAAAGGCAAATGCAAGAGGGAAAGCTTCGATACAAAAGGCCTCACGTTTTAGTATTCGCGCATCGTCCACTCAAAAGAGAGTTATCGCGGAGGCGGCTCGTATTAAAACACAACGACCAGCGACTTTGTCCTCGAACACTCTCTCGCGGCGGCGCAGCATGTCATCGCTGATCAAGTGCAATTTAGATTGCCCCAAAAGCAGTGGAAGGAGTTCGGTGATTCGCTTGATGCGCCGCCGAAGACGATTCCTGCACTGCGTAGACTTTTAACGAGGCCGGCGCTATTTGCTGCCAACCGCTGAAAACCTCAAACTAGCGTTTGAATGCTAAAGGCGGCCCACAGGCCGCCTTCATTATTGCGCTAAATTGTTGTACAAACTGAGAGTTACTTGGAGCCGGCTGCCGGAGTTGAACCGGCGACCTTCTAATTACGAATCAGACGCTCTACCAACTGAGCTAAGCCGGCCGAAGGTGTGAAATAACGGTGCGAAAGTGCCTTTGCACTATACGAATGCGATGTTTGGACTGTCAAGCGAACGAACATAGGAGGTTAGCAAATGCCGAAGGATGCGAGGAAGAATGTAGATCGATACAAGGTTCAGGGCGGGCACCTGAATGAGTTTGAATTTCATCAGAGTCAGGGTCAGGTGAAGGAGACAGGGAAGCCCACTAAAGGCGCCACGGTTAAGAAGTTAGCAGCGAAGAAGGCTGGGAAGAAGAAGGCCGCGAAGAAATAACCCGAACCACGGATTTAAGAAATACATCACTGATCGAAAATATGTCAGTTCCCCCAATCAGTGTACGCCGAGTTCTATTACTCATCGTGCTGATGCTCGCGGCCGCACCTCAGGCCGCGACGGCACAGAAAAAACTCCCGTCCGTCGACAAGATTGTCGACAACTACCTCAAAGCCATCGGCGGGAAGAAAGCGGCGCGCGCCATCAAGGACGCAAACTACGAATGGGCCATTCAATTTAACGATCAGCCATTCGGCACTGCCCGCACGCAGCGCAAAGCACCAGCCTCCGAACGTTGGGACCTGACCTTCGGTAACGGCCAGATCGTCTCCGGCACAAACGCGCGCTCCGCATGGGAGATCGGCCTCGACAACAAGTTGCGCACGCTAACGGCACTCGAAGCCGCAACCGCCAAACTCCGCGCGTCGCTCGACTCATCACACCTCGTCGACTTCAAGAAAGCAAACATCCTGGCCCGAGTCGTATCACTCGGCGAGCTCGGTTCGGAGCCCGCGTACATCGTCGAGTTCTCAACACGCAGCGGCGCGAAGATCCAGTACTACTTCAGCGTCAAATCAGGTTTGTTAACAAAGATCACCAGCGATTTACCCAAAACCAGGATCGTTTTCGAAGACTATCGCCGCCCAAAAGCTGAAGGCATCCTCGAGCCGCATCGACTTCGCATGACCCTCAATGGCTCAGGCGAACTCACACTGTTACTTCAATCCGTCAAATACGACACCGGCATTGACGACAGCATCTTCGATCCACCGAGCTCGACTGAAAAACTCGATATCGCCGAACTGTGGCGCGAAGTCCATCACAACCAGGACGAAATCGATAAACGCGTCTCGGAATTTGCGTTCAGACAAACCGAAACGGATCGCACGCTCAACAGCAAAGGCGAAATCAAGAAACAGACAGTGAAAGTTTACGAAGTCTTCCCACTGCCGAATCGCGAGCCAGTCAAAAAACTGATCAGCGAAGACGGCGTCGCGCTCTCGGCGGAAAAAGCAGCCAAAGAAGAAAAGCGGGTCCTGGAAGAGTTCGAGAAGGCCGAACGAGATCGCGAGAAAGACGAGAAGAAGGTGGCCCAACGTCGCGCTGAGCGCGATAAGAAGGAGAAGGAGGGCACTGAGATCTCTCCGTTCCTGAAGGTGTGTGACTTCGTTTCGCCGCGTCGCGAACAGTGGGAAGGCCGCGAGACGATCGTCTTCGATTTCCGGCCGAAGCCCGGGTTTCGTCCGAAGAATCGTGAGGAAAGCCTGGTCGCAAAATTAGTTGGCGTGGTTTGGATCGATCCGGTCGACAAACAAATAATCCGTTTGGAAGCGCGTTTGGCGGAAGGCTTCAAGATCGCGGGAGGTCTCGTCGCGTCGCTGAAACCCGGCGCCGCCCTTGTCGTCGAACAAACCCGCATGGCCCAAGGCGTTTGGCTGCCCAAATTTGCGCACATCAACCTTTCCGTTAAGGTGTTGCTGTTCGGCGGCGGCGACTACAACCAGACGATTCAGTGGAGCGACTACAAACACTTTTCCGGCGACGTTAAAGACTACAAAGTCGACACGCCACTAAACCCGAAACCCGAATGAACGAAGTAAACATAATCGGAGGCGGACTGGCGGGTGTCGAAGCGGCGTGGCAAGCAGCACGGCTCGGCGCGCAAGTAAACCTCTACGAAATGCGCCCGCTCAAACAGACGCCGGCGCATCGCACCGAAAAACTCGCGGAGATCGTCTGCTCCAACTCGCTTAAGTCAGACGAACCCGGCACCGCGTCCTATTTATTAAAGGAGGAGCTGCGACAAGGCGATTCGCTCGTCATGGCAGTTGCGGCCGAGACGCGCGTCCCGGCAGGCGCAGCCCTCGCCGTCGATCGTCATAAGTTTGCCGAACGGATCACGGAGCGCATCGAAAGTGAACCTCGCATCCGTTTGATTCGCGAAGAAGTGACCAGTATTCCCGAGGACAGAATCAGCGTCATCGCCACCGGCCCGCTCTCCTCCGATGCGTTGACGGTGGAGATCATGAAGCTGACCGGCAGCGATCAGATGTACTTTTATGACGCGATCGCTCCCATCGTCTCCGCCGACTCGATCGATACGTCGATCGCTTTTCGTGCCGCGCGTTACGACAAAGGCGGCGACGATTATCTGAACTGTCTGCTCGACCAGCAGCAATACGAAACCTTCTACGCCGCATTGCTTGAAGCGAACAGCGTACCATTGCAGCGTTTTGAAGAGACGCGGTGGTTCGAAGCGTGTCTGCCCATCGAAGAGCTGGCGCGCCGCGGAGTCGACACGCTGCGGTTCGGACCGATGAAGCCGGTTGGTCTGCGCGACCCGCGCACGGGCCGTGAAGCGTACGCCGCCGTCCAGTTGCGGCAGGAAAATTTAATGGCGGACGCATACAGCCTTGTCGGCTTCCAGAATCATCTACGCTACGGCGAACAAGCGCGAGTGTTGCGACTCGTCCCGGGGCTCCAAAACGCCGAGTTTCTTCAGTTTGGCCAGATTCATCGCAACACCTACATCTGTTCACCGCGCGTTCTTGGGGCAACCATGCAGATGCGCGAGCGTCCAAACGTCTTTTTTGCCGGACAGATCACCGGAGTCGAGGGCTATGTCGAGTCGGTAGCGATGGGTTGGCTGGCGGGTGTGAACGCGGCGCGACGAGCGTTCGGACGCGAGTTGGTGGAAGCTCCAGCGGCGACCGCAACCGGCGCCCTCGCGCGTTACGTCTCACAGGCCGACACGAAGAATTTTCAACCGGTAAACATAACTTTTGCGCTGTTGCCACCGCTCGATGAAACTGCCAGACGCACTGTTCGTAAGAAGCATGAACGCCGGAAACTCCAGGTCGAAATCGCGTTGAAGGAATGGGCAGATT
>JBKPNH010000059.1:0-8781 GCA_046732535.1 Acidobacteriota bacterium
TAACACAGTCTCGTGGGCTCGGAGATGTGTATAAGAGACAGCCCCTCACAAGCTATGGTCGTCGAGGGCCATTTCGTTTCGGATTGTGTCCTAAATTTTTTTGACAGTGTCCGCGGACCAGAGGCTGAGAACTGGGGATCGCAACAGGTCAGAATAACGCACATAGTTAGGCTCTTGCTGCCGTAGGACATTCAGCTGGGCGTTGGTAAAATCGCGCTCTAATTCGATTAGCGGAGGCTGAGATGAGTGACAACACTGTTATCGAAGTTGCATTCTTTGACTTAGGTGGGACCCTGGTCGGAAACAATCGCGATTGGCTACCCGGAGCACAGGAGACGCTCGCCAGGTTGGGCGAGAAGCAGGTTCGATTAGGGATAATCTCTAACACCGGCAACTTATCGCGTCCGGCGATCCTCGAACTGCTGCCGCAAGATCTTGATCTCGGCATCTTTGAGGAAGAGCTTATTATTTTCTCGTCCGAAGTCCTCATCGCGAAGCCCGCTCCGGAGATCTTTCGATTAGCCATCCAGCGCGCAGACGTGCAGCCCGCCGCATGCTTGTTCTGCACGGAGGAGCCGTCTCACATTCTGGTGGCGCAGCAGGAGAAAATGCAGACTGCTCGTATCACAACGGCTCCGGATGGTGGTATAGGGCAGTTAGTAGACGTGCTCATAAGTCGAGGTCTACTCCCGTAACCGCTCTATGAGAGCGTCTTGCTCCCAACATCTCTTATTTTTCTCTAAGCAGGGTCCACAGTGAATAATCTCTCCGCCCGGTGCCCTTCTTTTTGAAACGACATTCAAGCGTCTAAGCGATTTGAACAACAAAGTCGCTCTCAACGCGAAAAAATTTTCTCCAACCGCTGAGGCAGTCTTCCCTTCGTTTTCGCACTAAGAAAACAGAGCGACCGTCTGCTGCTGAACGGGTCAGCTCTGTGACACACATCATCACTCGTTCTTAGAAACGAAAGGAGAAAATATGGCGAACGAACAAGAGCTCATCAAAGTCACGAGTACAAGCACGATCTATTTGAACCTCTTCGACCAATACTGGCCGATTGCCGACATGCCAACCGTCGCCGGTGTCTTTGGGTCGAGCCCCGCTGTCACAACCGTCCCTTCATTGCCATCCGGCGCACAGATGGGTCCACCGATTGCCGCCGGCTCAGGCCTTTGGCAACCGGACGGAAGCCCCAACATTTACTTTGTCTGCACTGGCGACAAGCCAATCACAGCCTACTGGATTACGAGCCAGGAGGCGCTTAGTTACTATCAGTTCAATGGCCCGACCCAGACCTGCACTAACCAGGTTATCAGCGACTGGCTGGGGGCACTCGTCGCGCAGGGCCAAAAAATTGACATGCCGTCGTAAGAGAACCGGGACGGTACGCTGTGCTCGACCAGGTTATTGCACCTGAAGAATGGCAACAGTCGTGCGCACCTGGTCGAGTTTAAAAAAATCTTTGTGATGTTCTGTGATTATCGACCACTTCAAAATGTACGGGGTCGCGACGGTTTCGGTACTGCCGGTATGAGGCCCATATTTTGAATCGATATGAAGGAGATCATCATGAAACGTCTTGTCACAGTCGGAACCTTAATTTTCGCTCTGCTGTTCGGAATCATTCCCGTAAACGCAACTGAGCGTCCATTTGCCTCCAATGGAAATGGCGTCGCAACCTTCATCATAGAGAACGGCAATGTCGTAGGTGCTACCGTCGTGGTATCGGGTAACGCGACGCACCTGGGTGTGTTCACTGGCACCGGCAAGATTCAATTCCTGCCTGACGCTAACGACCCGAACATCTCGCATCCGGCCGGCGAAGTTACGTATGTCGCGGCAAATGGGGATCGTCTTCCGACGGTTATCGAAGATGGTTCGATGGACCTTACAACTGGAATCGCCACGGGATACATGGTGTTTCAAAGCGGTACCGGTCGTTTCGAAGGAGCAAGTGGAAAGGCTGCAATCGTCGTCGAGCAGAACTTCATCACCGGCGCCTACACGTTCACCATGGTTGGAAACATCAACTACTAATTTCAGCCTGGGCAAACACACACACTGACTTTTCAAGTAGGGCTGGCGCCAATGCCGGCCCTTTTTCTTTGGCCCTATCTGACGCCCAGACATATACTAAGCCGTCAACTCTAACTGATAAACCGCACGTGTCTAGTCCTCAACAATACAAATGGGATCCGCTTGATGCCGTGCCGGCGAAGCCGGTCGTTTGGGATTACGGCTTCTTCAGCAACGGATACGCAAATGGCGCCACTCGTGAGAAGCTGATCGATCTGGTCCAGCGCGGAACGGAAGTGGCTTTCGTGTGGACGCCTGAAAATCCCGAACCAGTCGTTCCGGAGCGTGTCCCGTTTCTCCTGGACGCATTTCGCACCAATTTACGCAGGCGCGCTCGGAATGCAATCTTAGTCGGCGCCGGACTGATAGCCTTCGGCGTGGTATTGGCTATCGTCCTTGCTGACTGGAGACTGGTCTATCGCAACTTCTTGTCCGTTATCGGCGCGGTGAGTCTTGTTGAAGGATTTTGGCGATACGCGTATTCACGTCACTACACTCTCGAAGACGCCGCGAGTGATGCCAGCACTGCTCGTTTCACTACCTGGATTAAAAATAAGAGCCTGAGTGGTTACGCCGTCTCGCTCGCAGCATGCATTGTAGTCGTCAGTGCGGCTCAGGTTTTTTCTGAGGATGCGATTAAAGCGGCTGGTTTGGTAAAGCCGGCAGTCAGGAATGGAGAGGTCTGGCGGCTGTTTACGGCAAACCTGATGCATGCAAACTTCACGCATTTTTGGCTCAATTTTCTGGCGTTACTTCACTTCTCGAGAATCATAGAACAAACGGTGCGGCCCGTTTACGTGCCGCTGGTCTTTGCTCTAACTGCGCCAGTCGGAAGTGCGTTCAGTTTGTTGTTGTATCCAAACAGCACTTCGATAGGCGCGTCTGGCGGGCTGATGGGATTGTTGGGTTTTATCACCATTGCCGCCTACTTCGATAAAACGCGATACCCGCCCAAGTATTTCCGACAGATGATTGAAGCGATAATTTTGACTGGCGTGTTCGGGTTAGCCGGTTTCGCATTCATCGACAACGCCGGTCACTTTGGCGGGCTTGTCGGCGGAGTGTTCCTGGGTTGGTACTTCCTGAGAAACAACGAGCAGCGGATTAAGGGGAGAGAAAAACTGCTGGAACTGAGCGGAGCAATGGCCATCCTGGCGTTGGCAGTTATCAGCGCGATCGCGGTCTATCGAATGATGCTTTAACAGTTAACGCTGCCAGTAGGTCTTGATTCGCTCTGCCAGCAGTGGGAACGGGACGTAATCGGCGCTGCGGCCGGCGCGGCGCAGCTCGCCGACCATGCGCATCGCGCCGTCGGCGTTGCGGGTGTGAACCAGGATGGTTGAGGCGCGTTGCAGTTCGGGGTTGGAACTGAGCCACAGCGCGACTGCGTAGCCGGTGCGTTCGTCGTCCGTCGACTCCGCGTGGTAGTGCTCGGGATGGAGATCGTGGTCGAGAAAGATCGCGTCGTAAGAGCTTGCGCTCAATAGTTGTTGTGCTTCGCCCACGTTGTTGGCGATATCGATAAAGTCGCCTTTGAAGCGGGTTGTAAACCAGCGGTGCCGCCTTTCGTCATCATCCAGTAGAAAAACCCGTATCGGATGTCGCTCAGCCCGCTCTGATTTCAAGCCAAGTTTTCTAAGTAACGACTGCCACAAGCTCATAAGTTTCTAAGTTAAAACTTAAAACTCCGCCCTCCATTACGGCCTAACGCCAGTATAAGGTATCCTAAGGTCAACCTTAGCAATAAGGCTGACCTTCTACACATGATTGACGAAAGCGAACTCCGCAACGCGGAGAATACGGACGTTTGCGAAGATTGCTTTGGCACCGGCACCAAGCTCGATCCGGTGAAGGGCGCCATGCCGTGCCCTTGCCGCAAGCCCGACCGCTTCCGGAAACTGCTGGCCGCCGCGCGTATCCCTCGCCGCTACGAGAAATGTTCATTTTCGAACTTTATCAGCGCTCCCGGAACACCGCAGGACAACGCACTGCTTCATGCACATAAGTTCGCAAACGAGTATCCGGCTGTCGAGCGAGGCCTGCTGTTCATGGGCCCGGCCGGCGTCGGCAAGACCCACCTTGCCGTCTCGATAATAAAAGATCTCATCGAAAAAGGGTTTGCGTGCCTGTTTTATGAATTCGGCTCGCTGCTCAAAGAAATCCAGGATTCGTACAATCCGATCTCAAAATCTTCGGAGCTGAAGGTGCTCGCGCCTGTCTTCCAGGCGCACGTGCTCGTGCTCGACGAGCTAGGTGCGACCGTCCCTACGGACTGGGTACGCGACACGATGTACCAGATCATTAACAAGCGATACAACGACAACAAGCTGACGATTTTTACCACTAACTATCTCGACAGAAATAAAGAGCTCGAGGAGCGCATCACTTATCGCCTTCGCAGCCGTCTTTTCGAAATGTGTACGAACGTGGTCATAGATGGAGAGGACTACCGGCGACGCAGGCCGGACTTTTGATAGATGCCCAAACGCACTGATATTCACAAGATACTGATTATCGGCTCTGGTCCAATCGTGATCGGACAGGCGTGCGAGTTTGACTACTCGGGAACGCAGGCCTGCAAAGCGCTGCGCCAGGAGGGGTACGAGATCGTGCTGGTCAACTCGAACCCGGCGACGATCATGACCGATCCCGAAACCGCGGATATTACTTACATAGAGCCGCTTACTGTCGCGTCGGTAACGGAAATCATCAAACGCGAACGTCCCGACGCGCTACTACCCACAGTCGGCGGCCAGACGGCGTTGAACCTCGCGATTGCGCTTTCAGACGCGGGCGTGGTGCAGGAGTACGGCGTCGAGATGATCGGCGCCAATCGTGATGCCATCAAGGTTGCCGAGAACCGTCTATTGTTCAAACAGGCAATGGACGAAGCCGGACTTGAAATGCCGCGCGGCGGCTTCGCCAAATCATGGGACGAAGCAAAAGAGATCGTGACGTTGACGGGCTATCCCGCGATCATCCGCCCGTCGTTCACGCTCGGCGGGACCGGCGGCGGCATTGCTTACAACCCGGAAGAGTTTGAAGAGATCATCCGCGGCGGACTCGCGGCGTCGCCGATCCATGAAGTCCTGATTGAAGAATCGATCCTCGGCTGGAAAGAGTTTGAGCTCGAGGTCATGCGCGACCTCGCCGACAACGTCGTCATCATCTGTTCGATCGAGAATTTCGATCCGATGGGAGTTCACACCGGCGATTCGATCACGGTCGCACCGGCGCAGACGCTCACCGATCGCGAGTATCAACTCATGCGTGATCTCGCGATCCGTGTGATTCGCAAAGTCGGCGTGGAAACCGGCGGTTCCAATATTCAGTTCGGCGTCAACCCGGAAAACGGCGAGATTCGCATCATCGAAATGAACCCGCGCGTATCGCGTTCTTCCGCGCTGGCGTCGAAAGCGACGGGTTTTCCGATCGCGAAGATGGCCGCCAAGCTCGCCGTCGGTTACACGCTCGACGAGATTCCCAACGACATAACGCGCAAAACACCCGCTTCATTCGAGCCGACCATCGACTATGTCGTCGCCAAGATCCCCAAGTGGGACTTCGAAAAGTTTCGCGAAGCGGAAGACGTTCTGGGAACGCAGATGAAGTCGGTCGGCGAAGTGATGGCGATCGGACGCACTTTCAAAGAAGCACTCTTCAAGGGACTGCGCTCTCTCGAAGCAGTGAAGCCGCTTCGTCTCGAAGACATCTCCGACGACGAGCTCCAGCGCAAACTCGCGCGCCCTAATTCGCATCGCTTTTCTTACATCACCTACGCGCTTCAGCACGACTGGCCCATCTCTGAGATCTATCGTCTCTCGAAGATCGATCCCTGGTTTCTCGATCAACTGAAACAGGTGATGGAGATTCAGCACGACATCGAGGGTTCAAAACTTGAAGACATCTCGGCTGACGAGTTGCGCGCCTTCAAGGAAGTGGCGCTCTCGGATCGCCGGCTCGCGTATCTGACGGAGCGTTCTGAAGACGAGGTGCGCGAGTATCGCAAGAGCCTCGGAATCGTGCCCGTTTACAAACGAGTCGACACCTGCGGCGCCGAGTTTGAATCGTACACGCCGTATCTCTATTCGACTTACGAACAGGAAGACGAAGCCGAACCGACCGATCGCCGCAAGATCATGATTCTCGGCTCGGGCCCAAATCGCATCGGGCAGGGAATCGAGTTTGACTATTGTTGCTGCCATGCGTCGTTCGCGCTTCACGAAGCCGGGTTCGAGACGATCATGGTCAACTGCAATCCGGAAACCGTCTCCACCGACTACGACACGTCGGATCGCCTCTACTTCGAGCCGCTCACGTTCGAAGACGTGATGAACATCGTCGACGTCGAGAAGCCGGAAGGCGTTATCGTTCAGTTTGGCGGACAGACGCCGTTGAACCTCGCGATGCGGCTTCATCACGCCGGCGTAAAAGTGATCGGCACTTCGCCTGATTCGATCGATCTCGCCGAAGACCGCAAACGTTTCGGATCGCTGCTGCAAGAGCTCGGCATCCCGCAGCCTGACAACGGCATGGCTTCGTCTGTCGAAGAAGCGAGCGAGATTGCCGCACGGATCGGTTATCCCGTGCTCGTGCGTCCCAGTTATGTACTCGGCGGGCGCGCGATGGCGATCGTTTACGATCAAGAAGCGTTGGAACAGTACGTTCACAACGCAGTCGGTTTCACTCCCGATCGTCCGGTGTTGATCGACAAGTTTCTCGAGCAGGCGGCGGAGTTCGACGTCGACGCTTTGGCAGACGACACCGCCTGCGTCATCGCGGGCATTCAGGAGCATATCGAGGAAGCCGGCATTCACTCCGGCGACTCGTCATGCGTGTTGCCGCCGATGCGAATCGATCCCGAGCATCTCGACACGATGCGCCATTACACGCGCAAACTCGCGAAAGCGCTTTCGGTGTGCGGGTTGATGAACATACAGTTCGCGATCAAGGACGATCGCGTTTACGTGCTGGAAGTAAACCCGCGTGCCTCGCGCACCGTGCCGTTTGTTTCCAAGGCCACGGGCGTTCCGATCGCGCGCATCGCCGCGCTGGTGATGGCCGGACAGAAACTCGAGAGTTTCTCGTTGCCGGAAGAGTTAACGGTCAATCGCTTCTTCATCAAGTCGCCGGTGTTTCCGTTTGCGAAGTTCCCCGGCGTCGATCCGATTCTGAGCCCGGAGATGCATTCGACCGGCGAGGTGATGGGAATCGGCGAGAGTTTCGGCGAGGCTTACGGCAAGGCGATGATGGGCGCGGGGTTGGACCTGCCGTCGAAGGGAAAAGCGTTTCTGAGTGTGAAAGACACCGACAAAGGCACCGCCGTGATACTCGCGCGCAAGTTGAACCGGTTGGGTTTCGACATCATCGCTTCGCTCGGCACCGGCGCGCGGCTGCGCGAAGTCGGATTGACGGTCGAGGACGTCTTCAAGGTCAACGAAGGAAGACCAAACATCGTGGACCACATCAAGAGCGGCGAGATATCGCTGATCATAAACACGCCGCTGGGCCGCGTCTCGCGTTTCGACGAACAGGCGATCCGTCGCGCGGCGCTGCAATACAACGTGCCGTGCGTGACGACGATGACCGGAGCGCGCGCGCTTGTCGAGGCGATTGCGGCAGGCGGATCGGAGGGCACTCCGAACGTGCGCTCGCTTCAGGAACTGCACTCTATGCGTGATGCCGTAGTTTCATCCGCGGGGGACTGAGCTTTGGAATTGAATTCTCACGAAACCATTCGTCGCATACTTGACGAATGCCAAACGATAGCGGTGGTTGGTTTGTCGTCGGATCCATCGCGTCCTTCGCACGGCGTGTCGAGCTACATGCAGCGCAACGGTTACAAAGTCATTCCGGTCAATCCGAACGAGACCGAAGTGTTTGGTCAGAAGGCGTATCCGGATCTGGCCTCGGTGCCGGAGAAGATCGACCTCGTCGACGTGTTTCGACGTTCAGACGAAGCAGGGAAGGCGGTTGACGAGGCGATCGCGGTCGGCGCAAAGGCGGTCTGGATGCAGGAAGGCGTGATCGACAAAAGCGCTGCGCAACGAGCAGCGGACGCCGGTCTTCTGGTTGTGATGGACCGCTGCTGGTTGAAAGAGCACCTCAGGAACGCCCGGTAGATTATGAGCACTCCGATCCGTGCGGCAGTGATTACTGTGAGTGATGCTTGCGCGAGCGGTCATCGGGAGGACACGTCTGGCCGGGCGCTCGTCGAGCTGTTAAGCGATCATGGCGCGGAGATTGTCGAGACGAAGATCCTGGCCGACGATCTCGATCCTCTAACACACACGCTGCGAGCTTTGTGTGAACGCAACGACGTGAACCTGATCGTCACCACCGGCGGGACAGGCCTTGGCCCACGCGACAACACTCCCGAGGCGACACGTCAAGTTATCGAACGCGAGGCGCCGGGTGTCGCGGAAGCGATTCGCGCGGAATCGTTGAAAGTGACGCCGATGGCGATGATCTCTCGCGGCGTCTGCGGCGTCTGTTCCGGCACGCTGATCGTCAATCTTCCTGGCTCGCCGAAAGCAGTGAGAGAAAGTTTTGCTGTTATCAAACCCGTGCTGTCGCACGCCGTCGATCTTCTCGCAGGCAAGACCGCGCATTAGAGTTTCCCGCAAAGGCGCAAAGGCGCAAAGAAAAGGCCAATCGCGAGGGCTCATCATTAGCTAAGTGTCTGCTCAGCCTTCGTGTCTTTTC
>JBKPNH010000060.1:0-3009 GCA_046732535.1 Acidobacteriota bacterium
GACGTGGCCGAAGTCGCTCGCTCAGTTGCCGGCAATGATGGACTACGACATCCGGCACGGCAGAACTTACATGTACTTCGACCCTCAGCCTCTATATCCGTTCGGCTACGGATTGAGTTACACGACGTTTCTGTACCGCAACCTGAAGACCAGTGCGCCGTCGCTCTCGGCTACTGGCGAGATCACCGTAAGTTTTAACGTGAAGAACACGGGTCGGTACGCGGGCGACGAAGTCGTGCAGTTGTATGTCAGACACGTCGATTCCGCTGTAGCTCGTCCGCTGAAAGAGTTGAAGGCTTTTACCCGCGTCCATCTGCGTCGCGGAGAGGAGAAAACGGTAAAGCTCTCACTGCCGGCGTCACGACTCGCTTACTGGGATGCTGACAATGATCGATGGACCGTCGAAAAGGATCGAATTGAGATCATCGTGGGTGGATCTTCTGTCGACGCGCGACTAAGAAAAACGATTCGTGTTGAATGAATGTGATTACAGGTGGACGATCCCGCGTTGCAGTGCGCGTGTCGCGGCCTGGGTACGGTCCGTTACGCCCATTTTCCCGAGAATGTTGTTGATGTGACTCTTCACCGTCGCTTCGCTGATGTGCAACGTCGTGGCGATCTCCTTGTTCGTCTTGCCTTTCACGATCTCCTGAAGCACTTCCAACTCTCTTAGCGTCAGTTCCGACGCGCCCATTCGTTCAGCCAACCGTTCGGCAACGACCGCCGGCAATCGCCGCGCTCCGGCATGGACCTTTCGGATGGCGTCTTCCAGTTCCTCGAAGAACATGTCCTTCAGCAAGTAGCCTTGCGCGCCTGCTTGCAGAGCGCGGTAGATGTCTTCGTCTCCGTCGTAAGTGGTGAGCACGATGATGCGCGCATCCGGAAACTCCTGACGAATCTTCGCAATCGCGTCGACGCCGCTCATCACCGGCATGCGCAGGTCCATTAGCGTGATGTCCGGCTGATGTTCGCGATAAAGCTCGAGCGCCTGCTGCCCGTTCACTCCCTGCGCGACGACTTCCATATCGGCGACGGTTCCGATGAGCGAAACGAAACCCTGTCTGACCACTGCCTGATCGTCGATTACCATTACTCGGATCTTGTCACTCAAAGTCGTACTCATCCTTTCTCGAGCGCGATTGTAACAAGAATCTGCGTGCCGCGTTCGATTGCACTCTCGATGGTCAGGATACCGCCGATCTGCTCGGCGCGCTCGCGCATTCCGAGCAGTCCGAAGTGACCGTCGGCGATCTGATCGTTTGGATCGAAACCGCGGCCGTCGTCACGAATGCTCAGTCGCACGTTGCGCGCATCGAAATTCAAGCCAACGTCGATGCGCTTCGCGTGGGCGTGCTTCACGGCGTTGTTGACTGCTTCCTGTCCAATGCGCAACAAGTTCGTCTCGACGGCGACTGGCAACGGTTGCGGCGGCCCGGTCACCTCGACGACTGCTTCGATTCCCGTGTCGGCGGTCAAGCGACTCGTCGTATCCAGAAGCGCCGCGCGCAGATCCTTCTTTTGTAGTTGCTGCGAACGCAAGTCCCAAACATAACGCCGCGCTTCGGTCATGCTATTTCGCACTAACAGTCGCGCTCGATCCAGATGGGCTTTTGCTGCCTCAGGCGCTGCCTCGGCCGCGGCGGGCATCAACCTCGCGACGAGTTCCAACTGAACCGAGATCCCCAGAATGTCCTGGGCCAGGTTGTCGTGTATCTCACGCGCGATACGATTGCGTTCCGACAGCACGGCACGAAACTCGACTGCCATTCGCCTCACGCGCATGCGATACAGTTGCCAACCGGCCAGCGCCAACAGCACGGCGACGAGCAAGTAAAACCAGTAAGTCTGATAAAAGCGCGGCTGCAGGTAGAAATCGACGGCGGCGCCGCTCTCGTTCCAAACGCCGTCGTTGTTCGCGGCTATCACGCGGAATTTGTAGTTTCCCGGGCGTAGGTTCGTGTAGGACGCGACACGACGGGAGCCGGCGTCGATCCAGTTGTCGTCGAAACCTTCGAGCTTGTACTTGAAGCGCACGTTCTCGGGCGCAATGAAACTCAACGCGGTGTAGTAGAAGTCCAGCCTCGAAGTGCCTGGTGATAGTGACGCTTTCCCGTTCAAAGATACGGGTTGATTGTCGACGACGAGCTGTTCGACGGCGATGGGCGGCGGCGCAGTGTTGAGTGGAATGTGCTCGGGATCGATAACGGCAAGTCCTTTAATAGTAGCGAACCACATCCGGCCGTCGCTCGTCTTCCATCCCGCCGGATGGCCGCCGCCGCTGGCTTCGCGCGTCAACGTGCCGTCAGCCGGTCCATAGAACACGGGATTGAGACCGCTGTTAGCGCCGCTCGCAACTTTTTCGAGCTCGGCTTTACTGATTCGGAAGATTCCTTTATTCGAGCTGCACCAGAGGTTCTGCTGTTTATCTTCGAGGATGCGATAGATAACGTCGGCTGCGAGACCGTTGCGGGACGTGAACGAAACGAACTTGTCGCCGCGCAGACGGTTCAGTCCGCCGCCGTTTGTTCCGATCCACAGGTCTCCGGCCGCGTCTTCGTAAAGTGAGATGACGGTGTTGCTGGAGAGACCGTCGTTCGTGGTGAAGGTCTGAAACTTTCCGTCTCTTGTCTTGCTCAAGCCGCCGAGCGTGCCTACCCAGAGATTGCCTTTGGAGTCTTCGTAGATCGCGCCGATGAAGTTGTTCGCGAGCCCGTCGTGCGTCGTATAGGTTGTGAACTCGTTGTTTCGAAAACTGTTGAGGCCGTCGCGTGTGCCGGCCCAGAGAACGCCGCTTCGATCGACGAACACTGACCGGACAAGATCGTTCGAAAGCCCGTCGGCAAAGGTGAAAAGTTGAAACTGTCCGTTTCTGAAACGGTTGAGACCATCCGGAGTGCCGATCCAAATCGTGCCTTCATTGTCGCCCGCGAGTGAAAGCACGACGTCACTCGACAGGCCGTCTTTGGTGGTCCACGTCGTGAACTTGCCGTCTTTGAAGAGGGTCAGGCC
>JBKPNH010000061.1:0-6949 GCA_046732535.1 Acidobacteriota bacterium
GCGCGATACAGTTCTCGAGGCGTACGAAGAGCACAAACAGGTCAAGACTCTGCTGCGGGAATTAAGCAGGGCCAGGACCGCCAGCGACGAGTGGCAGGCCAAGGCGAAGGTGCTGCAGGAAAATGTCGAGCACCACGTCGACGAAGAGGAAAACGAACTGTTCAAGAAGGCCGATGCCGCGTTGAGCGACGAAGAGATCGAGGAACTGGGACAGCGCCTGGAAACCGAGAAAGAACGTAAATCGGCGTCTTCGAAAAAGACGGCGTCGCGAGCGCGGGCAGCCACAAAGAAACCGGCAAAGAAAGCGGCAAAAAAGAAGACCGCGAGCAAGAAAACCACGCGGAGCAGATCCGCAAGAGCGGCGAAGTAACGCCTATTAATTTGCGGGGACGCAGTAAAGACGGCTAACGAAGTGTACGACTGCATCGTCATCGGGGCTGGCCCGGCCGGCCTGTCTGCATCGCTTTTCCTTGCTCGGTATCTGCGGAAGACTCTCACGTTCCACCACAACAGTCCGCGAAACGAATATGCGCATGGGGTTCACGGCTTTCTGGGACACCACGGGATTCATCCGTGCGAACTGCTCGCTAAAGGCCGCGATGAAGTAATGACTCACGGCGGATTGATTATTGAAGCGTGTGTGAATGACGTTGAAAGAGTTTCGCCGGAACACTTTCGCGTCTTCGCCGGCCCGGAAGCGAGGGAATCACAAGTGTTCGAAGCACGGCGACTGTTGCTTGCTACCGGCCTCCGCGATTTAACTCCAGACTGCCCGGGGTTCCGCGAGTTTTACGGCTCGAGCGTACACCATTGTCCCGATTGCGATGGATACGAAGTCAGAGATAAGCGAGTGGCCGTCCTGTCGCACAACCAAAACTCCGCAGGCTTCGCGGCCAACCTCCTTACCTGGACCAGGCAATTGACGTTGCTGACGGACCAACATGAAATCTCGGCGAGCGATCGGGCGAAGTTGGCTGATATTGATATCGCGATACGAACAGAAAGAGTGGTCGGTTTAGAAGGCGACACGTCAAGCAGGCAGTTGCGACGAGTCCTCTTTGCGGACGCTGATCCGCTTGAATGCGACGCGTTGTTTTTCAATCTCGGCACCCAGCCCGCCAGTAATTTTCATGAAACGCTCGGATGTCGTTTGGATACTGAGTCAGGTCTGGTGTGGGTGGATGATACGAAACAAACAAGTGTTAAGGGAGTGTATGCAGCGGGGGACATTACTCCGAACTCGCAACTTGCGGTCGTAGCTGCCGCGGAAGGTGCGATGGCGGCCATCCACATTCATCGGTCCTTGAGCTTCCGAGAGAGACCGACCTGAAAAGTCAGTGAGGCTCGGTGTCGGCTTCGTAGTTGTCGTCGAGCGTCTTGTCTTCTTCCATTGGCGGCAGTTCGATCGTGATTCGATCGCTCGCGGGCGCCTCCAGATCGTCTCCGTTAAAGCGCGCCAGCACGACGGTAATGTTGTCCTCGCCGCCGCGATTGTTCGCCTCGTCGACCAACGCATCGCACGCCTTCGAGAGATCGCCGCCGCTATTCAAAACGATCTGCTGAATATCATCCGAACGCAATTTCCCTGAAAGCCCGTCGCTGCACAGCAGCACCACGTCTCCCTGGCGCAGGCGAATCCTGCCGGTAACCGGCGTGACCTCGCTTTGCGCGCCGAGCGCCTGGAGAATCACGTTCCGGAACATGTGCGTCTCGGCTTCCGACTCGCTGATCTGGCCCACGTCCACGAGTTGCTGCACCAGCGATTGGTCCTTGGTCGCGAGGCGGATGTGGTCCTTGCGAATGATGTAACCGCGGCTGTCGCCAACCTGAACGAGATCCAGACTGTCGCCGCGGATTGCGGCGCCGGTGAAAGTCGCGCCCATTCCGGCGCAACGCGAGTCTTCCTGGCTGCGATGATGGATGGCGAGGTTTGCGTAGATGGTGGCGTTCTTCAGGCACTCGACGAGGTCCAGCTCGGGATCGCACGAGGCATTGCCTTCGCCGCCAATCAACATCTCTCTTACCGAATCGACGGCCATGCGGCTGGCTACGTCCCCGGCGAGCGCGCCGCCCATGCCGTCGGAAACGACCAGAACGAGGCCGCGGTGGCCCAAGTCGAAACGCGTGAGTTTTTCCGGCGGCGTGGCGCCATCTGCGCCGGTCCAAGTCTGTTCTGTGGTGAGATCGAGAACGAGGAAATTGTCCTCATTGCCACGTCGCACTCGGCCAACGTCTGATTTGGCGTATAACTCAACTATCATAGGAGAGCGTATCAGGAAGTCTGCTAAAGGTTGAGAACGGCGTAATTGTAACCCTATGTCGTTTTGCTGTCACTTATTCAAAACTCGGTTTAGACCTTGTCCAGCGCCTGATCCAGATCGGCGATTATATCGTCCGTATCTTCGATGCCGACCGATATGCGCACCAGGCCATCGGTGATTCCGAGGCGGCCCCGCTTGGCCTCGTCGACTGACGCATGCGTCATCGTCGCCGGGTGGGAAATCAGAGTCTCCACACCGCCGAGACTTTCCGCAAGGGTGCAGAGCTTAACAGACTCGAGCACCTTCCGCGCTGCCTCCAGCGAGCCCACATCAAACGCGACCATGCCGCCGAACCCGTGTTGCTGCCGCCGTGCAAGGGCGTGCTGCGGGTGCGACGCCGAGCCCGGATAGTAAACCTTTCTCACCTTCGGATGCTCTTCCAGAAACGCGGCGACTGCCCGGCCCGATTTATCGTGCTGCTCCATGCGCAGCGCCAGTGTCTTCGTTCCACGCACCACCAGCCACGAGTCGAACGGCGACAGGATCGCGCCGGCGCTGTTCTGCACGAAGCCGATCCATTCCGCGTCCTGCTCGTCATTCAAAACCACGATGCCGCCAACTCCGTCGGAATGACCGTTGAGATACTTTGTCGTCGAATGGACGACGATGTCGCATCCGAACTCGAGCGGCCGCTGAAGGTAGGGCGACATAAACGTGTTATCGCAAACGACGCGCGCTCCGGCGCGATGCGCGATCTCGCTGACCTCCTTCAGATCGGTCACGGTCATGATCGGATTCGTAGGCGTCTCCACAAACACCATCTTCGTATTGGGTTTGATTGCCGCTTCGACGTTCAGCGGCTCCGACGTGTCGACGTAATCGAACGTGACGCCGTAGTTACTGAGTATGCGATTGAAAAGACGTGCGGTCCCGCCGTACGTGTTGTCGGAAACGACGACGTGCTCGTCTTTCTTGACGAGTCGCAAGGTGGCGTCGATCGCGGCCATTCCGGAAGCGAAGGCGAATCCGAAGCGTGCGCCTTCGAGCGCGGCGATATTGCGTTCGAGTGCTGAGCGAGTGGGGTTCTGCGTGCGCGCGTACTCGTAACCTTTGTGGTTGCCGAGAGACTCCTGAGCGTAAGTCGAGGTTTGATAGATCGGAACCGAGACTGCGCCTGTGGCTTCGTCCGGTTCCGATCCGACGTGAATTGCTGTGGTTGCGAATCCCATAAGTTCTTAGTTACTCATTACAAATGTCGTCAAAAATTCCCTGGCTGCGATAACGTTCAGCGCCATCGGGAAAGACGGTAACGACGTTCTTTCCGGCGCCGAGTCGTTCCGCGATTTTGTACGCCGCTGCCGCCGCTGCGCCTGTCGACCATCCGCCGAGAAGTCCTTCGAGCCGCGCGATCTTCCTGAGCGCCGCGCAAACGTCCTCGTCGGACACCATCATGATCTCGTTGGCCAGGGAAGCGTCGTAGATCTTCGGAATAAAGTCACGCTGCCCGATGCCTTCAACTTTCTTCGGTCCCGGTGGATTGCCGCCGTAAATCGACCCTTCGGGCTCGACCAGGACACAAAACGCGTCCTTGTTTGCCTTCCGCACAGCGCGCGAAACACCTACAAACGTTCCGGACGTTCCTGCCCCGATGACGACCGCGTCGACGGGACCGTTCATCTGCTCGATGATCTCCCGTCCGGTGCTCCGTTCATGAAAACACGGGTTCGCAGTATTCTCAAATTGCTGCGGCACGAAGCTGCCCCTGGTAGTCGCCGCCAACTCCTGACAACGGTCAATCGCGCCCTGCATTCCGGCCTCGTGCGGCACGTACTCGATCTCGCCGCCCAGCGCTTCAATGAGCTTCATCTTCTCTTCCGCGAAACCGCGTGGGACGCAGAGGATAACACGGTAGCCGCGCGCAACTCCCACGAGCGCGAGGCCGATGCCCGTGTTGCCGGCGGTGGGCTCAATGATGGTGGCGCCCGGTTGCAGTAGGCCCTTCTCTTCGGCGTCGAGGATCATTCCCAGTGCCGCCCGGTCCTTTATCGAGCCACCCGGATTGAGCCACTCGATTTTTGCATAGACGCCGGCGAGCGGCGGCGGTGCGAAGCGAGAGAGGTGAAGTAGAGGAGTCTGGCCGATTAGATCGAGAACGCTTTCAGCTACCCTATGAGTCATCACCTTGCCCTCTGTCGCGGATCCAGATATTCGCGCAGCCCGTCGCCGATGAAGTTGAAAGCAAGAACCGTCAAGGCGATGGCAATGCCGGGAAAGATCAGGGCGTGCGGCGCGGCCTGAAGGGTCGAGAGGTCGCGGGCTTCTTCGATCATCACACCCCACGACGGCGCCGGCGGAGGAACGCCGAGGCCCAGAAACGACAACGCCGCTTCGGAAAGAACAGCGCCGGCCATGCCTAAGCTCGCCTGCACGATCAAAGGCTGAATCGCGTTTGGCAGGATATGGACGAGCAGGATGCGGGTGTCACTCGCGCCGAGTGCGCGCGCTGCCTGAACGAAGTCGTATTCGCGAACTTTCAAAACCTGTCCACGGATCAGTCGCGCGTATCCGACCCAGCCGATGATGCACAGCGCGAGTATCAGTTTATTTAAACCGGCGCCGAGAAACGCGACCATCGCAATCGCCAACAACAGACCGGGAAATGCCAGAAACACGTTGAAGACATAACCGGAAACAAAACGATCGACCCAGCCACCGTAGTAACCGGCAATCGCACCCAGCATTGTGCCGATGACGGCCGACACTGCGACTACAACAATCCCGACCTGTAACGATATGCGCGCGCCAAACACGACTCGCGAGAAGATGTCGCGGCCCGTCGAGTCAGTGCCGAACCAATGCTGCGCTGACGGCGGAAGATAACGCATTGCCAGGTTTGTCGCGCCAATATCATGGGTGGCGATCCAGGGCGCGAAGAGCGCCACCACGATGAGAACCACGACGATAATTAGCCCGACGATCGTTAGACGGTTCATTGGATTAACTAACCCGAATGCGCGGATCGAGCCGCCGATAGACCATGTCCGTAAGCAGATTGGCGATGATGTACGTCATGCTGATCACCAGCACGCAGCCCTGCACGACACGATAGTCGCGTTTTCCGATCCCGTCTTCGACGAGCAATAGTCCCAGCCCGGGCCAGCCGAAGATCTTCTCCGTGATGATCGCTCCGGCGAGCAGTACGCCGAGCTGCAGGCCGAGAATCGTGACGACCGGGATCAGTCCGTTTTTCAGGACGTGTTTGTAGACGACAGTTCGCTCGCTGAGACCTTTTGCGCGTGCAGTCCGGACGTAGTCCTCGCCTAATTCTTCAATCACTGACGAGCGGACCATTCGCGTAAGAATTGCTGAAAGCGCCGCGCCGAGCGTGAACGCGGGAAGAATGATGTCGCTCCAGTCGAAGCGTCCGGACGGGGCGAGCCAGCGAAGTTTGACGGCGAAGATGTAGACCAGCATCGGACCGATAACAAAGCTGGGCAGACTGATGCCGAGCAACGCGATCACGGAGGCGAAGTTGTCGACGATGGTGCCGCGATTTGTGCCGGCGACGACGCCGAGCGGGATCGCGATCAGGATCGCGATGAGCATCGCGAAGATCGCGAGCTCGATTGTCGCCGGGTAGCGTTCGAGAATTAAGTCCAGGACCGGGCGGTCGTTGCGAAACGAGAGGCCCATGTCGCCGTGTAGCAGCGCGCGCCAGTAGTCGGTGTAGCGATTGTCGGCGCCGTGCCAGACGAAGTGTCGTTCGTTGTTATCGTCACGTGGGAAGGAGAAGAAGAAGGGCGGACGATCGAGACCGTGTTTCTCGCGGAACTGCGCGAACTGTTCGGGAGTTGCTTGTTCACCGAGGATCGCGACGGCTGGGTCGCCGGGGACGAGTTCGATCAGGAGCGTTACTAGAGAGACGACGGTCCAAACAACGAGGAGAAGAATGAGTACGCGACGCAGGCCGCCTAAGATTCGATACCGATGCTTGGTTTGCAAGACCGCGCGATTCTACCAGAAACCCAAACGCGGATTACACGTATAAAGAAAAACGTAGCCCCGGGGTAGGTCCGAATACTCGCACAGCCCCGACAACCGCGCGCTTACCAAACCGTACCCCGTGACTACGTATCTGGTTGCAGCTAAACGCTGCAACCAATCCCGAAAAACGTTCTGACCAGAACCTGAACGGGCAGCTACTTCAGATCTCTTCTGCCCATGTGTAGGGCAGCGATGCCGCCCGTCAGGTTCTCATATCCAACCTGAGCGAAACCTGCCTGCTCCATCAGGAGCGCGAGTCGCCGCTGGTCCGGAAAACTCTGCACCGACGCTGGTAGATAAGCGTAGGCGCTCAACGAACCACTTATAGCGCCACCGATCAAAGGCAAGACCCCTCGAAAGTACAGGCCATACAACATTCGCAGTATCGCGTTCGAAGGTCTGGAGCACTCGAGGACCGCCACCCAGCCGCCCGGCTTCAAGACCCTGCACAGTTCCGCGAGACCGCTCTCGACGCTCGACAGATTTCGCAAACCAAATGCGATCGTCACCGCGTCGAATGAGCCGCTTCGAAAGGGCAGACGCAACGCGTCGCCTTCGATCAACGGGATCTGACTCGAAATCTTGCCGGCTGCCACTGCCAACATCGGCCGGCAAAAGTCAGTTCCAACAACTCGTGCTCCTGT
>JBKPNH010000062.1:0-69135 GCA_046732535.1 Acidobacteriota bacterium
GCGAAGACATATGCTACGACAACATACACAACACCGAAGCTGAGAATGACCGGTATATCCACAACCATATCTCGCTCACGACTGTACTGGCGAACAATGGAAACATCGACATGGTGTTGTTCTGCGACGCCGACGAACAGCGTCTCCATACATTGACCGACTCGCTGCTCCCACTCTGGCAGCAGATGAAAGTGTCTATCGCTCCACCTTATCGCTACATCTTCCGCGGTGACGGCGTCGAAGTAAAGATGGCGTCGATCCGAGATTTTTGTCAGGTCCAATGAACGGCTATCTTCTTCATCCCACACACAATTCGAGCTGATGGGGTGATCACCCGGTCGAGCGCATCCCGCGAGTGTGAGACTCACAATTAGCAGCACCAGCCGTTTCATAGCGTTTTAGACACCCGCAAGCTCATTAAGTTCCTGGCTCCCAGCCGCATTTAAAAGTCCAAACCAAAATATTTCCCGCGGACATGGTCCACTTTCATGGAATTTTCCGCGTATTGGACGGGCGAACATTTGCTGTTAACGCGATTGGCAGTAAAAAGCCCTTGAATTGGACCAGTGAAACACACCTAAGATCGGCCATTTATCGCGCCCAGATCGGCTGGACCAGCAGTCTGCAAGACTGTTGCAACCATTTAACTCCTGGAGACAAAATCAAAATGCTTTTAGCCCGCCGCAAATTTGTTCAATCGAGCTTACTTTTTACTGCTTCAACTCTTTTGTTCTGGGGAAATGCCCGTTCAGGGTTCGCCCAAAGCCTGTTCTCTGACGGCAAACTGTCGGATGAAGTGCTACGCGATCCGGTATACCGTTTTACACGCGAAACATTTGAGCCGTACGTCGGCGGATACTTCGAGTCGCCCGGCGCGCGCGGCAAGATGGTGACACTGAAGCTTGTGAGCGTCGAGTCTTTTTCGCCGAAAACAAGAACGGCGACTGGCGCCGCGACCGACTCGTTTACGCTTCTCTTCGACGCGGACGGCGCGCTGCCGACGTTTACGAGTATTTACCCGATCAAGCACGCTGCACTTGGCAGCTTCGATCTTTTCTTAACTCGGCGCGATGGTCCAAACGGCGAGATCTCCTACGAAGCGGTTTTTAATCACCTCCGATAGGTGTGTCGATAGTCTCCCCGCGGGGCCGGGGCCTCATCGGGCCCCGCTCATCTGCTAGAATCTCAGATTGTCATGAACACTCTTTGGAAGATCGTGGCTTGCGCCATCACGCTAATCGTTAGCGGAGGTGTGGCCAGCGGCAAAGAGTGGCGTGGAATTGTTCCGCTGAAATCGACGCGCGTTGACGTGGAGCGAGTATTTGGAGCCACGAAGGATGCTGAGAATACAGCTTCGTATTACGACCTGCCAAACGAAATAGTTGTCTTTCAATATCAAGCTCAGACCTGCGATCACGACAAGTTTGGGTACGGATGGAACGTTCCTATCGGCACGGTTGTTAACATCGGCGTCATTCCAAAAGGTACACATCGTCTCAAGGAATACCAATCAGGGAGTGATTTCAAAATCGATGATCGCGGCGCCGGGTTCATGAGTTACCACGATAATACGGCAGGGATCAGCGTAGAAACCTACAAAGATCGAGTGACCCTCGTCGAGTATGAACCGGAAGCAGCGCAGAAAACCTTGAACTGTCCTCGACTACAGGACTGCTGCATCGATTTTTTCCACAGATTTGATGAATACGAGCGAATACCATTTCAAGATGAAAAAGCCCGCCTCGATAATTACATGTTCCAAATCAATAATTTATTCGGCAGGGGAACTATCGAAGTACGTGGCCCTTCCAGGAGAGCCCGGGAAGAACGCATGAAAGTCGCCGCTCGGGCCAAGGCGTATTTAGTGAAACAACGTGGGCTTCACCCTGACCGACTCCTCATAGTCGATGGCGGTTTCAGCGAAAGGGCAGTGACTAATCTTAATATCTATTCGATAGGCGGCATCGCAAGCGCGATTTTTGTCTTTCCGCAACCAGATCCCTGGAAGTAGCCACCGTTCTAAATCACCTCCCTCCTGGTCCTTTACGACTCGAGATTTCGCGTTATTCGAGTGTGAAGTCTTAGTCGTGGAGGGTGAAATGAAGGCAATAATTTTAAGAGTAATGACGATGCTGGCCGTGGTGGTGGGCCTTACGGCCGTTTCTGCGCAGGCGCAGACGTCTTTCAACGCGCATAAGTTTACGGTGCCGTTTGAATTCAATATCGGCGACGAGGTGCTGCCGGCCGGGGACTACTCGGTCCTAGCGGAAAACCAGACCATCCGCCTCCGAAAGAGCGATGGAAAGGCAAACGTGATCGCGCTTTTGCGGCGCACCATAACTGCAAACCATCGTGATAGCGAAGTTAAGCTAACGTTTCGGCAGTACGGCGATCAGACGTACCTGTCTCAAGTGTGGCTCGTTGATGGCATTGGTCGAGAATTGAAGAGACAGAAGAAAGAAAGCGAGCTTCTTGCCCGGGACTCCCGCATTGTTGAAGTAAAAGGGATGGCGCGGTGAGCCCCTTGCTGTTTGCAGCCTCTGTTCAACCATTAGCGTTACGGGCGAACAGAGGCTGCGATGGCAGGTTAGTTATGTGTTTGTAATCATCTTACGGAACCCACTAACGAATTCCGGCCAACATCTCTACGAGCGCTTCCGGTGCAGACCACTGCGGATTGTGATCGGACGTCAACTGCAACATAGACCATCCTCTTTCCTTTGCGCGTTGTGACTGCCGAAAGAAGTCGTCGTCCTTAGCTTCCTTTCCTTTATCGACAGTCAGGATGTAAGTCGCAGGAAGTTTCCGCGCCGCTTCATTCTTCAACGTGATCGTATCCGTGAAGGTCTTTAGTGCTTGCGGTACGTCGTGCGGTGGCGGCTGATCCGGTTTGACCCATGCAGGGACGATATAGTCGCCTTTCGTCATTCGTTTAATGAAGTCGCCTCCACCCGGCATCATGTTGCTAACGCTGTCGCCATCGTTCGGGACCATCGCGTCGAGATAAACCAATCGCTTGATGCGATCGGGGACTCGCTCTGCAACACCGCTGATCACCATACCGCCATAGCTGTGGCCGACGAGGATGATGTCGCGCAAGTCTTCGTAAAGAATCGTATTGACGACGTCGTCGATGTGTGTGCTCAAGCCAATATCGGGCCGCGCCAGGTGTACGCGATCGCCTTGCCCGGTAAGTTGCGGACGATAGACTTCGAAACCCTTCTGCCGAAGCATCGCGTCCACTTTCTTGAACGCCCATGCGCCGCCCCACGCGCCGTGAACGATAACGATCGTCGGCTTGGACGGAGTATCAGTTTTTGGCGCCTGTCCGCGGCCGTCACTCCAACTGAAAACGCCAACGACCAGCAAGACAACTATGACGTACAAGTTTTTCTGCTTCATCTTCGTACCTGTTTGTGGTGGTTTTGAAAGATTTGCGGATCTTACCACAAAGCAATGGGTGTGAGGGTTGGAAGGAAAAGACGGAAGAAAAAGTGGTTATCTATCGCTGACAAACTCGCCGTACGAGCTTCTCTTTTGCGCGCTGAGGTGGTTGCTCAGGATCTGGTAGAAGCACTGTAGGCACACGCCGGAAGCGTTTTCCTGCTTGTCGTCGCGAATCTTCGCGCCGCAACAGATACATTGGACCACGAACGCATCGTCGTTCTCTTTCGGTTTACAATTCACAGCTCTTAACTCCTTTCGCTAGTATTTGTTTCAGTCAACTTATCCACCCCACGTTACGTCCTCCTAACCATCCGGTTAAATGTCCGTTAACTTATTTCACGTCATGTTCAGACACGGTTCAGTTGGACCGCAAAATAAAACATTTCACTACTCTCCCAGTTAACATTTTGGTAACATCGGCCGCAAATGCGCCGCCCCTAATGGCGCAGTGAAAGCCTTAACCGACGCACGCCGAAAAGACTACGCCGGTGAATTGACTGGGAGGATTAAGCCGATGCACCCCAGCACCCGCAGGAACTATTTTTCTCCGAAGTGTCTCAATGTATGTTGGACCATCGCGATTCTCATCACCGCTGCGGTCCCGCTCTTTGCCACGACAACGGATCGAGTGGTCGTTCGGGAGAGCGTCTCGGAGCGCCATCGCGAAGAACTTGCCAACCGATTGCGCGCCATTACTGGCTGGGACGGACTGAAGTTCGACGCCGCCGGCGTGCTACAGCTAAGCGACTCGGATCGTGCTGATGGTTCAGCGAGCGCGCGCGATCTGCTAAGCCGTGCCGTTTCAGGCCGCCGCGTGATTCTGCTTGAAGACGCGAGCTCACGAAAGGACGTGGTTTTTTGTCGAGTGGTTTTGGGAAAGTTGGTCCAGGAATCATTATCAAGCAGCGAGATCCACGTAGTCTTGATTGACTTTGATGACTTTCGCCAGGTGAGCGGAGACAAGCAAGCGCGCGCAGCGTTTAATGTTGGCTGGGCCGTTCTTCATGAGATAGACCACGTTGTCGTCGACTCTGCTGATCCGCAACAGGACACGTCTGCGGGTGATTGTGAAGGGCACATTAATAAGATGCGCCGCGAGCTTGGTCTACCGGTGAGAAGCAGTTACTTCTTCAGTTTTCTACCAATCAGCAATGATGGAGTTCTGATCAGTCGCTTTGTTCGCCTCGGCTTCGATCACACCGTCGGCCGCACTGCAAAACCAAAGCGTTATTGGTTGATCTGGGACGCTGCCGTTGTCGGCGGTTTGGAGGCCCAAACCGTTGCGACCGAATATCCGATCAAAACGATAGGTGTTAGATCGCTGTCGTGGCTGTCGACGTCACAAACGTTTTGAAGCTACTGTCTTGCTCTTCTTCGCGGCGCCGACTTTGGTTAACAGCTTTTTCGCTTCTCTCGCTTGCCACTGCGCATTATTGAGACGAGATCGCGTCTGGCCTATGTTCAACTGGCTCAGACACGCCTGAGCTTCCTTGATGCCTTTGATCGCGAAGTTCAACCGCTCACACGCCTCCCTCAGAAGATTAAGCTCCGAATCTTCGGTTGATGAAGGTGCAAAACCAACTGCGCTCACTCCCGCAACTTAGCGGCCCAATTTTCGCTTGGCAATGTTTACGCTCATAGGAAGAAACAGATCATGACACGGATCATGACGGTCTGCGTTCGGCCGCGGGCCTCGCCGTCTTCATGCTCTCTTTGAGGCGGTTGCCGCGCTCGTTCGCCGACATCTTTTGCAACGCAGAATGCACTTTCAAAATGACGTCTTTTAGTCGTCGTAATTCCTGGGGCGACTTGTTTTCTGCGAGAAGAGCGGCAGCAATGTCACTGCTGAGTTCGTTGGAAATGGCCATGGTTCAAAGGAATTTCTAATCTGCCGAGGCTGTTTTTGAAGAGAGGCTATCATAGATTTTCGGTGTTACGTTGATGTTAACTTCGTGTTAATTCATGGCCGATCGAGTTTTATGATCTCACCCACCCTTTCCTGCTTAACAAACATTTAAGGCGATATTCACTGCTCTTTAACCTCCAGTCAGTAGCGTGTCCACTCGACACCAGAAAACGCATTGAGCAATTAGCACTTCCGTACCAGTTCATCTACAGGAGACTTGTATGAAATTGTTTACCCTTGTATGCCGCCCGATCTGTTTGCTTCTAACTCTCACATTCTTCGCGTGTGTCGCCGTGGCCCAGTCAGGGACAGTCGGCACGTTGACCGGCGTGGTCCACGATCCGAACGGAGCGAACTTGCCCGGCGTCGGCGTTGTCGTGAAAAACCTCGGCACAGGCGCCACCCGCACCGCGGTCAGCGATGAAGACGGGCATTGGTCCTTACCCGGCCTGTCGGTTGGCACGTACGAAGTCTCCTATGAGAGTACGGGTTTCAAGCGGCTCGTACGCGACCGCGTCGAAGTAGAAGCGAGCGTTCCTCGCACGCTGGATGACAAACTCGAAGTTGGTGAGATCGGCGCGGTGATCAATATCACCGAAGGCGCAGCGCTCATCACGCCCGAGACGTCAACCGTCGCGCGACAACTCTCCTCCGAACAACTGGTCCAGGTGCCAACCTCCACTCGCAGCTTCACGCAACTGCTTTCGGCTGAGGCCGGCGTCAGTTCAGATCTTTCTCCGGTGTTGACCAACGGGAACGGAAACCAGTCGCCGTCAGTAAACGGAACAAGGACCACCAGCACGAGCCTCTTCTTCAACGGCATAGACGCCACGAACATCACGTCGAACGAAGGCTCGCTGAACGGGAACATCGCTCCCGCTCCCGAAACGTTGTCGGAAGTGAAACTGCAAACGAGTCTCTACGACGCGTCGACTGGCCGTTCGGGCGGCGGCAATTTTCAACTCGTCACCAAGAGTGGTACGAACCAGTTCAACGGAAGCGTCTACTACTACTTGCAGAACGAGAAGTTCAACGCCAACGATTTCTTCTTCAACAAGGACGGAATCGACCGTCCCAAAGCGCGCCGCAATGAAGGCGGGTTTACGATCGGCGGACCGGTTATTAAAGACCGGCTGTTCTTCTTCGGCGGATATCAGCACACGCAGGCGAACACCGGCTTCGTGAGCACGGCGAGCAGCATCACGGTCTTGCCGGCAGCATTGCGACTCATCACCGGAGAGCGGACCAAGGAAAACCTGTTAGCGGCCTTCAGCCAGTTGAACCCCGGGATTCTCGCTTCTATTCCGAAGGCGCAGTGCAATCCAACGGTTAACGGAGTGGTCGATCGCGCTTGTATCTCCGACGTCGCGATCGCATTATTGAACCTGCGAAATCCCGCGACAGGCGACTTCTTCATTCCTGCCCCACGCATTCCAACAACTATCGGTAGCGACGTGAGCGTAGCCGGCAACAACGGTGGAAATCCCTACGTTCGCCAGCGAAATGTGTTTCCGGCTGAGTTCGAGCAAGATCAGTTCACGATTAAGCTCGATGGCCGTTTGAGCAAAAAGAATACGTTGAACGGGACCGTGTTCTGGGCCAACTTCCCGGGATTCGATCCCTTCCCGGATCCAGGGAGCCTGGCGTCGCCCGTAACAGTGAAGAGATCTGATCGCAATCGCACGGTGGCGATCTCTGACCAGCACGTCTTCGGCCCGCGGCTCATCAACGAAGTGCGCTTCGGATACTTCTCACTCAACAACACTCGCGTGCTCGACGATCCGTTTCTGGCAATCACTAACGAGTCAGTAGGAATTCCCAATCCGGCGGTCGCCTTCGACCAGGGACCGGGAACGCTGCGCCTCGGCCATTACGTTGGCCGGCCGGGCACAATCCTCGAAAGGTTTTCTTTCGGCGGACCGAACGACACTTTCAATCGTCGCGAACAAAAGACGCTTTCGATCGGCGATCACGTCACTTATCTCGCCGGCGATCACAGCTTCCGCATGGGCGGTGAATTCAAGCGCCATAATTTTAACACCGCGCTTCCGGAAGAGCAGGCGACTGAGTTTGAAAAGTACGACAACTTCACTCAGTTCCTGCGTGGAGTTGCGACAGAGGCTGACACGCAGTTTGGCGTCACTGAGAAGCAGTTCCGCTTTCGTGATGTGAGTCTTTACGTTGCGGATGATTGGAAAGTGAATCGCAAGCTCACTGTCAATGCAGGCTTGCGTTGGGAGTGGTTCGGTTGGCCCGAAGAGAAGAACGGGATGATCGGCAATTTCGATCCTTCGTTAGTCACCGACTTTGATAATCCGATCACGGGTTTCATTGTTCCCTCGAACGCGGGGACGACGGGCTTCGTCGCTGTCGACACCGCCATCCAAGCAACGACGAGGGCCAGCACGAAGAGCACGATAAAGAACCAGGACTTCAACAACCTTGCACCGCGCTTCGGATTCGCCTTTACGCCGTTCGACAAATTAGTCGTTAGAGGCGGTTACGGCATCTTCTTCGATCGCCCATCAGCGGCGTTCATCAATACGGTCTTCAGCAATTATCCTCACCTGCGCGAAGAGGAAGTGACTTTCCCCGGCAGCAACGTTCCACTGAATTTGGCGTGGTCACAACAGGATCCAAACTTTCCATTCAACCAGTATCTGCCGAATCGCGTGGTGCGCACGGGCGGCGCCAATGGAACTTACCAGATTCGCGACAATACCAACGTAACGCGAGGAGCAGACGGCACTCTGAATCCGATCGATCCTGCGACTGGACAGCCGTTCAGAGGAAACATCGCCGAGACGTTTGAGTTTCGCGCTGTCGATCGCAATCTGCGCACGCCATATGTCCAGCAGTGGAACCTCGGCGCGCAATACGAGGTTGGAGCTAACCTCCTGGTCGAGGTCAGATACGTCGGTTCCAAGGGGACAAAACTGCTTCAGGCGACTTCGTTCGCGCAGGGATTCGACTTAAACGATCCGAACACTCCGGATTTTATATATGAGAGATTCAACCGCGCATACGTCGCGTCCGGTAGTCCGCTTGGAGCACTGAACGTAGGTTCGACTGCACGGCAAAGAGGTTTAGGAAAAGCTTTCGGTTTCCCGAACGCGACGTTGGGCGGGTTGATTGACTTGAACCTCGCGAATCCGGCGGGCGCGGTGATCACGTTCGAAGGCCGCTCGCCGTTTCTCGGCTTTGACGTGCCCGAGGCGATTCTGCTCGGCAACTCCGCCTATTCAAGCTATCACTCAGCGCAGGTGAGCGTGACCAAGCGTCTCTCGCGAGGATTGCAGTTCAATGCTGCTTACACGTTCTCGAAGTCCATCGACAATGCGTCCGCCGATCCGGGCAGCACAGCCGGCGGAGGCAAGCCCGACCTGCCGAACGTTGGTTTTGCGGCGCAGGGAAACTCGTTTGACACCAACGCAAACAAAGGCGTGTCTGATTTCGATCGTCCGCATCGCTTCAGTCTGAGTTTTGTTTACGACATTCCCAGCTTCGGTTCGCAATCGAAGTTCCTGACAGGCTGGAGAGTTTCTGGTTTTGGACAGGCACAATCTGGGCTGCCTTACTCGATCTTCTCAGCGGAAGTGACAGTAGCGAATCCGACTAATTACTCGAGCTTGAGACTCGGTTCCGGCGGTCTGTATCGCCTGGCGTTTGGCCGGCCCACGCTCTGCGGAACGCTCGACGACCTTCGGCGGCAAGGTTCAGATCCCACTGAGCAGGCTTTCACAGCGAATGGTGTTTTGTGCTCGCCGCTGACCCTGGCTGGTGGTTATCCGAACAACAGAGGTTTTGGAAACCTCGGTCGAAATGTCCTGCGTGGCTTCAGTCAGAACCGCATTGACCTCGGGCTTTCCAAGAATACAGCGATCACCGAGCGAGTTGGTCTGGAGTTTCGCTGGGACGTCTTCAACGTCTTCAACAACGTCAACTTCGCAACGCCGAATAACGTGATCGGTGAACCCGGAACTGACTTCGGAAGAATCACCGACACGATCGGCGGTCCAAGAGTGATGCAGTTTGGGATGAAGCTCAAGTTCTAATACGGATTGGAGTTTGATAATGGAAGTAATTACCAAGCAACCACCGGGAGCCGTACCTTCAATAGCTGTCGAGAACAACGACGTCTTCGACGACGGCTTTCTCCGCGTCGAGCACCGCAACTACTACGTCGCTTGCGGAGGCACGCCTCTAAAACTACCTCGAACCGAATTCCTAATCTTCTCGCGCCTGACGCGGACACCGGATCGCATCGTCACTGCCGAGGATCTGTGGAGTTCGGTTTGGGGAGACGACAAGCCGCTCAATTCCGAGAGTCTTCACGTTTACATCTATCGCCTGCGGGCCAAACTCGCGGATTTTGGCCTGCAAATCGAGACCATGGTCAACGTCGGATACCGGCTGATTACTTCGAAAGCCGAGTAATGAGGACGATTCTGACGAGCGTGTTAACTCAGAGTTCAGACATAGTTCAGCTAGATGTAACACCCGCTCTCTAGGCTAGGCCGTTATTCGATCCGAGAAATTCACCCGACAGCACAGGAGAAGCCTGAATGTGTGCCTTGACGAGAAGCGTTCGACTAATGGCGTGGGTTGCCGCGTTGAGTGTTGTACTCGCTGGAATTGCATGTAATCCCGGGGGCGGACCGGGTTCCAGTGGGTCTGTCAGCCTGCAAGGCGCGGGCGCGACTTTTCCGAACCCGCTGTATCAAAAGTGGTTGAGCGAGTATGGCAAACTGCACCCGAACATGAAGATCGATTACCAGTCGATTGGTTCCGGAGGCGGGATCAAGCAGCTCAAGGAACAGACGATCGACTTTGGCGCGTCTGACGCGCCGATGAAAGACGAAGATCTCAAAGCTGCCCCGAGCGACATCCTGCACATTCCGACTGTGTTGGGAGCCGTCGTTATCACTTACAACCTCGCCGGGGTTAATCAAACGTTGCGGTTTTCGCCGGAAGTAGTCGCCGACATCTTTCTCGGAAAGATCAAGCAGTGGAACGACGCGAAGATCGCTGCCGACAATCCGGGAGTGACGCTCCCTGCGAGCAACATCACAGTGGTCCATCGTTCGGACAGCAGTGGCACGTCGGCTGTGTTTACCGACTATCTGTCGAAAGTCAGTGCTGAGTGGAAGGAAAAAGTTGGAGCGGGCACGTCGCCGAGTTGGCCCACCGGACTGGGAGGAAAGGGGAACGAAGGGGTAACCGGCCAGGTGAAAAACACGCCGAATACGATCGGATACGTCGAATTGGCTTACGCGGTGCAGAACAAGCTTCCGGTAGGCCAAATCAAGAACTCGAGTGGAAATTTCATCGAGCCTTCGATGGATGCCGTGGCAGCAGCGGCCGCTGAGTCTGCCGGCAGTATGCCCGAAGACCTGCGCGTGTCGATTACAAACGCGACGGGAGCGCAGGCTTATCCGATATCCAGCTACACCTACATACTGGTCTACAAAGAGCAGAAGAACGCGGCCAAAGGTAAAGCGCTCGTCGACTTCCTCTGGTGGGGCCTCCACGACGGCGAAAGCTACGCGAAAGACCTTCAGTACGTGCCGCTGCCGGCGGACATCGTCAAGCGCGCTGAAGGAAAGATCAAGGCCATTACCGCGGGAGGCACGCCGCTGCGACAGTAGAATCCTAAATGGACATTCGTTTTATCCGTGTTCCTATAAGTGCCTCATTTTCGCCAACTGGAAACCTTGGCGACGCGGTGTTTCGCGTTCTCATGTTCCTCGTCGCGTTCTTCATGGTGGCGATCGTGGTAGCGATGGTTGTAGCGCTCACCGCCGACTCGATGCTTTCGATCCGCCAGTTTGGTTTCGGTTTCCTGACGGGCCAGAAGTGGAACCCGATTGCCGGTGAGTTTGGGGCGCTGCCTTTTGTTTACGGCACAGTCGCATCGTCGCTGATCGCGCTGCTGATCAGCGTTCCTTTCTCGCTCGGCATCGCCATCTTCCTCGTGGAGCAGGCACCTCACTACATCGCGCGGCCGGTCGGGTTTTTAGTTGAGCTGTTGGCGGCGATTCCGTCAGTGGTCTACGGCCTTTGGGGCATCTTCGTGCTGGCGCCAATTCTGCGCGAATACGTCGAGCCGGCTCTGGCGAAGACGCTCGGATGGCTGCCGCTGTTTCAGGGAACGATCACGGGTATCGGCCTATTAACCGGTGGAATCATTCTCGCGATCATGGTGACGCCGATCATCTCCGCGGTGGTGCGTGACGTCCTCGCGGCCGTACCCGGTTCGCAACGCGAAGCAGCACTGGCTTTGGGCGCGACCAAGTGGGAGATGATTCGCGTCGTGTTAGTGAACGGCGCGCCGGGAATCGCCGGCGCCATCATCCTGGGACTCGGACGAGCGCTCGGCGAGACGATGGCGGTGACGATGGTGATCGGCAATCGACCGGAGATCAGTGCTTCATTGTTCGATCCGTCTTACACGATCGCGTCGGCGATCGCGAACGAGTTCACCGAAGCGACGGGCGACCTCTATTTGAGCGCGCTTGTCGAGCTCGGACTGATTCTGTTTCTCGTGACTTTTATTGTGAATGGCATCGCCCGCGTCCTCGTTTGGAATGTAACGAGAAACACCGGCGGTGTAGGCCGAGCTGCTTGATGACTAACTCCGATCAAGTACGACGGGTTCGCAGCGCGATCATGACGGCGCTGACCGCGTTGTGTACGTTGCTGGCGGTTGGCGCGCTGCTGATCATCCTCGGATACATCGCATGGCAGGGAATCGGCTCGCTGAACTTTCGCTTCCTCGTCGATGTCCCACGGCCGGTTGGCGAAGGCGGCGGCATCGGCAACGCCATCGTCGGTTCGCTCGTGTTGCTGTTGCTGTCGTCGCTCTTTGGTCTGCCGCTGGGAATATGCGTCGGCGTTTACTTATCGGAGATTGGCCGCGGACGGCTTGGCGGTGCGGTGCGGTTCATCGTCGACACGTTGACGGGCATTCCGTCGATCGTGACCGGCGTTTTTGTTTACGCGATTCTCGTTCTGCCGATGAAGCATTTCTCGGCGTTCGCCGGCAGCGTGGCGCTGGCGTTCATCATGATTCCGATTGTGGCGCGCACGACTGAGGAGATGCTCAAGCTCGTGCCGCATAGTTTGCGGGAAGGCGCACTCGCGCTCGGCGCGCCGCAGTGGCGCGTCGTATTGGGTGTGGTGATACCCGCGGCGGCGCCGGGGATTGCAACCGGAGCGATGCTGGCCATCGCACGTATCTCGGGCGAAACGGCGCCGCTTTTGTTTACCGCGTTCGGCAGCCGCTTTTTTCCAGAGTCGCTGAACGAGCCGATCGCGTCGCTGACGGTCCAGATCTACAACTACGCGATCTCGCCGTACGACGAGTGGCACGCGCAGGCATGGGCCGCGACGTTGGTGCTGATGACGTTAGTGCTGGGGATCAATATCGTCGTTAGGTTCTTAACGCGGAAACGTTTCTGAAACACGGATTTTCTGATGGCTGTGCAAACTTTAGCGCCAAAAATTGAGGTTCCCGAGCGTCAGGAGTCGCCTCCTGAGCGTGGGTCCGCGAAAGCGAAGGTGGCCGTGCACGATTTGAACTTCTTTTACGGCCGCACGCAGGCGCTCCATAATATCTCGCTCGAGATTCCAGAACGCATTGTCATGGCCTTCATCGGGCCATCGGGCTGCGGCAAGTCGACCTTCCTGCGCACGCTCAATCGCATGAACGACGTCATCCCGGCAACGCGCGTCGCCGGCAAAGTGCTGATCGACGACCACGACATCTACGAGCCGGGAACGGACGTCGTCGAGTTGAGACGCAAGGTCGGCATGGTGTTTCAGAAGTCGAACCCGTTTCCGAAGTCGATCTTTGACAACGTCGCGTACGGATTAAGGATCAATCGTCTGACGAGCAGCAGTTCAGAACTGGCGGGGCGAGTTGAACAGGCACTCAAAGACGCGGCGCTGTGGGGCGAAGTCAAGGACCGTTTGAAGACGTCGGCGCTGAGTCTCTCGGGAGGACAACAGCAGCGTTTGTGCATCGCACGAGCACTGGCGATCCGTCCTGAGGTACTATTAATGGACGAACCGGCGTCGGCGTTGGATCCGATCGCGACTTCCAAGATTGAAGAGCTGATTTTCGATCTGAAGAAGCAGTACACAATCGTGATCGTGACCCATAACATGCAGCAGGCCGCGCGCGTTTCGGACACCACCGCGTTCTTCCTGCTTGGTAAATTGATCGAGGTGAACACGACTGAGAAGATGTTCACGGCCCCCAATGAGAAACTGACTGAAGATTACATCACAGGGCGCTTCGGGTAATACTAAATAATGGATAAACACCGTCATCTCGACGACGAACTCAGCTCACTACGCGACCGCGTGCTTCTGCTTGGCGGCGAGGCGGAACAAGCGTTGGCGCGTGCTATGTACGCTCTCAGCGAGCGCGACAGCGACGTCGCGCGCCAGGTGCTCGAACACGACGATCAGGTCGATCAACTCGAAGTTGAGATCGATCGCCAGTGCATCGACATCATCGCCCTGCGACAACCCGCGGCGCGAGACCTGCGCTTTGTGATCTCCGTCGCGAAGATGGCGCCCGTGTTGGAACGCATCGCCGACCACGCCTGCAACATCGCCCGCGCCGCGCTCGATCTGAACAACGAGCCCGAACTCAACTCAGTCGTCGATCTCAGCCGCATGTCGGACCACGCGCTGAAGATGTTGCGCTCGGCCCTTGATTCCTTTACTTCGAATGACGCGGTTACCGCGCGCGAGATCATCAAGAGCGACATCGAAATCAATGATCTCTACAACCATACGTTTCATCACCTGATCGAGTTGATGGTCACCGAGCCAGCCACCGCGACGCGCGATGCGCGGCTCTTGTTCGTGGCCAAGCACCTCGAACGCATCGGCGACTACGTCACCGATATTTGTGAACTAACGGTCTACATGGCGGAAGCCGCCTTCATCAAGCACACGACATGATTCGTCCAATCCTGATCATCGAGGATGATGCCGACATCTCTGAGAGTTTGAAGTACAACTTTGAGCGTGAAGGTCTGGCGGCCGTTACCGCGCCCACCGGTGAAGCCGGGTTGACCGCGGCATTGAATGAACGCGAGCCGCCGCGCCTCATAATTCTCGATCTGATGCTGCCGGGAATGAGCGGGATCGAACTGTGCCGCCGTCTCAGGCGTGAACCGGCAACACGTCGCACGCCCATCATCATGCTGACCGCGAAAGCGTCCGAGTCAGACCGCGTATCCGGGCTCGATCTCGGCGCGGACGACTACATCACGAAGCCGTTTTCAGTACGTGAACTGCTGGCCCGTGTGCGTGCCGTCATGCGCCGCGCCGACGAGACGATGGGCAAGACATACGAAGACGACCATCTGATCATCGACTTCGACGACATTCGAGTGGTTTGCGACGGCACGAAGATAAAGTTGACCAACAAGGAGTTCACCCTGCTGTCAGTGCTCGCCAGAAGCGCCGATCGCGTCGTCACCCGGCAGCAGTTGCTGGATAGCGTCTGGGGCTACAGTTATTATGGCGACGCGCGCACGTTGGACGTACACATTCGCCGCTTACGGCAGAAGCTCGATAAATGCGGCGATTGCATCGAAACAGTGGTCGGAGTTGGCTATCGTTTCGTAGGTTGTACACGTCAGGCGGCTGCGGGCAATACTATTTCTTAATCCGTGTTCTCCTATGTACGTAACGCCTCGGGACGCTACCAACTGAAAGTGATTTCTTGTGCCCACGCTACGATCTTTTCTGGCGCTCTTCCGGCATAAAAATGAAACAAATGCACCCGGTTCCGGTGAGCCGCAGGACCTGAGCCAGTCGCCGGAGAGTTTCGCGGTGAACTCACTGTTCGAGGCGACGATGGGCAGCATGCGCGAAGGTCTGTTAGTCGTGAACAAAGACATGCAGGTCGTTGCTTCAAATCCCGCAGCCCACAAGTTGTTCAATCCTTCACTCCCGAAAATCAATTCGCAGCGTCTGACCGAGTTGACTCGCAATCCCGCGATCTACGGCGCGTTCCTCGATGCGCTGAAAGGTGTCGAGCGCAGCGGCGTGAAGGTTGAGACGCACGGTCCTGAGCGCCAGGTGTTCGATCTGCGCGTCGTTCCGATCGGCAATGTGAACGGCAACGGCGCAGCAGGCGCGCTCGGCGTCTTCTTCGATATCACGCGGCTGGAACGACTCGAACTCGTGCGGCAGGAATTTCTCTCAAACGTCTCCCATGAGTTGCGCACACCGCTCACAGCGATCCTTGCTTTTGTCGAAACACTCGAAACGGGCGCGATGGAAGATCCGGAAAGCGCACAACGCTTCCTTTCGATCATTCGCAAGAACGCCTCGCGAATGCATGGTCTCATCGACGACATTCTCGAACTCACGGCGATCGAAGGCGGTAACGTTCGACTGCGCGCGGGCACTGTGGATCTTCATGCGGCGGTCGCCGACGTCTGCGCTTCGTTTGCCGCCAAGGCTTCGGGACATGGTGTTTCTCTGGTCAACAAAGTAGATGCCGCGGTGACGGTCTATGCCGACGAGCGACGGCTGGAACAGATGCTCACGAACCTGATCGACAACGGGATCAAGTTCAGCCGCGAAGGCGGAACCGTCACGATCGGGCATGAGGACGGAGAGCGGGACAAGATCCTCGTAGAAGACAACGGCGACGGCATTCCCGCCCAGCACCTGGAAAGGCTTTTCGAACGTTTTTATCGGGCCGACCGGGCGCGGTCGCGAGAGATGGGCGGCACCGGCCTGGGACTGGCGATCGTCAAGCACCTGGCGCTACTGCACGGCGGCGAGGTGACAGTCAATTCTGAGCTTGGAAAAGGCACGATTTTCACCATCCACCTGCCAAAACGCTAGAAAACCAGCGGAAAATTGTTAGTTCAAATTGACGCCTCATAAATGTAAAACAATGTTGGCAAAATCCTCCGGGGTCTGCCATAATGCCGCCTGCAACTTGCCCTCAGTTAGTCCCCGACGCCCCAAACAGGCCTCAACAACTACTCACCGGTTACGTTTTAGAAGACAGACTAGCGTCTGGGGAGATGCAATATGCGAATCCGACGAGTATTTCGTTCTGCGTCGACGTTCGTGAGTGGACTGGCCGGCGCGCTTGTTAAAGCAGTGTTCATGAGTATGGTTGTCGGCGTTGGCCTCATTTCGATCATGCACTACATGGGCGTGCCTGTTCCCAGCGCTCATGAACTGCTGGGCGGACTTTCGAGATTGGCGCGCATCAAGTCGTAATCTGATCCGCGCCAATCCGTGGTCAGAACTCGAACACCAGTTGCGGCTGCCAACGATAGGTTGTCGGCGCGAAGTCGCCGAGCGGGACGAAGAAGTTTGGATACTGTCCGCTGCGTCGCAACGAGTTCTGGATGTAGATCAGGTTCTCGAAAGTCACTTTGTCGGTGATGCGATAGTCGAACCGGAAGTGATGCGTGCGGATGTTGACGCCCGTGTTAGTTCCCAGGTCGTCGTCAGTGAATTGCGAGATCAGGGCGTTCGCTCCTTTGATGGCGAAGACGTAGCGGAAAGCCATGTCGCCTCGTTTTGCGCCTTTGCCGCTTTTACCTACTTGTAATGCCGTCAACAGCGCATCCCGTTCGTTCAGGCCGGTCGCGACATTGCGAGCCAACTGAAGGTTGAACGTGACGGGGAAATCGCGCTTGCCGTATTTGAATCCCGCGTAGTTGAGACCATACGTGAGTCTGGCGATCTGGAAACCGGGGGCTGTGTAAATCGCTCCGCCGGGAGTGGTCGTGGCGTTGCCGGTTCCGGGAAGCGGTCCGGACAGAGCGAGTCCGAGACCCGGTTGGACCAGCACTACCAGCCCTTCCAGAGTAGACGCGAGTTGGATCTGGTTTGGCTGGCGGTAGAGCTGGATGTCGCCGCCGATCTGGCTGGACCATCGCTCGTTGAACTTCTGATCCGCCAGCAGTCCCTGGTGGAAGAGATTTGCGGAGCGTCCGGTGCTGCCCACGATTGCGCCCGCGCGCGCTAACGCACTGTTGGGCGTTACCACGGCTACCACCGGGTTCGTCAGAATGTATTGTCCGGCGCGAAACTCGACTTTCGAGAAGCGAAGCGCATTTGACTTGAGCGTCATGGCGTAACGTTCGTTGAAGCCGTTGAACCGGATGTCGTCGTCGAAGAGAAAACGGGAGTTGTCGGCAAAGACGTCCGGGACGCGGCCGCCTAGCAGCTCAAGTGACGGAGTCGGGTTGTAGGCGATCCAGATCTCGCTCAACGAAAACGGCGGACGCGCGCCGAGCGATGTGAAATCCTGGTTGGTCGAGAGTGGATTGTTGACCGGGCCCGTGGCTAGCTGCGCGTGGAACTTGAGGTTCTGATAAATGTTTGCGTCAAGATTGAGCCGGAAACGATACCGGACTCGTGCGTTCTGGACGTGCTCGAGCGGTGGATCCGGAGGGTCGGTCGGCGAGCGGAAGGTGCCGTCGAAGCGCAAACGGAAGTCGCCGCTGAAGCGAATGGGCCCGAACTTCTTGATGTCGTTTTCGACCTTGTCGAGGCGCTTTTCGACGGCTTGTGGTGGTGCGGCGGCCACGGTATCGGGAGACTTAGTTTCTTCCACAGACTTAACGGATAATTTGTCGAGTAACGCCTGAATCGCCAGGTGTTGCTCGGCGATGGTCTTTTGTAATTGATCCAGTTTGGCGTTTTGGCGTTCCAGCTCGCTTTCGAGGACTCGAATGCGTTCGTTAACACTCGGTTCCGGGGGATCTACGGGCTTAATCTCTTCCTGTGCGAGCGTGCAGTGGCAGCCAAACGCGATAAGGGCGATAAGTAAAATGGATCTCATCGATGAATCCTCGGGCCAGGTTGTTGATGGTGCTTGAGAACGGCGTAGCATATGACGCCGGTCTTAATTTTGTCTTGCTATGAAATTACATCTATGTGAACAGAGAGGATCGTTGACAATGCCCTGAGCGGCGCTTACTATTTTCCCGTTCAATAACTTTCTCCCGCTCTTCCTACGTACGAGGATGATACTTCTTCAGGAAGTTGCTACGACCACACAATCTGTCGGCAGCCCTGTTACAGCCTATTGGCCGGTAATGGTCTTTTTTGCCGTGGCCATTATCTTTCCCGTTTTGCCTCTTGTGCTGGGACGGTTTCTGCGGCCAATCAAGTATGAAAAAGCCAAGATGCGGCCTTACGAGTGCGGCATCGATCCGACAACTGAAGCGCACGAACGGTTCACCGTCCGCTACTACATCGTGGCGATGCTGTTTTTGATCTTCGACGTCGAAACGATCTTCCTGCTGCCGTGGGCAATCATCTTCATGGGCGACGACTTCTCGTTTACCAAGTTTGCGCTGATCGAGATGTTTGTCTTCATTGCGATCCTTATAGTTGGTTACTACTACGCCTGGCGCAAAGGCGCGCTCGAATGGGCGTGAAGGCATTGCCGATTGGCAATTGCCGATTGCCGATTTGGCTCTCCGCGTAGTAACACCACAGAACCAGGCGATCGCCGGCGGCAGCGGAAATCGGCAATCGGCAATCGCCAATTGAAAATGACATATGGCTGAACACGAAGAGGGATTTGTTTTAACCACCGTCGACTCGATCATGAACTCGATTCGACGCAGTGTCGGCGCGAAGACGGTGGACATCGCGGCGCCCGTAGTCAACTGGGCGCGCAAGTCGGCGCTTTGGCCCATGACGTTCGGTCTCGCCTGTTGCGCGATCGAGATGATCGCGGCGGGCGCGGGCAGGTTCGACATCGATCGCTTCGGCGCAGGTGTATTTCGTCCGAGCCCGCGGCAGAGCGACCTGATCATCGTCGCCGGAACAGTGACGTTGAAGATGGGCCCGGTCGTACGACGTGTTTACGATCAGATGCCCGAGCCGAAGTGGGCCATCGCGATGGGCGCTTGCGCTTCCACGGGCGGACCTTTCGATTCTTACTCCACCATGCAAGGCGTCGATCGTTGTATTCCCGTCGACGTTTACATTCCTGGCTGTCCGCCGCGGCCTGAAGCCCTTCTTTACGGCTTAATGCGTTTGCAGGACATCATCATGCGGGAAGCCCCCTCGGCTTACATCTTTGACAGCGACGGCGCCGTACACCGGCAGCGCACTTTCGATGATGAACCCTTGCCCAGCGGCGGCGCCGAAACAGACCGTGCAGCCTTGCCCCTCTGAGCCCCAAGCCTCTGCGCGCGAGAGCGCGGTTCAATTAGTATGAGGAGCACAATCATGAAAAAACAGCAGGCCATTATCGTGGCCGTTTTGACAATCCTTGCGCTTGTCAGTCTATCGCCTGTGACAAGCGCGCAAACCAAGAAAAAGACCACTACAAAACGGGTCGTGCCATTGGTCCCGGTTGGCACCGATCTGAAGGTCCGGATCAACGATACCCTATCGAGCAAAGAATCGCGTGTTGGCGATCGATTCACGGCCACCGTCATCGATCCCAGCCGGTTTGACGAGGCTCGCCTTACCGGACACATCAGCTCGCTGCAGAAGTCGGGAAAGGTAAAAGGTCGAACGAGCATGAACCTCGCTTTCGACTCCATTGAATTGCGCGATGGCCGCAGAGGCACGTTGCACGGATACGTAACGCGCGTTTATGGAGACGATGCGGGGAAGGCGGATAACGAAGGCGGCATCGAATCGGGCAGCCGGACCAAGCAGACCGTCAAACGCACGGGTATCGGCGCGGGCGTTGGCGCGATCATCGGAGGCATCGCCGGCGGCGGCAAAGGCGCGGCGATTGGTATGATCGTGGGTGGCGCCGGCGGCGCTGGATCGCTGGCCGTGAAGGGGAGCAAGGAGTTGAAGATCGAGTCGGGGACGGAAATGCTGGTCCACGTCACGCGTTAACATAGATCCTCGGGACTTAAACGAGCCGCGGGTTACTTTTGCGTAATCCGCGGCGTTTTTTTGGGAAGAATTCCGAGGTGAGCGGCGTCTAAATGTGTTAAGTGCGTGATTAGCGGGGGACTGAATGGAGCGGCGCGCGGCAATGGCTGAGCAGCTTATCAATGGACAGGTTATCGAAGCCTGCCAGCAGGGCGACCGCGAGGCCTTTCACTCCCTCTTCGAAGCTTACAAAGACAAGGTCTTCTCCATTGCTGTCTACTCTTCCGGCGGTGATCGGACCGTCGCGGAAGACGTCACACAGCAGATCTTTCTCAAGTTGTTCACTGCCATTCGCCAGTTTCGAGGGGAGTCGGAGTTTACAACCTGGCTTTACCGGCTGGTCGTCAACGCCTGTCTCGACGAGCGTCGCCGACGCCGAAGATGGTTACCCTGGGAATCGACGCAAACGACGGTGGCGATGAGTAACGTAAGCGACAAAAAACCGCAGGAACGGCAGTATGCCCGGCTCGAGATCTCGGAAGCTGTGCGAAGGGCGATCGCCGAATTAAAGCCGAAGTTTCGACTGCCGATCTTGTTGAAGTACATCGAAGGTTTGTCGTACGAGGAGATTGCCGAGGTGATGGGTTGTTCGAAGGGAACCGTGGCGTCGCGGCTCAACCGCGGTCACAGCCAGTTGGCGAAGCGGTTGTCACACTTAAATAATCCCGCGTTATGGGGTGAGTAGATGTTTTCGAAACACGTAACAAAAGATATTTCAGCTTACTGTAATGGAGAGCTTTCGAGTGAGGAGTCGAAGCTGTTTGCCGAACACATTATTTCGTGCGTGAAGTGTCGAACAAAGTTTGAAGAGATAAAGCTTGGTATCAAATTGGCTGAACAACTTCCGCGGCTGAGCGCGCCGGATTCGTTATGGCAGGAAGTTGATTCGTTGCTCGGCAAAGAAACCACGGTGATTAGGACCACGTCGTGGCGCAAGCGAATGGCGATTGCGGCGGCGGTGATTATCGTATTCAGTGTCGGAATCGTTTGGGTTTATAACAGCCGCAAGTCGGAGCCGGAGAAAGGGTGGCAAGTCACTCGTCTCGGCGGCGCTCCGCGAATCGGATCGGAAGCAATTTCGTCCCACGGGTCTCTTGGAAAAGGTGAATGGTTGGAGACAGATGAAAACTCGCGAGCACAGATCGCAGTCGGATCGATCGGCAATGTTGAAATCGATGAAAACACGCGCGTCCGGCTGGTCGAGACGCAGCCGACGGAGCACCGGCTCGAGCTGGCGCGAGGAAAGATGAGTGCGCGGATATGGGCGCCGCCGCGATTGTTCTTTGTCGACACGCCTTCCGCCGTTGCTGCCGACCTTGGTTGTGCGTACACGCTTGAGGTTAACGATAAAGGTGCGGGCCGGTTAAGCGTGACTTCGGGTTGGGTGGCCTTGCAAGCAAAAGAGCGCGAGTCTATAGTTCCGGCCGGCGCATCGTGTGAGACGGAGTTGGGCCTTGGGCCAGGCACGCCGTACTTTGACGATTCGACGCCACAGTTTCGGAATGCACTCCGGGATTTCGATAAGAACTCAGGCAGCCGAACAGACTCACTGACCTCGATGCTCGGCGAGTCGCGCCCCAAAGACACGCTGACCTTGTGGCACTTGTTACCGCGTGTTAATGAAGCGGATCGCACGCGCGTTTACCAAAAAATAGCTGATCTTGTTCCGCCGCCGGTGGGAGTGACGCGTGAAGGCGTCTTGAAGTTGGACCAGAAGATGCTGGAGCAGTGGCGGCACTCGCTCGAAGTCATTTGGGGAACCGGCGGGAAGGGAATGCCGAAAAATGCGGCAGAGTGGAAGTCGTTCAAGAAGGGCGACGATCCGAAGTTCAGCAAAGAAGCGGCGGGCAAGAAGTAACTCACATTCTTATGAAAGCCAGACTTCTCAAAGTTGTTAAGTGGTTGCTGATCGTACTGGTGTGTTTGTTTGTGATCGCGCAATTCAGGAGGCCGGCGAAGACGAACCCGGCGGTTGATCAGGCAGTTGCGCTTGAATCGCATATGCAGCTCGAGCCGCAGGTTGCCGCGGTTCTCGATCGTTCCTGCATCGACTGCCATTCGAATAAAACGCGCTGGCCGTGGTATGCGAACGTCGCGCCCGTGTCGTGGTTCGTCATCGGCCATGTCGATCACGGCCGCGACCATATGAACCTATCCGAGTGGGGTAAATATAGTCCGAGCGAGCGAAAAGCGCTGCTTGGTCAGTTTTGCGAGTTGGTGACGGAAGGCTGGATGCCGCTCAGTTCCTACACGCCGTTGCATCCCGGCTCGAAGCTAAGCGATGCTGATAAGAAGCTCATCTGCGATTGGGCCGCCGCTGAAGCCAATAAGATTGGCAGATAAGAATCAGGTAATTTGGTTCAAGATCGGCAGGGCGTAACCTATGAGCGCTGTCTATTTTGCGTTCGTAATGGCGCTCTGTTGGATGTTTGTTTTTGCTTTTCGTACCAGGCAACCCGCTCAGCTAAAGTTGTACGTTTTATACCTAACGCTACCGCCGTTGATGTTAGATGTGCTCGATGTCTCGCAAGAGCTTTCTTTATATACATCTTTTCGAAACTGGAAATCGCTTCGTCGAGCAGAATGTGACCCTCAAGCATCTCGTCTATTAATTGCGCAAGCCGACCATCAAATGAGCGTTTAGTCTTAGACCGACGCCTCGCTTTCGCATCATTTTCATTTCGTTCCCCGGCCCGCGCGTTTTCAGACTGTTCCGCATTTAAAGCCATCCCGTGCTTGATATACAGAGATATCCATTTTCTGAGCACCAGAACAAGATTCGGTAAATGCCGAATTGACTCGATCGCTCCCGACTCAAATGCTCGAAGTGTCTTTTGATCCTGGCAATGGACAAGCGCGCGGAAGAATCCCGTTCTGACCGCGGCTCTCCTGAATTCGTCGCGATTTTCATGCCCTGCGAACAGCTTCGCGGGAACTAAGTTCCAGCATCGTGCAACGGTCGATATCAGTGGCTGATGATCCTTGAGCCGCTGAAGAAATCGCTTGAGACCCAGAGACCTTTCGTCACAAAGTTTTAATGCTCCATCTAAGTCTCCGTCCTCTGGTACTGAATGCGAATACAAGATATTCGCCAAATACAAATGAACGGAATCATCCTTCAGGAGTTGAGCGAGTTGTTGCAGGGCCTGCTTACGAGTTTTGTCAGTAAGCTCCAAGTCTAGTGATATCAATACAAGGTCAAGCGCGAGTGTAAGGTTGGAGTCTGCTTTCAGTTCATGCTCAATGGTTTCTTTAGTCGCGTTTTGAATAACTCTAAGATCGCTAGCATCGCCGAAAATAAACTGAAGGTCCGTTCGGCTTCTCGGAACGATAGTGGATGGGTTGTCCACATCGAACGACTTCAAGGAATCACCGTCGATTAATAATGCCCGTCGTGAACGTCCAGATATCAATGCGTTCATCAGCTTATTGTTACGCCATGCTTCCTGAGTTTCGATTTAAGTGCCTTGACTATCGTTGCCTTCGCGCGTGCTTTAGGTCCCGTTACAGTTACCTTCTCCATTGTAAGGACCGAAATCGGGCCCCAAATATGGACCTCCACGAACGCATCGTTCGCGGATGTTACACCTGACCTTAAAAGGAGGCCTGAGTATTGATTAGGACCTGTTGTAGAGTCAATGTCTGCGGCGAGTTTGGCTACGCAGAGCTTACCCCTGTCAGGCCAAGGTGCCCTAAATCCTTTTGGCAGATCGGGTTTACCAGCCAAAATCCCATTACGTTTCATGAACAAAACTGAATTCTCTTCGAAAACAGACGCGCGATGCGAAATCATTTCGTTGCGGAGAGTAATAGAACATGAGCCGTAATTCACTAGTCCTAGGCCATCGAGCGATAGCGCTGCAAAACGTATGTCCTGCTTGTATTTTGGAAAAAGCATCGTATCCGCAATCTCGCGCACTACGTCCCATTCATCACCGTCAGGCAATCTGACGCCCGCGTCGAGCTGCTGATAGTAGGTTGAGTAAAGTTGTCGCGTACTAGTGGCAAGTCTAAGAACCTCGCTCTCCGATCGGGCAATAACGGCAGTTGTATTGTTGATTGCGGCTTCGAAGTCTTGGACTGCAACATCCGCTTGCCGTGACAAAGCATCGGCCTTGGCCAGATCATAACGACTCTGCAAACCTGCTCGTTCGGCTGGATCCTCCGCAGCCAAAACATTCCAGAAGATGCCGGGTTCAGCACAATGCGGACAGCGCTCGGCCGAGTGTGGAATATCATTCTTACAACGGGAACAGGTAATAGAGACCGACATCGTGAGAAATTACACCTCAGTGAGATGACGTGTATCGTTGATAGTGAGCACTCGAACGAAACCATCCCGTCGAAGCTCAAACCGACTAATACCACAGTTGGCGCTGGAGATCCACACGGGCTTCAGTTCCGGCGCGTCGAGCGCGCCCATGAGGTGCAGGGCCATGATGCAGATCGTTCCGGTGTGACTGAAGATGGCGATGCGTCCGCCTTGATGTTGGTCGATGATCTCGTCGAGCTTGTTTCGTACGCGATCGAGTAGTTGGCGATAACTCTCGCCGCCGCTTAGCACGTGTTCGAAGTCTCGTCTGAGCAGCGCGGCGTACTCCTCTGGATGACGCTGTGCTGCGTCTTCGAACGTCAGTCCCTCCATCACGCCGACGCTGCGCTCGCGAAACGCTTCCGTCGCATTGATTGGTAGACCGATCAACGTCGCCAACGGCCGCGCCGTCTCAAGAGCGCGCGCGAGATCGCTCGAATAGATAGCAGTTATTGAGTCATCTTTAAGGGCCTGCGCCGTAGCCTGTGCCTGCTTACGCCCGCGCGGCGACAGCGGCGTCGCCGTGTGCCCGCCGAACCTCCGTTCAGCGTTTCCCTCCGATTGCCCGTGGCGTATCAGCAGTACGTGCGTAGCTTGCGACATCCGAACGACACATGAAGCATGAGATTTACGCCACTACCGGATCCTCAGCGGTTGTGGTCGCGTCGGCTTTTAGTTTTTCGGCCTGGTAGTGGGCGACGAGAGCGTCGATGAAGGGGTCGAGGTAGCCTTCCATGACGAGATCGAGTTGGTGGATTGTCAGACCGATGCGGTGATCGCTGACGCGATTCTCTTTGAAGTTGTAGGTGCGGATCTTTTCTGAACGATCCCCTGAGCCGACCATCGAACGGCGCTCACTCGCTAAAGCCTCGTGCTGTTTCTGCTCTTCGAGCTCCTGAAGCCGGGCACGCAGCACGCGCATCGCCTTTTCACGGTTCTTGATCTGCGACTTCTCGTCCTGCATGGAGACGACGACGCCGGTTGGCAAGTGCGTCAGACGAACCGCGGAATACGTCGTGTTAACTGACTGTCCGCCAGGTCCCGACGAACAGAACGTATCGATACGCAGGTCCTTCGGATCGATCTTCACGTCCACCTCTTCAGCTTCCGGAAGCACCGCGACCGTGATCGCCGAAGTATGTATCCGCCCGCTGGCTTCGGTCTGCGGGACGCGCTGCACGCGATGCACGCCCGATTCGTGTTTCAAACGCGAGTAGACTTTGTCGCCTTCGATCAACACAATCGCTTCCTTGAGCCCGCCAATGCCTGACTCAGAAGCCTCGAGCACTTCAAACTTCCAGCGCTGCTTCTCGGCATACCGCGAGTACATGCGGACCATCTCTGCGGCAAACAACGTCGCCTCGTCACCACCGGTCCCCGCGCGGATCTCGAGAATCACGTTCTTCTCGTCGTTCGGATCGGTGGGGATCAGCATGAGCTTGAGCTCGCGGTCGGCTTCGTCCAGTCTGGTTTGCAGCGATTCGAGCTCGAGCCGCGCCATCTCGCGCATCTCGTCGTCGTCAGACGTGTCGAACAACTCGCGCGCGCCGTCCAGCTCCGCTTTCAAACTCTTCCACGCCTGATACTTTTGCACCACTTCGCCGAGCGAGCGATGTTGCTTCGCCGCTTTGCCGTAAGCAGACGGATTCGAGAGCAACTCAGGCGACGAGAGTTGCTGCGTCAACTCAGAGTAACGATTTTCTATTTGTTCGAGCTTATCTAACATAGCCAGACCTCACGATAGCGGCGCCGGTTGCGGCTCTCCAGTTCGCGGCTCGAATTTTAACGACTCCTTCAACGCTTCAATCGCAACTTCGAGTTGCTGATCGTCCGGCTCCTGTGTAGTGATGTTTTGCAGCCACACGCCGGGCTTGGTCATCAACTTGAAGAACCAACTGCTCTCTTTTTTCGCCGACAAGCGAATGATCTCGTACGAGACACCGGCAACGACCGGCATCAGCGCCAGGCGAATCAGGAAGTTGAACAACAACGAGTCAAACTTGATTACTGAAAACAGCACGATCGCCACCAGCATCACCACCATTAAAAAACTGGTGCCGCAACGCGGATGCTGACGCGGTTGCGGGCGCGCGTTGTCGACCGTGAGCGGCAAACCCGCTTCCCATGTGAAGACCGTCTTGTGTTCCGCGCCGTGATACTGAAAGACGCGGCGAATGTCCTTCAGCAGCGAGAAACTGAAGATCATGATCAGAAAGAACGTCATGCGGATCAGTCCGTCGATCAGGTTGAAACCGACCGAAGGCCGCACCGGATGGAGATACGCCCGAACGCTCGTCCATGCGCGCGTATACCAGGATTCAGTCGTGGGAGAACTCGCCGGTTCGCTTGAAGACGCAGACGACGTCGATGCGGGCGCAGCGCTCGTAACGGACGCAGGCGTCGTGGCCCAGCCAGCCGCAATGAAGAGCGCGTTCGTCAGCAACAAAGGCGCGGCGACGAACAGTAGCACGTTGAAGATCAACGCAAAGATTATCGAACCAGCCGCCGCGGCCGTTGTGCCTTTCTTGAGCTCGTCTTTCGATCGTTCCTGCGTCGGCACGGGAAACAGGCCGGGCACGGCGCCGGTCAATCCGGCGAAGTCGCCTTCGCCTTCAATGACGGCTGGCGAGAGCGCAACCTTCACTTCCTTTGCCTCGGCTTCCTCTGCTTCAGCGAACGCGACGTTGGCCGAGTAGTTCAGCGCCTTGATTCCGAGGCCCATCGACTGAATCAGAACAGCGCCGCCACGCAGCACGGGCAGTTTCAGCAGCGGATACTTGTCGCTCCACTTGGGCAAGGGCGCCGCGGTGTTCACAATCGAACCGTCCGCCATGCGCACGGCGATGGCGTAGGCGTTTGGAGTTCGCATCATCACGCCTTCGATCACGGCCTGGCCGCCGACAATCAGATCTCGTTCCGGTGTGCTCATAATGATCTCAGAAAACACTAACGCCGGCGGTTGCTGGGAGTCGCTTCCTCGTGGATGAACGAAAAGCGACCGACCAAGTACGCCGGCGATTAAGAGTGGCTATTGCTAATGCTGGTTTCGTAAAACCATTGCGAGAAAGTTACTGCGCGCTTGCAGTGGCTTCCGATTACTGGGCGGCTGCGCCCTCGGTGGCCGGTTTCTTGCCATAGCGCTTGTTGAAGCGATCGACGCGTCCCGCGGTATCGACCAGCTTTTGCTTTCCGGTAAAGAAAGGATGGCAAGCCGAACAGATTTCCACGTGAAGGTCGCCCTTTTTAGTGGAGCGGGTCTTGAAAGTCTCGCCGCAAGCGCAGGTGACGTTGATTTCTACGTATTCTGGGTGAATTCCTGGTTTCATCTACTTCTTTGTCTCCCCTGGCGGCATTCGGACTGCCCTAAGCGGCGCCCGTGCCGCATTAACAAACACGCCATGATAGGGGCCTCTATACGAAGCCGTCAAGCTCATGCGACATACAACGTTCTATTGAGTGACGCGCATCTTTGTCCCGGCAAAACGCTCATTGTTGTTGACAACGTGGTAGTCGCAGGCACGCCCACCCGGCTCACCTTACGTTAATTCCAATCATTCTTACTTAATCATGATCGCGAGCGATAACTCGCGGAAAACTCACACTTTCACTTCAAAGGAGATTCTCGAAAATGAAGTACTTATCTCGCTGGCTTCCGTGTATCGGTCTGATTTTCATACTCATCGCAGGAGCTTTAATGGCAACAGAAAAGGCGAGCGCGGCTACGGCGTTTGGCACTTATCTCGGACAGTTCAATACGGTTGCCGCGTACTCCAACGGTTCCGCCTCTTACTATAGCGCCATCGCCAACACTGTTAACGGGTATTACACAGGCATCAAGTGGCAGTGCGTTGAATACGTTAGGCGCTATTACTACACGATTTTCAACACGCAATTCTCGAACGGCGTTGCCGGAGACGCCGGAACGTGGTTCGGGGCCGCGTCCGGTCTTGGCATGACGCCATATACTAACGGCCAAACAACCACTGCGCCCCAAGTCGGCGACATTCTCTGCTCCACAACGCACATCGCGATTATCAAGCGCGTCGTCGGCAATAAACTTTTTACTGCCCAACAGAACGTCTATCAGGATACAAACGATCCCGATCGCCAACTAACCTTGAGCAAATCAGCGGATGGCCGGTACACCATTAGCGGCGGACCCGGGACTATTCAGGGCTGGTTGCGAAAGCCCATCGCTGCGCCACAAGCGGGTTCATATTGGCATCCCGACGGTGCGACACTCGTGGATAGCCGCGGCACCGTCTGGCTGATCGAAAATGGCAAACGACGAGGCGTCACGAGCGATTGGGGGTTCGCCACGAACGGCCTAAGTTGGTACCGCCTTATCAAGGCTACGGATCAGGAACTGTCCTGCATTCCCATCGACTCAAATCTGCCCGACGGTTCCGCTCGCCGATTGGTCAGAAACTCGGCCGGTACCGTCTATCTGATTACTGACAAAGGTTACAAGCGAGGCTTTGCTTCGGCCGACGTTTTCAACGGCCTTGGCTATAGCTGGAGTGAAGTCGTTCTGGTCTCTGATGCCGAAATTTCGTCTTATCCGAACGATCCTGTCGCGCCCGTTTTCACTTCACCGGTGCCCGACGGAACGCTCGTACAGGCCTCGGGCGGCGGAACCATTTATGTGATCACTAATGGTAAGAAGCGCGGAATTACGACGTCGTCAGCGTTCCTCACGCTTGGATACTCTTGGGATCGCGTTGTGACCCTGCCGCTCGGTACGTTGAATAGCATAGGCGAGGGTTCGCCGATCGATGACGGTCAACTTCAATGCCATCCTTAAGATGAACGGCTACGAAGGGCAAACGGATGCGGTTGCACAAGTGACCGCATCCGGAACCCGGGGCTGTTTTTACTGAAAAAGCGAAACCCGTGGCGCGGAGAAAGAACGCTTGCTATAATCCGGCTTCGAGCTTTTCTCTCATTAGCAGTAACACTGTGTGCTTAATTCAGTGCGATTGTCATCCTTGTGTGGTTTCGGGGCGATAATCACGAAAATCGCAGTGTAAGTGTGGAAACCGTCACTGCCTATGTCGGAAGACACGAAACAGCCAGGCTCTGAAGAGCCTATCCAACCGGACGGAACGGTTTCCGATTCGTCCGGCACGCCCTCACCTTCTGCTATCCCTCCAGCAGGCGAACTTGCAGGCGCTGACGCCGAGAAGGCGGCGATGGTTGAACAGGCCAAGTCGCGCGTTGCGGCCGTGAAAGAGTCGCTGGCCGAACAACCTGCCGCCGCCGGAGCAGCCGCACCAGGTGCGCCTAAACCTCCAGTCAAGAAGAAGGAAGAAGGCCCAAAACCAACGGACGCCGCCGATCATCCGCTGGTCAAGCAACTCAAAGCACAATTCAATGAAGCGATAGGCGAGGCGTCCGAGTTTATCGGCCAACTCTCGATCAGAGTTCAACGCGAACGCATCTTCGAGGTTTGCGATTTTCTCAAACGAGACGAAAAAACGCCGTTCAACTACCTGTCCGACCTGACGTGCGTTCACTATCCCGATCGCGGCGACGCGCCTTTTGAAGTCGTCTACAACCTGTTTTCGATTCCGGCTAACGAGCGCGTTCGTTTGAAAGTCAGCACCAGCGATGACGCCGCCGTCGATAGTGTCACCGGCGTGTGGCCGTCGGCGAACTGGCTCGAACGCGAAGTCTTCGACCTGTTTGGGATTCGTTTCGCTAATCATCCGGATCTGCGGCGACTCCTGTTGCCGCCCGATTGGGAAGGGCATCCGCTGCGAAAAGACTACCCGCTCGAATTCGTCGAGAACGCGTGGACGGAGAGACACCTGCCGGAAATGAGCGACGTGCAGAAGGAGCAGTTGGAACAGCGGCGAGCTTATGGTTTGGAGATTCTGTCAGTGCCGCAGGAGCGGATGATGCGCGACATCTTCCGCGGCGGCAAAGAAGTAATGCCGAAAGATAAATGACGCCGAAAGAGATCGCCGCCCATTACGACGCCAAAGTTTTCGATTCGCCCGATGCGGCGACAGGCGCTGGATTTGTCCTTGGTGAAACTGCGAAGCCGCGAAACGTTTGGAACAAGGCGAGCGCCGCGACTGCGATCGTGCTGAAGTTAATCGAGAAAAGGAAAAGCGGGGAAGCGGAAGAGATTGGTTTGGTTATAGAGCCGTGGCGAGTAACTGGGTGTTATAAAACCACGAATCACACGGATTAATTTCGATGCATCAGGTAGAAATCGCGACAACTCAAGAGACGCTGCTCGACAGCCCCGAAATGGTGCTGAACATGGGGCCGCAACACCCGTCAACGCACGGCGTGTTGCGCGTCGTCCTTCGGCTCGACGGCGAAACTGTTATCGATCTCGATTGCGACATCGGCTATCTCCATCGCGGCATGGAGAAGATCGCCGAAAACCGCATGTACACGATGATCGCCCCTTACTGGGACCGTCTCGACTACATCGCCGCGGTTTCAAACGGTCTCGTCTGGGTGGAAACTGTCGAACAGATGATGGGTCTCGACGTCCCGCCACGCGCCCATTACATCCGCACCATCCTGACGGAGTTCAACCGTATCGCTTCGCACCTGCTGTGGCTCGCGACGCACGCGCTCGATATCGGCGCCGTTACCGTCCTGCTGTGGGCGCTGCGCGAACGCGAAGAGATTCTGAAGATCTTCGAACGTCAATTCGGTGCGCGATTGACGTGTCACGCGTGGCGCGTCGGCGGCATGCCGAACGATGCCTACGACGATTTCTATAAAGACTGCAAACAGTTCGTCAACAACTTCCCGAAGCGTCTCGACGAGTACGAGACAGTGCTTTCCGAGAACCGCATCTGGTTGAGCCGCACTGTCGGGATCGGCGTCATCTCCGCTGAAGACGCAATCGCGATTGGCCTGTCAGGCCCGGCGCTGCGCGGCTCCGGTGTTGCGTGGGACGTCCGAAAGTCACGCCCATACGCGGCCTACGCAGACATGGATTTCGACATACCAGTCGGCGAGAACGGAGACACGTACGATCGCTACCTGGTGCGACTCGAGGAGATGCGGCAGTCGCGGCGCATCATCGATCAAGCGCTGGAGAACCTTCCCGATGGTCCAGTGAATGCGAAGCTGCCGAAGATCGTGAAGCCGCCCGTTGGTGATTACTATCACTCGATCGAGGCGCCAAAAGGCGAGATCGGCTGTTATATCGTCTCCGACGGCACCGCCCAGCCGTGGCGCGTCCGGGTCCGGCCGCCGTCATTCATCAATCTCCAGGCGCTGAGACAAATGTGCATCGGACATCTCGTCGCCGACGTGGTCGCAATCATCGGAACGCTCGACATTGTTTTAGGAGAGATCGATCGCTGATATCCACATGCTGCTTCTGTCGCCCGTAAACGTACTCAACGATCTTTTGCTGAAGATCGGCTTTAGCGCTGAAACGATCAACTTTTTCGTCTGGCCGCTAATCCAGATCGGCCTGGTCGTCACTCTGGTCGCGCTCTGGGTCGCGTACGCTACGTACCTCGAGCGAAAGATTTCCGCGTTCATTCAGGCGCGGCTCGGGCCGATGCGCGTTGGTCCGTGGGGACTGCTGCAACCGATTGCGGATGGTCTCAAGCTGTTAACTAAAGAAGACTTTATCCCTGAAAAAGCCGACCGCTGGATCTTCTTCTTCGCGCCTTACATAGCCGTCGCTTCGGCGTTCATCGTCTTCTCCGTGATCCCGTTTGGGCCGGACTGGGCGGTGATTGCCGACGTCAATATCGGACTGTTGCTGGTCTTAGCGGTATCGAGTGTCGGCGTGTTGGCGTTGATTCTCGCGGGTTGGTCTTCGAACTCGAAATACGCGCTACTGGGCGGGCTGCGATCGAGCGCGCAGATGGTGTCGTACGAAGTGGCGATGGGACTTTCGCTGATCGGCGCGCTCATGTTTGCGCGGACGCTTTCGCTTTCGGGGATCGTGGCCGCTCAGGGATCGGATTCGATTTGGTACATACTTTATCAGCCGGCGGGGTTTCTCATCTTTCTCGTCAGCGGCATCGCCGAGAACAATCGTGCGCCGTTTGATCTGCCGGAAGCCGAGTCGGAACTGGTCGCCGGTTTTCACACTGAATACTCCGGCATGCGTTGGTCGCTCTTCTTCATGGCTGAGTATGCGGCGATGGTCGTGGTTACTGCCGTGGCGACAACGGTCTATCTCGGCGGCTGGTATTTCCCATTTGTTAATCGACTCGCGGGTGTGAATTACAATCTGTACGTCGTGGCTTGTGTGCTGGTCTTTTTGGTCAAGGCTTCGATCCTCCTTTACGTCTATTTTTGGCTGCGCTGGACGTTGCCGCGTTTCCGTTACGATCAGTTAATGGACATCGGTTGGAAGTGGCTGATCCCGTCGGCGCTGATCAACATTGTGCTGTCCGCATTTGCGGTCTTTCTCGTTCAGGCTTTAAATGGTTGGCGAGGAATTAGAACGATCGAAGGGCTCGATAAGGGGCTGAACCTGACCGCGACGGGCAAGGGCGTGATGATCGCTATCGGCGTGCTCGGTGTTTTCATAATGGGCGTGTTGCTGGCGCGCATCAACTGGCGCTCGCGTGATTTCAATTTGAAGACGCAGCGCCGCAATATCAATCTGGTCAACGTGCCGAAAGGCAAGCCGGCGCGGGCGTGAAATTCGTCATTATTAAAGAGGTACCTAATGCCGTTAGTTAAAACCCCAAAACCGACATTCGCGCAGAAGCTCAAGCGTTTCTTCATGATCGATCTGCTCAAGGGAATGGGGTTGACGTTGAAGTACAACCTCGGAGCGATCACCGACAAAGACGCGGTTGCGGGCAAGGGGATCTACACCGAGCAATACCCGAAAGTGCGTCCTGACGTGGCGCCGCGATTTCATGGAGCACCACGTTTGAACATGGATCCCGAGACGCACGATACGCTCTGCATCGCCTGCAACCTCTGCGCGATCGCGTGTCCCGAAGACTGCATCGACGTGCTCGCGATGGACGTCGAGATCGTCGTCGCCGGCAAGCCGCGGCGCAAGAAAGTGCTCGACGAGTTCATCTTCGATACCTCGCGCTGCATGTTCTGCGCGCTCTGCCAGGAGGCGTGTCCGACGTCGTGTTTGGAGTTGACGCAGGATTTCGAGTTGGCCACCTACTCTCGCGCCGGCTTCGTCTGGAATCGCGAGATGTTGGAGCAAGGACGCGAGACCGTTAAATACACCAGTTAATAAACTTCAATAATGACTCTCTCCGGCTACGAAGCCCTCTTCTTCTGGATCTTCGCGCTGGCCGCGATCTTCGCGGGGTTGTTGACCGTGATGGCGCGCAATGCGGTCCATAGTGCGCTATTTCTGATCTCGTCGCTGGTGTCGGTGGCCGCGCTGTTCGTGTTGGCGGGCGCGGAGTTCATCGCCGGCGTGCAGATCCTGGTCTATGTCGGCGGCGTGATGGTCCTGTTTCTGTTTGTGATCATGCTCGTCAACGTCGGCGCGGAAGAGAAAGGCCGCGACGAGATCTTCAACAAGCAGACGCAGGTCACCGCCAGTCTGATCTTCTGTTTCCTGTTAGTCGGCGGAGTGCTCTACGCAGTCAACAAGGGTTACGCGGGGTTACAAAAGAATAACCCGACTCCTACGGAGCAACTAGCCCAACAGCAGGCTGCGAGAGAAGAGTCGCACCCGGTCTCCGCAACCCGAAGCAGCCGCATAACGGATGACACTGAACGCGTCGGCGCCAGCCTTTATCGATACGCCTCGTTGCCTTTCGAAATCGCGAGCGTGTTGCTGCTGGTTGCCATCATCGGATCAGTGATGCTGGCGCGCACCTTGAAGCAGGAGGCTGCGGCTGACGACCTCGATCCCGACGAGCCAAGGTCATAGTAAACATGCTCAACTCTATCATCCCAACACTGGCGTTGTTTCAGGCGGTCGAAGGCGGACGCTGGGCGCAAACGTGGCACGCCGCGTCGCATCCCGATCTGTCGAAATTTCTCGTGATCGGTGCGCTGCTCTTCATCATCGGGGTTGCCGGAGTTTTGACGCGACGGAACATCATCGTGATCTTCATGTCCATCGAGTTGATACTGAACGCCGCGAACCTCAACTTCATCGCCTTCTCGCGCTACCTGGAGACGACCGGCAGCGTCAACGCGCTTGCTGGTCAGATCTTTGCAGTGTTCGTGATCGTCGTCGCGGCCGCGGAAGCGGCGATTGGTCTGGGAATCGTGATCGCGCTCTACCGGAACAAGGAAACGATCTGGGTTGACGAAATCGACTTGTTGAAGTGGTGAAATGTACAAATACATTTGGCTAGTTCCCCTGCTACCACTGATCGGCGCGGCAATTAACGGCCTGCTGGGCCGCAAACTGCGCTTTTCGGAAAGGCTGATCGGCGGCATCGCTGTCGGATCGGTGGCGCTTGCTTTCCTCATCAGCGTTGCGGCTGTTTTTTCTTATGGAACCGGACACTGGCCCACGCCTTACTTAACAAGCCAGGACGGATTTAGTTTTGACTGGATTCCCGGTGGCGCCGTGAGCGTCAATCAAGGTTCCGAAGCGCGGGCGGGGGCGAAGCTTCACGACGAACAGGAACGACTGCATGCGATGACGCCGGAAGAGCGGGCCGAAGGTGGCTCGCGCTTCATCGCGACGAGTGAATCACCGCGTTACGTGCAGCTCGATATCAAGTGGAGCTATCAACTCGATCCGCTGTCGGCGATCTTCATGCTGATCGTCACCGGCGTCGGCTTGTGCATCTTCATCTTCGCCACCGGATACATGCACGGCGAGACCGGCTTCTACCGGTTCTTCGCGTACATGGGCCTGTTCATGTTCATGATGCTGGTGCTCGTGATGGGCTCGAACTTCCTGATGATGTTTGTCGGTTGGGAAGGCGTGGGTCTCTGTTCTTACCTGCTCATCGGTTACTACTTCGATCGCCAGGAAGCCGCAAACGCGTCGCGCAAGGCGTTTATCACGAACCGCATCGGCGACTTCGGATTCGCGCTCGCGATCTTCGGCGTCATCGCCACGTTCGGCAGCCCCCAGTACGTCGACGTTTTCAACCAGGCGAAAGGCTACCCGGTGGAAACGCTCGGTCACTGGGGCCTCATGTCGTGGATCGCGCTCGGACTGTTCGTCGGCGCCTGCGGTAAGTCGGCCCAACTTCCGCTGCACGTCTGGCTGCCCGATGCGATGGCGGGTCCGACACCCGTCTCGGCGTTGATTCACGCGGCGACGATGGTGACTGCCGGTCTCTACATGGTGACGCGAACGAACGTCATCTTCCAGCACTCGCAAACGATGCTGCTCGTCGTCGCACTCGTCGGCACAGCGACCGCAATCTTCGCGGCGATCATTGGCATCACTCAAAACGATATCAAGAAGGTGCTGGCGTATTCGACCGTTTCGCAGCTCGGTTTCATGTTCATGGCGTGCGGCGTCGGCGCCTTCGCGATCGCCATCTTTCACGTGATGACGCACGCGTTCTTCAAAGCGCTGATGTTCCTCGGCGCGGGCAGCGTGATTCACGGTATGCACCACGAGCAGGACATGCGACGCATGGGCGGGTTGAAGAAGTACATGCCCTACACCTATTTGACGTTTCTTGCCGGTTGGTTGGCGATCTGCGGCATCATTCCGTTCAGCGGCTTCTGGTCCAAAGACGAGATCCTCTGGCAGGCCGCATCGACGACTCAGATCCCGCTCGGTTGGCTGGTGTGGCTGGTCGGCACGATCGCCGCGACGTGTACGGCGTTCTACATGACGCGCCTGATGGCGATGACCTTCTGGGGCAAGGAAAGGTTCCACGAAAAGCCGGAGACGCATGACATTCACGGCGGTGGCCATGAACATGCCGCGCATGTGCCGCACGAATCACCACCGTCGATGTGGGTGCCGTTGGTTGTACTGGCGGTGTTGGCGACGATCGGTGGATTGGTTGGTGTTGGCCCGGCATTTAAACCTATCACTGGCGCCGAGCACGCGGGTGGAAAATTGAATATCGTCAATTGGTTAAATCCAATCATTTGGAATCCAGAGACGCATGAATTCAAGGTTCCCGAAGCAGGTGAACACGGATCCGTGGTCGAACATGCCGCGCCCGCAGAGCACGATCACTTATTAAAGGAATGGCTGTACATAATCATCTCGCTCGTGGCTGCCGGAATCGGCATCGGGTTGGGCATGCTCTTCTACGTCAAAAGTCCTGCTTTGCCGGACATCTGGGCGCGCCGCCTGCGGCCCTTGTATCAGGCGAGTTACAACAAGTTCTGGGTCGACGAATTTTACGGCTGGGCCGTCACGCGGCGCACGATGGATGCCGCGCGCGGTGTTTATGCTTTCGATTCGCGCCTTGTTGACGGCATCGTCAACGGCCTCGCGACGTTGAGCCGCGGTGTCAGCCGGATTGTCGGCGGCGTCGATAAATACCTCGTCGACGGAATCGTCAATAGCATCGCCGCCTTCATCAAGCGTTTGATGTCGCCGTTGTTCCGCGCGGCGCAGACGGGATTCACGCAAAACTACGCGCTCGTGATGGTGTTGGGACTAATGATAGCGGTAGTCATTTTCTTTGTGCGCGATATTTTCTGATAACACGGATCTAATATGGACAATTACATTCTCTCGTTCATCACCTGGCTGCCGGCCGTGGGCGCAATCCTCATACTCGCGCTCATGAAGAAAGATCAGTCGAACCTGATCAAGAAGTTTGCCACCGCCTGGTTCGCGCTCGACTTTCTCGTGTCGCTATGGCTGTTGAAATACAACCGCGGCGTCGGCGGCATGCAGTTCCTCGAGGACCATGAGTGGATACCCGTGATCGGCGCGCGTTACCAGATGGGCGTCGACGGCGTCGCCGTGTTGCTCATCATCCTGACGACGTTGCTGGGCGCGATCGCGGCGTTGTCGTCGTGGGAATACATTCAGAAGCGAGAGAAAGAGTATTACGCCCTTCTCCTGTTATTGCAGACGGCCGTGATCGGCGTGTTCGCGTCGATGGACCTTTTCCTGTTCTACCTGTTTTTCGAAGTCTCACTGGTGCCGATGTACTTCCTGATCGGCGTCTGGGGCGGTGAGAACCGTTTGTACGCGGCGATCAAGTTTTTCCTGTACACGCTGGTCGGATCGGTCGTGATGTTGTTAGGCGTCTTGAAGATGTATTTCCTGACGCAGGACACGAACTTGACGAACCAGATCTCGCAGGCGGGCTTGGACGCGCTGGCCGGCAACAACGAGGCCGCGCAGATGGTTGCGAACAGCCTGCAAGCGGCCGCACAACACGGAACGGGAACCTTCAACATCATCTACATGCAGGCGCTGGGAACGTTCATCCCGATGAACATTCAGATCCTGCTGTTCATCGCTTTCGCGCTCGGCTTCGCGATCAAAGTACCGATGTTTCCGTTTCATACCTGGCTGCCTGACGCGCACGTCGAGGCGCCGACCGCCGGATCGGTCATTCTCGCCGGCATCCTGCTGAAATTGGGCACGTACGGGTTCTATCGCTTCAACCTGCCGATGTTTCCGGGCGCGTCGCGAGATCAAAGCAGTTGGCACACGAGCTTCGGCCCCTTTGGCGTGCGCAGCGTTGTCGTGTTTCTCGCGATCGTGAGCATCATCTACGGCGCGTTGGCGGCGATGTACTTCGTCGTCAAGAAAGACGGCGACGTGAAGAAGCTCGTCGCGTACTCGTCAGTGTCGTCGATGGGAATGGTGATGCTCGGACTGTTCTCGCTCAATCCAAACGGCGTGAACGGCGGCGTCATGCAGATGGTAAATCACGGCATCTACTCGGGCGCGCTGTTCCTGCTGGTCGGCATCATTTACGAGCGCCGTCATACGCGCAACGTCGCGGAGTTTGGCGGGCTATCGCACGTGATGCCGGGTTATGCGGCGATCTTTCTCGGAATGGTGATGACGGCAATCGGACTGCCGCTGCTTGCCGTGTTCATCTCGGAGTTTCTGGCGCTGCGAGGATCGTTCGAGGCGAATCCGTACTGGGCCGCCTGGGCCGCGCTCGGAATCATTCTCAACGCCGGTTACTTCCTGTGGCTGTACCAGCGCATGTTCTTTGGCAAGATTGAAAATGCGAAGAACGAGAGTCTGACGGACCTGAACACCCGCGAGTGGGCTTACATGGTCCCACTGATGATCCTGTCGTTGTGGATCGGCGTCTATCCGAAACCGTTTCTCGAGTACATTCAGAAACCGGTCAACGCAGTGGTGAAACAGGTGCGGCCTGATTACCAGATTCCAGGCATGCCCGAACCAGCAACCGAGCGCGCGCAGCGATAAAAGAGATGCTTTTACAGGCAAACACCACTTCGCTCATCAACGTCGCGGATCTGCAACTGATCGCGCCCGAGTTGATCCTTACTGCTTGCGCGTGCGTGGCGCTGGTGATGGAAGTCATACTTCCATATCGCAAGAGCAAACTCACCGCCTACTTCTCGCTGATCGGCGTGGCACTCGCCTTCCTGTCGCTCGGGCTGCAATGGTGGTACATGGGGGTATCGCTGCCGTTCAATGGTTTCTACGGCATGGTCCGCATCGACGGCGTCGCACTGCTGTTCAAGGCGATCTTCCTGGTCGCGGCCGGACTCGCGATCGGCATCTCCACGCGCTACCTCGATATCGAAGGCGAACAACACGGCGAGTACTACGCGCTGGTTCTCTTCGCCACCGTCGGCATGATGTTTATGGCCTGCGGTTACGATCTGATCTCGCTCTACATCAGTCTCGAGTTGATGGCGCTCACGTTCTACGTGCTGGTGGCCTTTACTAAACGTGAGAAGAGATCGAACGAAGCGGCGATGAAATACTTTCTGCTCGGCGCCTTCTCGTCGGGCGTGCTGCTTTACGGTATGTCGTTGCTTTACGGCGTGGCCGGATCGACAAACATCGGGGATATCGGAACCAGCATCAGCGACTTGATGCCGAGGATTCAAACCGCGATTCAGGCCGGCCAAGCCGCCGGCGGAGTTCCGGACCAGCTCGCCGACCTGCGCCCGTTGTTGTTGTTGGCGATGATTGCGCTAGGCGCGGGGTTGTTCTTCAAAGTCGCGGCCGTGCCGTTTCACATGTGGGCGCCGGATGTTTACGAAGGCGCGCCGACGTCTGTCACGGCGTTCCTGTCGACTGGTTCGAAGGCCGCGAGCTTCGTGTTGTACTGGCGCGTTTTCAGCCAGGCGCTCGAGGGCATGCGCGCGGACTGGGCGCCGCTGCTCGGGCTCGTCGCGGCGATCACGATCATGGTCGGCAACTGGGCCGCCGTCACGCAGGACAACTCCAAACGGCTGCTCGCCTATTCGTCCATCTCGAACGCGGGCTATCTGCTGCTCGGGCTTGTCGCTCATAACGAATACGGCATGATTGGCCTGATCGTTTATCTGTTCGTCTACACGCTGATGAACATGGGCGCCTTCGGGATCATCATCAGTCTGCGGCGTCGGGGAATCATCGGCGACAACGTGGACGATCTGACCGGCCTCGGACAGAAGGCGCCGGTCATGGCGGCGATGATGTCGATCTTCATGCTGTCGCTCGGCGGACTGCCGGTAACAGGCGGGTTCATCGGCAAGTACTTCCTGTTTGGTGGCCTGTTGCAACGAGGCCGGGCCGATAATAAGTACTGGTACTACGCACTCGCCGTTTGGGCTATTCTCAATACGGTCGTCTCCTTCTACTACTACTTCCGCTTCATCAAGGTGATGTATCTCGGCGACCGAGTCGCCGATAACAAGCCGCTGGCGCTCTCTCCGGCGCTACAAACGGCGCTGGCTGTGTCGGTGATCGGCGTGTTGGCGATCGGCGTCTATCCGCGCTGGATCATCCAGTTGACGCAAGAGCTGGTAAGGCCGTTGCTCAGGTAGTCCCCCTCTGTGTATCTATACTACTTTCTCGCGGCGCTCGCCTGCTGGTTTGGTATTCAGTCTCTTTTAAATGGCCGTCGTTTCGCCGCCTACGTGCAGCGTGAGACGAGCCGTGCGCTGCCGGACTTCCGGCCGTTCGTTTCGGTGATCGCCCCGACGCGCGGGTTCGAGCCGGGCTTTGAGGAAAACGTTCGACCGCTGCTCGAACAGGACTATCCCGCGTACGAAGTTCTGTTTGTGTTTGACGATGCGACAGATCCGTCATTGGAAATCGCCCGACACCTGAACGCTAAAACAATAATCAGCGGCGCGGCAAAAAACACGGGGCAAAAGGTCCACAACCTGATCGCGGCCGTCGACGAGATCGATCCACGCTGTGAAGTGCTCGTGTTTGTGGATACCGACGCCAGGCCGGACACAAATTGGTTGCGGAACCTGGTCGCGCCGCTCGCGGATGAAACGCTTGGCGCGTCGACTGGTTACCGTTGGTTTGTTCCCGAACGAGGCGGGCTGGCGTCGCGTCTGCGCAGCGTTTGGAATGCGTCGATCGCGTCCGCACTCGGCGAGAACGGCGATAAGAATTTTTGCTGGGGCGGCTCGACGGCAGTTAGGCGCGCGACGTTCGAGCGATTGAACGTTGTGGGCCATTGGCGCGGCACTGTTTCAGACGATTTCACGATCACCCGCGTGTTGAAAGAAGCGAAACTGCCAATCCACTTTACACCGAACTGTCTCGTGCCTTCGGTCGGCGACTGCGACTTTCGCGAACTGCTGGAGTTCACGACGAGGCAGGTAAAGATCACGCGTGTTTATGCGTCGCACCTGTGGCTGCCGCTGATGCTCGGGTCAGGACTATTTTGCATCGTGTTTTTTGGCGGCATCGTTCTGTTGATTATTAACGGCTGGGTGTCCGTTATATTGGCAATCCTGTTTCTCCTTGGAGCAGCGAAGAGTTTTATCCGCTGGCGGGCAGTCAATGGTCCGCAGATAAATCGCGATCTATGGGCGCATGTCTTTCTCTGGCCGTTTGCTTCGTTACTGTATTTTTACAACACCATCGTCGCCGGTTTCTCGCGGCGTATAAAATGGCGCGGCATTACCTATGAATTGAAATCACCCAGTGAAGCTGTCATTATCTCGCGTGAACCTGCATCATGAATAAAGCGGTCCAATTTGTGCAGCTCCTGCGCTCGTCGAAACGTGAGAAACATCTCGGCACGGTGATTCTGTTCGTCACCTCCCGCTGCAACGCGCTTTGCCAGACGTGCTTCTATCACGCCGAGTTAAACCAGCCTGGCGACCTGACCTTCGCGCAACTCGAGAAAATCTCGCAAACGATGCCGCCGATCACTGATCTCTGGCTGTCCGGCGGCGAGCCCACGTTGCGCGGCGACGTTTCGCAGGTGATCGATCTATTCGTCCAAAGCAACGGTGTCAACCGAGTCATCATTCCCACTAACGGCCTGATCAAGTCGCGCGTGTTCGAGATCGTCGATCGCGCGCTCGGCAACAATCCCACGATCGATCTCTATCTCAATGTCGCGCTCGACGGTTACGGCGAGACTCACGATCGCATTCGCGGCGTACCCGGCAACTGGCAAAGAACGCTGGACTGTATCGAGTCGCTCTATCCGCTGAAGTCGAAATACACCGATCGCTTTCGTTTGAACGTCAACACCGTCGTCTGCGCAGCCAACTACACCGAGATCGAGATGCTCTCCGAGTTCATGTGGGCAAGCTACAAGCTCGACGGCCAGTACTTCAACATCGTTCGCGGTGAGACGCTCGTCGGCGACGAGATAAAACAAGTGCCGCCGGAAGTGCTGCCGGCGATGTACGCGCACGCCGCAAAACTGACGAAGCGTTACGGCGATCGCATGTTTGCCGGTGACGATGCCAGCAAGCGCTTCGTTAAGAACGCCGCTTACGTCGGCACGATCACGACGCACTACCGTACGCAGCATGCGAACTTCCGCGATCCTACGCCATGGCCGTTTCCCTGCACGGCGGGCGAGACGACGGCCGTGATCGATTACAACGGCGACGTTCGCGCCTGCGAATTGCGCGAGAAGTTTGCGACGCTCAGCGATTTCGATTACGACTTCGGCGCGCTGTGGTCCGCTCACGCGCGCGACGCCGAGCTGGCGGCAATCGACGGCGGCAAGTCGTGCTGGTGTACTCACGTTTGTTTTATTCACGACTCGATGCGCCACTCGCGCCGCGCCTTGCTCTACGAGGTCCCTAAAAACTTTCTTACCCGCGAAAGTTGGTGAACCATGCCTGAAGAACCAGGGTCCCCGAAGTCATCGCGGCGAGACCCGGAAGAGAACTTCAAGACGGGGTTAGCCTATGCTGCCGGGTTCACGCTGTTTGTGACAGTGGCCGCATTTACGGGGTTGGGCTGGTTCCTGGACAACTGGTTGGGCTGGCAGCCCTGGGGCTTGATCGGCGGCATCGTGGTTGGCTCAGCGGCGGGTCTTTACCAGTTTGTCCGTTTGAGTTCTAAGACGTATTAAATTAAAATCGGCGGCTTTGTTAATGGCCGATTCTTCAAGCAACGCCCTCAATTTGCGGGTTTTCCGGACGATGGCGATTGCCACGGGTGTCAGTGTGGCTGTGTCTGCTTTCATTGGGCCATGGCGAGTCACCACCGGTCTGCTGGTGGGTGGGCTGCTGGCGTTGTTCAGTCATCATTGGTTGAAAAACTCCGCCGCGGCCGCGATTCAGTTGTCGGTGGGCGGCGGCACGCCGAAGTTACGGTTGATGCAGTTCATGCTGCGTTACGTCGTAATCGCGGCGATCGTGTTTTCGCTTTATCAACTCGATCTGTTGTCGTTACCTGCGGTCCTGTCGGGTATGTCGAGTTTTGTCGTAGCAATATTCGTTGAAGCTTTAAGAGAGTTTTATTTCGCAATCATCCAGCGAGAGGAAATCAGTTGATGTTTTGGTTGGACGAAGCTGCCCATCAAACAGCCGAGCACGGGGAAGAGGCGGCCCATCACACACCGATCATTGTCCAGCTTGTGAACGACTGGTTTGGTGAGGCTGCTCTTCATTTCGAGCTGAAGTACACCAAACCGATCTGGGACAAAGTGCTGGGCTACTTCGGCACCACGCCGGAAGCCGCCTTCGGACCTTACACCGCCGAGACCGCGATACCGTGGTACACGGTGATGTTCTTCATCGCGTGCATCCTGAGCGTTGTGATCATCTGGATCCTGAAAGGTAAGTTGTCAGAATCCGAGCCGGGCGGCGGACAGCAGACTCTCGAAGTCAGCGTGCTGTCGGTGCGGAGCATGATCGAAGACATCATCGGCCCACACGGGTTGAAGTACTTCCCGGTGGTGTTGACGTTCGCGACGCTGATCCTGGTGTCGAACCTGATGGGACTGTTCCCACTGTTCATGAGCCCCACGGCGGCGACGAGTGTTACGTTCGCTCTCGGGCTGAGCTCCTTTCTTTATTACAACTACATCGGTATCAGCGAGAACGGGATACTCCAGCACTTGAAGCATCTCGGTGGACCAGTCTGGTGGATCGCGTGGTTGATCTTTCCGATCGAGTTGATCAGTAACCTGATTCGTCCGTTCTCGCTCGGCATCCGTCTGTTCGGCAACTTGTTCGCGGATGAGCAGGTGATGGTGACGTTGGCGGGACTGGCGCCGCCGTACACCTGGTTTGCGCCGATCCTGTTGATGCCGTTGAGCGTCTTCGTGGCCCTGATTCAGACGTTCGTTTTCATATTGCTGTCGCAGCTTTACATCAGCGAGGTCTCGCACGCGCCGCACGCTCATGGCGAGCACGCCCATGGGCACGACGAGGGCGACGAGATGATCGCGCCAGTCTTGACTTAAATTGGCTTTATCCAAGCGCGCGGCGAGCGATGCGGCAGACGCGCCCGCACACGTTGCCACGCAATACAGATTGCTTTCGATCACCCATTCCGTCAGCACCAGGCAAGTCATAAGCTTCGGTTTTGTTGAAGCAGGTCCTGTCTGTATCGCAGGAGCGCCGTTGTAAGAGGGGCGGTGGATACCGGATGCAGGCGAAATAATAAGCGCCTCGTGCGACCGGCCATGTGGTCCAGCAGCAATCTAAAACCTGATTGAAGGAGGAACTATGGGCAAATTCAGAATGCTCCTGTTCGTCGTCGCCGGCATTCTCATGAGTGCGATGACTGCGTTTGCGCAAGCCGAAGGCGCTGGCGCCGGTGACAATGTGTTTTCCGTGAACAAGTATCGGGCGATTGCCGCCGGCATCGGGTTCGCTATCGCCGTGCTGGGTGGCGCTCTCGGTCAGTCGCGGATTGGCGCCGCGGCGTGCGAAGGTGCGGCCCGGAATCCCGGCGCGGCCGGTCGTATCCAAACGATGATGATTCTTGGTTTGGCGCTGATCGAGTCGTTGGTGCTGTTCGCGCTGCTGGTGGTATTTGCGGTAGTGAAGGGAACCGGAAGCCCAACCTAAGCCGCTAAATCGGAATCAAAGCCGTTTCTATGAGTGCGGGCGAGAGATTTTCCGTCTCTCGCCCGTCTCTTTGTTGACCCGGCATTAACCCGGATGGAATAATCGAAGGCGCGGCAAAAAGATGAAAAAATGTCCGAAGTGTGGAGTTGAGTATTCTGATATGACGACGCTGTGTCCTAACGACGGCGTCGCGCTGGAAACCACTGACGACGCACTTCTTGGCACCATCCTCGCCGGAAAATACCGTATCGACAAACGCCTCAACCAGGGCGGAATGGGCAGTGTTTACCAGGGCACGCACGTGCTGATGGACAAGACTGTGGCCATCAAGGTGCTGCGCCCCTCGCTCGCCGCCGACGAGAAGATCGTCGCCCGCTTTTCGCGCGAGGCACGCGCCGCCTCGCGTATTTCACACCCAAACGCTTTGAGCGTCACGGACTTCGGCGAGGACGACAACGGCACCGTCTTTCTCGTGATGGAATTTTTGAGCGGCAGGACGCTCAAACAGGTGATTCGAGACGAGGGCCCGTTGCCGCTGCCGAGAATCGTCGAGATCACACGCCAGGTTGGCGACGCGCTGGCCGCCGCCCACGCACAGGGCGTCGTACACCGCGATCTGAAGAGCGACAACATCATGTTGCTCGATATGACCACCGCCGGCGATTACGCGAAAGTGCTCGACTTCGGCATCGCGAAGATCAACGAGGCCGACGGAAAATTCGACGGCGGATTGACGGCGCCGAACCTCGTGATCGGCACGCCGCAATACATGTCGCCCGAGCAGTGCTCGCAGGATTCGGAGATCGACGCGCGGTCCGATATTTATTCATTCGGCGTGATTCTTTTCGAGATGCTCGTCGGTCACGTCCCTTTTTCCGGCGACTCCGCGACGATCGTGATGATGAAGCACCTGCAGGATCCGGTGCCGTCGGTGTTGGAAGAACGGCCTGACGTGCCGCCGCCGGTGGGCCGTGTGATCGCGCGCGCGATGGCCAAGGTGCCGGACAATCGCTATCAGAACGTCGCGGAGTTGATCGAAGATCTGACGATCGCTTCGGGAATGATCGTGCCGGTTCCGGTGCCGCAGCCAGGAAAGAGTGCGGCCGGCCGGTCCACTACCAGCGGACGCGACGCGGATGATGAAGTCACGGTGGTGAGACCGCGCGAGGAGTATCCGGCCGCGGCTCCCATGCCTTCTGTCGTTCCTCGGCGCGCGCCTGTTACGGTCCCAGTTCAACCGGTGGGCGGTGCGCAGGTTACCGGCGGCAGTTTCAATCCCTGGAAGATACTGATTCCTTCCGCGATAGCGTTGCTGGTGATCTTCGCCGGCATTTACGCGTGGACGGCGCGCAACCCGACCGTCGATGCCACGAACACGAACGCGAACCAGTCAAATCAAACACTCGCTGCCGATCCAAACAGTCAGCCGGTGCAACCCGCGCAATCGCCAACGGGTAAAGCCGAACAAGGACTGCCTTCAGGTGGCGCGATCAATCCTTCCGCCAACGCCAACGTCAACGCCTCGCCAAACGCGAATGCTGAACAGGAGCCGACGCCGATCGAAGACGTCAGCCCTGATGCGAATGCGAATCAGAACGCGAACAGCAACACCAATACGAACAGCAATCGCAAAGCGCCTCCATTGCCGGAGCCTACGCGCAGTGTCGTGCCCGGGAACGTCCCGGTTCCGACGCCCGAGGCGACGAAACCCCCGGCACCGTCTCCTACACCTTCACCGAATTAAGAACCAGTCGAATCAGATCTGCTGCGTCGTCGATTTCCGGTTCGATCTCCAGAACGAAATACGGAAGTGAAAACGAGATTGAGTGCAGCTTGACTGCGTCTTTGGCAGTCGTGATGAAACTCTTCGCGCCTGCGTGTCTCGCTGTTTCAGTTAATGAATCGATATCGGATTGTGAATAGCGGTGATGATCGGGAAAGGTTTTTCGTAAAACGATTTCGTGTGGGATCTGGTTGAAGAAGGAACGTGGATTACCAACACCGCAAAAGGCCGCAACTGGAGAGGGAATTGTTTCACACGGATTTTTGATCCGCATTTGTGATTGGAATATCGGGATCTCACCCGCGTGACGACGGATCTGCTCGCGAAGGGCGTCGATGTTGTTGGCCTGGTCGGTGCGCGTAATGACAACGCAGTCAGCGCGGCTGAGACCGCTCAAAGGCTCGCGCAAACGCCCGTACGGCAGCAGGTGTCCGCCGCCCCACGGGTTCGTCGCGTCGATGGTAACGATGTTCAGGTCGCGCTGAAGGCGCAAGTGTTGAAAGCCGTCGTCGAGTACAAAGCAATCCGTTCCTAAATGCTTGATTGCTCCGTTGGCGGCTTCGATGCGATCCGCATTGCTGATCACGGCGGCTATGCCTGCCAGGTTGGTTGCCAGCAGAAACGGCTCGTCGCCGGCTTCAGATGGAGTCGCCAGGACCTTCGTTCCATCTGACACGACGACCTGACGATCGGGATTGTCGCGGCCGTAGCCGCGCGTCAGGATGCAGACCTTCCTGCCTGCGCCGGCAAGAGTGCGCGCGACCCACTCGACGAGCGGCGTCTTGCCGGTCCCGCCGGTTGTGATGTTGCCGACGCTGATGACAGGACGATCGAGTTTTGTCGATTGAAAAGTTCCGCGGCGGTAGAGCGACAGGCGCGTTCGTGTGACGGCGCCGTACAGAACGCTCAGTGGCGGAAGAATCAGCGACCTCATGAAGTCTGAGCGTTGGCGGCGAGAAGGGAATTTGATTCCGATCGATCGGGTTGCTTCAGCGATAGAAGCGGCGCGATTAGCTTGATCGTTCGTTCAGCCGCGCCCTGGTTGTCGAGAACGAGTTGTTTAGCGCGAGCGGCGAGCTCAGACCGGCGATCAGGGTCTGACAGTAACTCGGTGAACACCCTTGCGAGCTCGTTAGAGGCGGCTTCGTCCGGCAACGGCGGCAACTGAATAATCGCATTCGCTTCGTTCAGTAGATCGATGATCGCGTGGAAGTTATGCGTGTGGGCGCCTGTTACGACAGGCGCGCCCATTGCCGCCGGCTCGAGCACGTTATGACCACCGCGATCGACGATGCTGCCGCCGACGAAAACCACGGATGCAAGCGAGTATGTGGCCGGTAGCTCACCGATCGTATCGAGCAGGATCACGCGCGCACTCGCATCAGACGCATCCGGTACGTTTGTTCGTCGTGCCCAACTCAATCCCGAGTCCCGGATCAACGAAGCGACTTCCTGAAAGCGTTCCGGATGCCTAGGCGCGAGCATCAAACGTGCCTGACCGTTGAGCTGTTTGAAGCTTTCGAGAATGATCTTCTCTTCCGGCGCGTGGGTGCTCGCCGCGAGAATCAGCGGCACGCCGGAATCCAACGCAAACCGCTCGCGGATCTCGGAAGTCTTCTCCGCCGCTGAAGAAACGGCGCCGGCGTCAAACTTCAGATTTCCCGCCGTGTGGATCCGGTCTGCGGGCATACCCAAATCCCGCAGCCGGCCGGCGTCGACTTCAGACTGCATGACCGCGATGTTCAAGCACCGCAGCATTCGACCCAGGAAGAACCTGATCGCCGAGTAGCGTCGAAACGACTCGCGCGAAATCCGTCCGTTCACCAGCGCCACCGGAATCTCACGCGCCTGGCACTCCCGCAGGAAGTTGGGCCACAACTCCGTCTCCATGATCAGCACGGCGTCCGGGTTGATCCCTCGCAACGCGCGGCGGGCAGTCCAGCGCCAGTCAAATGGAAAGTAGAAGATGCTGTGCGCGTGCTTGCCGAAGACGTCGCGCGCCAGTTTTTGTCCGGTGAGTGTGATAGTGGAGACGACGAGCGCGTGGTGCGGAAACTCGCGCTTGATCCGTTCCACTAACGGCCGCGCCGCCTGCGTCTCGCCCACCGAAACACAGTGCAGCCAGATCACGGGATGCTGATCGATAGGAGGAATGGCACCAAAGCGTTGGCGCAAACCTTCGACGTATTTGCCGTGCGCCAACGCTTGAAACAGGAAGTGAGGGATTAGAACGAGAAGGCCGAGCGATAACAGGAGGCTGTAAGCCAGGTACATTGGGAACCACGGATCTTACGAATTTTATTTCGCTCGCTCGATGTACCGCCCTTCCGTCGGATCGACGCGGATTCGATCGCCCTCGTTGATGAACGGCGGGACTGAGATCGTAACGCCGTTCTCGAGCGTCGCGGGCTTGTTCACGTTGGAGACCGTAGCGCTCTTCAAGGTCGGCTCAGTCTGCGTCACAACCAACTCCATTGACGGCGGCAGGTCGATTCCGATCGGCGAGCCTTCGTAAAACTCCGCCTGAAGCTTCAGTCCCGGCGTGAGCCATTGGGCTGCGTCGCCCAGGTCGTCTTCGCTCAGGGCGATCTGTTCGTAGTTCTCCGTGTTCATGAAGTGATGGTGCGAGCCGTCGGAGTAGAGATACTCCATCTCGTGCTGTTCGAGCGAGGCGCGGTCCACCGTGTCGGCCGAACGAAAGCGATGTTCGAAGGAAGATCCGGTACGAATATTTCTTAGCTTGGTTTGTACCATTGCCCGCAGGTTGCCGGGCGTATGGTGACGGAATTCGACGACTTTGCACGGCTGGCCTTCGAAAACGATAACCATGCCGCGTCGAATCTGGGTTGCGGGAATTGCCATAAAACTGAAGTCTCCGTTTAAAAATGTGGTCTAAAAAAGTGCGTAGTTTATCAGTTAATCATGAAAAAGGGCGACCTCTGAAAATGATTCCAGACAGCCGCCCTTTTTGAGGAGCCCACCTACCTCGATTAGGTAAACGCTAACTGGGCTGGACGGTTCCAATTAAAGTCGACGTCACGCGGCGCGTGCTCGCGGAACTCTTCGCAGCCGAGCGAGGCGTTCGAGCCATCGCTGCGCTTCCTCGTAGTGCGGAAACCGCCGCTCGTCGAGTCGGAAAGCGCTGGTGTGATAGTAGCGCCGGCCCTTGATCAACCGCGCCGGGTGCTTGATGTGGAGCATCTCGTGATACAGGATGTACTCCACGAACCACTCCGGAACCTCTTTCGAATCCAGCGTCTTGCTGATCGTGATGCTGTCGTAAATGTGGTCGTGATGACCGAGGATGCTGCGCGTTCGCCGCTGCGACCACGTCAAGGTCGGCTTCGCCAACTGGCCGTCGAAGTAGCGGCGATTCAATTTGCCGAACATCCGTTCAAGATCGTAAACCTCGCCCTGCGCTGACGAGATCATCTTCCGTCCGCGGCCTCTTCGAGCCAGGTCGGACGAGCGCATCACGGCTGGAGTCAGGGAATAGTCCCGGTAAACCCGGTCATGAATCGTCGGCACGCGTTTTCCGAGCAGCCGCGCCACCAGAATCCACGCCAGCGCCCGCAAAACGTCCGGCGGGCAGTCTTTGCAGATGTCTGAAAGTCGTACGTAAACCCGCCCCGAACGCAGCCGAATCGTGTGTCGCAGGCCAGCGTACGGGTAAAAACGCACCTCAATAGTCGGCACGCCACGATTGCCGCCCATGTGACGGAACGCGTCCGCGAAATACTTTGCTACATCGTTCATGCGGGTGCCTACGGTTACAGACCTCTGGTTGGGTAGTTACAAACCTCGGGTCGGGGGACAGAACGCCTTACCGGCAATCGAAAGGAGTAAGTTTGACGGACCGAGTGACGCAGGGCGTGACCAGGTTTTGGAACTTCCAGCGGCGGTAATCTTAAAGACGCGGGGCTAGGCGGGTCAAGCCTTGGCGGGGGTCCTGCCGGATGGCGGTGTTCGGGGCGGGTCGGGCAGACAGAAACACGGAATAAACTGTATACTGCTCAGGTTTTTGTAAATTTATGCCTCGGCGAGCCTCAAATCTTCAACACAGCGACAAAAACGCGCTCGACTCGCGCGCCGAAGTGCTGCTTGCAGCCCTGATCAAGGAACATTTGGTCACCGGCGAGGCGGTCGGTTCGCGCGTGCTGTCGGATCGTTTCGCGCATGGCTACGGCTGGAGCCCGGCGACGATTCGCAACGTCATGGGTAATCTCGAAGAAGCCGGCTTCGTAGATCAACCACATACCTCCGCGGGCCGCGTGCCAACGGATAAAGGCTACCGCTACTACGTCGACAACATGCTCGGCCAGGCGCGATTGTCGCGCGGCGATCTCAAGACCATCGATCACCTGTTTGCAGCCTACGACATCGATGCCGCGTCGTCGCCGGACCGGTTGATGGAGACCGCGTCGCACGTGTTGTCAGCGTTGTCGCAGAACGTCGGGATCGTCGTCTCGCCGTCGCTGGCGGAAAACCGTCTCAAGCACATCGAGTTCGTACAGCTCCCGGACAAGCGAATCCTGGTCGTGCTCGTCTCCGTGTCAGGCATCATTCACAACAAAGTCATCAGAACCTCGGACGACTTCAGTCAAGACGATCTCGATCGCACCGCCAACTATCTGAACCTCGAGTTTCACGGCAAGAGCCTCGCGACGATCCGCGCTGAAATCGTGGAGCTGATGAAAGAAGAGAAAGCGCTCTACGACAAACTTCTCCAAAACGCGGTGCTGTTGTGCGAGCGAAGTCTGGAAGGCGAGGAGACGACCGGAGAAGTTTACGTCGACGGCGCTTCCAACATTCTTACAAAGCCCGACTTCGACGACATCGAACGCATGCGCGACCTGTTTCGCATGTTCGAAGAGAAGTCGCGGCTCATCAAGATTCTGAACGAATGTGTTCACGAACCCCCAACGTACCCCGGCGACGTGCATGTAACCATCGGGCGCGAACACCTGGCGAGTTCGATGCGCGATTGCGCGCTCATAACCGCGCCCTACCGTGTCGGATCCAACGAAAATATCGGTACTCTCGGCGTCGTTGGGCCTATGAGAATTGAATATGCACGGATAATGGCTATGGTAAACTACATGGCGCGGTTGATAGAGCAGCGCCTCGGCGAACAAACCGCACGTTAGACTCGCGGCGGAGATTCCGACCCTTCCTAATGACATCTGACAGGAAAGACAAGCGCGGGTTCCGTATTCCAATCAGGTTCAGCGACGCTGAAAATGAGACCGAATCTTCCGACAGACCAGCCGAGATGGACAGAATAGACCCCGACGCCAACCCGGAAATCGAGAGCGAAGATCAACTGACAACCGAAACCGATCTGGGGCTCGACGATCTGGAGCCGGAAGAAGTCGCGGGTGGGCCTGATACGGCTGAACTGATCGCCACGCGTTCCGAGTTGAAGCGTGTCGAGGCGGAAAACGCCGAACTGAAAAACAGCCTGGCGCGCCGGCAGGCCGACTTTGAAAACTACCGCAAGCGCGTCGACCGCGAACGAAGCGAGACGTACAACCGAGTCGTCGCCGATATCGCGGCAAAGCTGTTGCCCGTATCGGACAACCTGAAGCGCGCGCTCGACACGGAAGCATCGGTCGAGGCTTCAGAGTCTGACGAGTTTCGTCATTTTCTGAGTGGCGTGGACCTGATCTGGAAACAGCTCGGCGGCGTTTTCGAAGCATTCGGCGTCAAGCCGATCGAAGCAGTCGGACAACCGTTCAATCCGCACCTTCACGAGGCAGTGGTGATGGAAGCGACGGACGAGTACGAGCCTGACATGGTGATCCAGGAGATCCGCAGCGGATACAAAATCGGCGACAAACTGATTCGCCCGGCACTAGTTAAAGTCTCGACCCGGAAATAGCTGGATGGGAAAAGCAATCGGCATAGATTTAGGCACTACGAACTGCTGCATCGCCGTTCTTGAAGGCGGCGCGGTGCAGATCGTGGCCAACAAGGAAGGCGGCCGCACGACGCCGAGCGTGGTCGGATTTACCGATAAAGGCGAACGGCTCGTCGGTCAGATCGCCAAACGTCAGGCTGTCACCAATGCCGCGAATACCGTCTATGCCGTCAAACGATTAATCGGAAGAAAGTTCAGCTCTACGGAAGTCGCGCGGATGCGCGAGACGTCGGCTTTCGAGATCGTCGATTCGCCGAACGGCGATGCGCGAGTCAGCGTGCAGGGCCGGAAGTACAGCCCGCCCGAGTTGTCTGGGATCGTCTTGCAGCGCTTGAAGGCCGCCGCCGAAGAGTTTCTCGGTGAACCTGTAACGGACGCCATCATCACCGTCCCCGCGTATTTCGACGATACGCAACGGCAAGCGACTAAAGATGCCGGCAAGATCGCCGGACTGAAAGTCGAACGCATCATCAACGAGCCGACGGCAGCGGCGCTGGCTTACGGACTCGGAAAGTCGGACGTCGAACGGATCGCGGTTTACGATCTCGGCGGCGGCACGTTCGATATCTCGATTCTGGAAATGAACGACGGCGTCTTCGAAGTGCTGTCGACCTCCGGAAATACGTTCCTCGGCGGCGAAGACTTCGACGAGCGCATCATGCACTGGATGGCGGAACAGTTTCTTGCCGACACCGGAATTAATCTGCGCCAGGACCGGCTCGCTTTGCAGCGTCTCAAGGAAGTCGCGGAGCGAGCGAAGTGCGACCTTTCTTCGACGCTCGAGACAAACATCAACCTGCCATTCATCGCGGCGGACGCCAGCGGGCCGAAGCACTTCAACAAGAACCTGACCAGGCAGCAATTCGAAACCCTCGTGAATGATCTCGTCGAGCAGACCGTCGAGCCCTGCCAGACGGCGCTGAAAGACGCCAATCTGCAACCGGGTGATATTCACAAGGTGATCCTGGTCGGTGGTCAAACTCGCTCGCCGATCGTGCAAAGAACCGTCGAGAAAATTTTCGGCCGCAAGCCGTCTGCGGAGATCAATCCGGATGAAGTAGTGGCGATGGGCGCCGCGATTCAGGGCGGCGTGTTGAACGGTGAAGTCAAAGACATCGTGCTGCTCGACGTGTTGCCGCTGAGTTTGGGTCTCGAAACGCGCGGCGGCTTGTTCACGAAGATCATCGAGCGCAATTCGACGATTCCGCTGCGCAACAGCCTGACGTTTACAACCGTTGTCGACAATCAGTCATCAGTTGAGATTCACGTTTTGCAGGGCGAGCGCGAGATCGCGCAAGGCAACCGTTCGCTCGGCAAGTTTGAGCTCGTAGGGATTCCGCCGAGCCCGCGCGGCGTGCCGCAGATCGAGGTCTCGTTCGAAGTCGACGGCAACGGAATCGTTTCAGTGTCGGCGCAGGACAAAGCGACCGGACGGGAACAGCAGATGCGCATCACGCCGACCTCCGGTTTGGCGCCCGACGAGATCGATCGTCTGATCCAGGAAGCCGAAGACTTTGCCGACAGCGATCGCGCCGTCAAGGAAGTCCTTGTGTTGAGAACGAAGCTGGAGTCCTTGCTCAGAAACACTAAGAAGTCGTTTACTGAGTACGGCGGCCTGCTTTCGGAGACCGATCAGGGCAATGCCGATACTGTGTTCAAGGAAGCGGAGGCCGCGAGAAGCTCAGAGAAGCTTGAAGAGATCAAAATGGTGCTGACCAAACTGGAGCGGGTCGCCGGACAACTCACGGCCGCCATGCTGAACCCCACGAGCGAAATCTAGTGTCCTCGCAATCAAAGTAGTATTTTTTAGAAGGTTAACGGATTGAATGAGTAAGCGTGACTATTATGAAGTGCTGGGCGTGAGCCGTACGGCCACGGAGCAGGAGCTGAAGACGGCCTACCGCCGTCTCGCGATTAAGTACCATCCTGATAAGAATCCCAACGACAAGGCTGCGGAAGAGAAGTTTAAGGAAGCCGCCGAGGCTTACGGTGTGTTGTCGAACGGCGAACAGCGGAAGCGTTACGACCGGTTCGGTCATGCGGGAGTGTCGAGCAGCGCCGGCGCCGGTTCGTGGGGCGCGCCCGGTTTTGGTGGAATTGAAGATATCCTTGGAGACCTGTTTGGTTTTGGCGACGTGTTCGGCGGCGGGCGCGGCGGTTCGCGCCGCTCGGCAGCACAACGCGGCGCCGATCTCCGCTACGATCTCGAGATCACTCTCGAAGACGCCGCGAACGGTATGACTGCGCAGTTGCGCATTCCGCGTCTCGAAGGCTGCGAGTCGTGTAAAGGCTCAGGCGCCGCGGCAGGCACGGAGCCGGAGAGTTGTAGCACTTGTAACGGCACCGGGCAGGTTCGTTATCAACAGGGCTTCTTCTCGGTCGCCCGCACGTGTCACGTGTGTCGGGGCGTTGGTCGCGTGGTGAAGAACCCGTGTCCGCAGTGTAACGGCGCGGGACGAGTCGAGCGCGAGAAGCAGATGGAGGTCAAGATTCCCGCGGGCGTCGAGACTGGTTCACGACTGCGCGTGCCGGGAGAAGGTGAAGCGGGAACGCAGGGCGGTGCAGCCGGCGACCTCTACGTCGTGATCCATGTTGCCGAACACGCTCAGTTTGAGCGGCAAGCGAACAATCTTTACCAGGCGGTCCCGATCACATTCGCGCAAGCCGCACTCGGCGCCGAGTTGACGGTGAAGATGCTCATCGACGGTGAAGAGAAGCTCAAGATCCCGATGGGCACTCAGACAGGGACAGTGTTTCGTTTGCGCGGGAAGGGAATGCCTGCGCTTGGCGGCCGCGGCCGTGGCGATATGTTTGTTTCAGTGACTGTGATGACGCCGACGAGCTTGACCCGCGAACAGCGTCGCTTGCTCGAACAGTTAGCCGAAGTCGAAACCACGGATCTTGCGGATAAGAAACTGGTCGATAAGGTACGGGATATTTTCGGATAATTCGTTAATCCGCGGTTACTTTCCTAACAACCTCATCATCTCTGCATGCAGCAGCACGACGTCCGGTGATTGCTGCAATGCCAGGAAGTAATTCTTCTGAAACTCGCTTCCCGTTTCCGATGGCGCAAGCAGGCTCTTCGCGCGCGCCACGAGGGCTTTCGCGTCTTCTTCAGTAGTCGGTTGGTCAGGATCGCGAGTGTCCAGCGTTTCATCAATTTGGACGATCAGTTCAGACAATCGGTGCAGCCAATCGAACCACGGATCTTTCAAGACCAACTGCAAAAACTCATAACTATTCCCAATCCGCCCTCGTGCCCGCTCGTAACCTAGCCGCTCCAGATCGAGCAGTGTCTTGTGCAGCCGCAACAATCCCTGGCGCAACTCCTTCAACGCCTCACGCGTGATATCCGAAATGTTCTCGTTTGCCATTCCTTCCCCCTGTCCCCGCTTCTCCCTTTCTCCCGTCCCCGTTTCACTGCGGCCCGCTATGCTATGATCCCGGCGATGCCCAGCGCCATCTTCCTCGACACTCCGGTCGAGGATCTTCACAAGTTTCGCATCGCACGACTAGGTGAGAGTCCTTCGCGCAAACTCGCCTCGGCGCTCGCCTCGCAGGTTCACAAGCGAAAGGTGTCCGAGGTCACTGTCGAAGATCTGCTCACCTATCTCCCGATGCGTTACGAGGATCGCTCTCGCACAGCCGCCATTCGCGATCTGCAAGACGGCCTCGAGGCGTCGCTCGATCTTACTGTAACTCACGCGCACGGTTATCCAGTGCGCGGCAAGAGCAACTTCGGCGGACGACCAAGACTATACATCTTCGAAATCGCCGCCGCAGACGCGGGTAAAACCGGACGCGATGTTGTCGTCTGGTGGTTCGTCTCCGGCCGCCGCGCTTACGACATCATCAAGTACTACACCGCCAGGCTCGTTCCCGGCACACGTTTCATCACCTTCGGCCGTTGGGAACTGGAACCGCGCCGCAACGCTTACAAACTGCGCTTACAGAAACCGGCAGACGAGCTCGAAATCATCGCCATACCGGAACAGGATGATCTGCCGACAGGCGAGCATTACTCCGAACAGCCCGATCCCGAACAGATCGAGGAGAACGTACCCGATCCCTCGCTGGCCGCGATCCACGTCGCGCGGCGCGTGCCCGTGTATCGCAAACTCGGCGACTTCAACTCGAAACGCCTGCGAGAGATCGTCCATGCGACCCTGGCCCACGTCGACGACGCTGCGATCGAGGAAACATTGCCAGCCGACCTGAGACAGCGCATCCGGCTCGTCGGCCGCGCACAAGCATTGCGCGAGATTCACTTCCCACCAACGGAAATATCGATGTCGGATTACGAACAGTCGCGCAGCCCGGCGCACCTGCGACTGATCTTCGAGGACTTCTTCTGGCTGACGTTCGCCATTGGCGTAAAGCGCGGCCTCCGCGTCAAGGAATTGAAAGACACGCCGGTAAGGATCGACAAAGACGTCAAAAACGCGGTCGCATCGGTGTTGCCGTTCAAGTTGACGAAGGCGCAACGAAAGGTCACGGCCGATATTTTTAACGACATGAAGTCGACCTCCGCGATGAATCGACTGCTACAGGGCGACGTCGGCAGCGGCAAAACCATCGTCGCTCTCATCGCGATGATCGCGGCCATCGAAAACGGTTTGCAAACCGCGTTGATGGCGCCCACCGAGATTCTCGCCGAACAGCACGCACGAAACATCAAACGCCTGCTCGCGAAAACGCCATATCGCGTTGAGTTGTTAACCGGCTCCGTCCGCGCTGCTGAGAAACGCAGGCTGCAAACGGCGCTGCGAGACGGTGAGATCAACGCCGTCGTCGGCACGCAGGCGCTGATTCAGGAAGGTGTGTCGTTCGCGCGGCTCGGGCTCGTGGTCATTGACGAACAACACCGTTTCGGCGTGATGCAGCGTGCGGAGCTGCGCGAACGCGGACTGAATCCCGACGTGCTCGTTATGACGGCGACGCCGATCCCGCGTTCGCTGGCGATGACGGTCTACGGCGATCTCGACGTTTCAGTGATCGACGAACTGCCGCCGGGCCGCACGCCGATCGAGACGATGGTCGTCGGCGAAGATCACCGGCAGGAAGTGAAGCGTTTAATAAAGCGCGAAGTGAGCGCGGGACGCCAGGTCTACGTCGTATATCCGCTTGTCGAAGAGTCGGAAAAGATGGACTTGCGCGATGCGAAGCAACGTTATGAATATCTGCGCGACACAGTCTTTCCGAAGCTGCCCATTGGCCTGCTGCACGGAAAGATGAAACCCGCGGAGAAAGAAGAAGTGATGAGTGCGTTCGTGGCCGGCAAGATCAAGATACTGGTCTCGACGAGCGTGATCGAGGTCGGCGTCGACGTTCCGAACGCGTCAGTGATGATCGTCGAGCATGCGGAACGGTTCGGACTATCGCAGCTTCATCAACTGCGTGGCCGCGTCGGCCGGGGCGCCGAAAAGAGTTACTGCGTTCTGCTGACGAGCGACAAGAAGACGGCGATCGCCGAAGAGCGGCTGGGGATCATGGCTAAGACGAGCAACGGGTTCGTCATCGCCGAGAAGGATCTGGAGCTGCGTGGGCCAGGCGAGTTGCTGGGGACGAAGCAATCCGGGCTGCCGGAGTTTCGCATCGGAAACATCGTTCGCGATCAGCAGTTGCTGGAACAGGCGCGACACGAGGCCGACTACTATTTAAGCCGCGAAAAATCTACGGCGACGATGAAGATGATGGCCCGTGTCTCCACCGACGCGCGATTAGGGTTGGCGGCGATCGGATGATAAGGTTTTTGTCATGCGGATCATTGCGGGAACGTACAAGGGTCGGAATCTCAAGAGCCCGCCGTCTATGCAAGTGCGGCCCACGTCGGATCGGCTGCGCGAAACGCTTTTCAATGTGATTGCGCCGCGAATCGAGGATGCGAGGTTCCTGGATTTGTGTGCCGGTTCAGGGGCGGTCGGAATCGAGGCGTTGTCGCGTGGCGCGCACCATGTGACGTTTGTGGATCGGTCGAGAAAGAGTTGTCAATTGATTGAGTCAAACGTCGAGCTGTGCCGTATTCCGAAGGAGCAGTACGAGATCTATCAGATGACGGCGGAGGACTTTTTACGGCAACCGTCAACGGAGTCGTGGGACATCGCGTTTTTCGATCCACCTTATAAAGAAGACTACCTGCGCACGTTGGAACTTCTGAAGAGCGGCTTAGTGATTGTCGAGCACCATCATAAAAACACATTACCTGAAATGATTGGCGCCTTACATCGCACTCGGATCTTGAAACAAGGCGATTCATCGCTTAGCTTTTACGAAGGTTTAGCTCATGTTGATTCTCGGTATTGAAACATCATGTGACGAAACAGCGGCTGCGGTCGTGCGTGACGGCCGGGAGATCGTATCGTCCGTGATCTCCTCTCAAGTACCTGTTCACAAGCGATACGGCGGCGTCGTCCCCGAGCTTGCTTCACGCGAGCACCTCGACAAGATCGTTCCCGTTGTCTCTGAAGCATTCGAACGTTCCGGTGTAGCAGCGCGTGACGTCGACGGCATCGCCGTGACGATTGGACCGGGCCTCGTCGGTTCGCTGCTTGTCGGTGTTTCGTATGCGAAGGCGATGGCGTATGCGCTCGACAAGCCGTTCGTCGGCGTCAATCATATCGAAGGTCACATCTATTCCGTCGCTTTTGAGAACCCGCCGATCGAGTATCCGGCGGAGGCGCTGATCGTTTCCGGCGGGCACACGAACATCTTTCACATTCCCGAACCGGGACAGTACAAAGTCGTCTCGCGTACGCGTGACGATGCTGCGGGCGAGGCGTTCGACAAAGTCGCGAAGATGCTGGGGCTTGGTTATCCGGGTGGGCCCGTCATCGAGCGGCTTGCGCGCGAGGGAAATCCGCACGCGGTGCCGTTTTCGATTCCGCGCATGGGCGACGGGCTGCCGGATTTCAGTTTCAGCGGACTGAAGACGGCGGTCACGAAGCACGTGCGCGAGAGCGGATTGTCGCCGGTTGAGAATGGCGGTGAGCCGTCGCAGGAGATCAAGGATCTTGCCGCCAGTTTTCAGCACGTCGTGGTCCAATCCCTGGTGCGGACGATGGAACGGATCGCCGAAGAGTATTATCCGAAGACGTTGATCGTCGCCGGCGGAGTTGCGTGTAACGGAAAACTGCGCGAGGTTGCGCGTGAGATGGCGTCGTCGTTGGACCTGCCTGTTTACTTCCCCTCGCCACACTTGTCGACTGACAACGCTGCGATGATCGCGGCGGCTGGAACCGTAAAACTTCTCGCGGGCGAACGCGGCACTCTCGACATGAACGCCGACGTCACTTTGCGACTTCAAAACATGGATCTTGAAGAAGAAGCCGCCAAGCGCGCCGGCGTTCGCTATCGGCTTTAACTATGGAACGCTAACGAAACGAACTACCGACGCCGGCAGCGGCCCCGCCGAGCATCCGTGTCCGGGAATTGTTCTCGGCACGGTCGTACTGTCCAGCATATTAGTCAGATCGACCACAGCCAACTGGGTTGCCCCGGCATTCGCCAACAGCGCGATTGCGTGGCCCGTGGCTGGACTGCGATACGCAGTCACAGTATGCGGATCAAAGCCATTATTGAAACCGTTCCCGATGTTGCAGGAGACCCAGTCACCGATCGCCGGCGTAAGGCCGCCACCTGAAACTGAGGGAAGGAGAAACGCAGTAATGACATCGCCTCCGAACTCTCCGGTCACGATACGCGCGTGCACGAGGACTGTGGTGTGTGTAAATTCGTTTGTCTGTGTTTCTGGTCTCGTCACGCGAGACCTAGAGTGGGCCTTATCAACCCTCTATCGTGCTCATCGCGGTGACGGCACGTTTTTCATAGGCCGCAATGGTCGCGATGTTCTTCTTCTCGACCTCATTCAACGACGCATCAGTAAAGTTTGGATCTGCTTTGTACCAGTCGAAGCTGGAGAAGTACTTCTGTAGCCACGGCTCTTTGAAGACCTTGCCGTGACGCGCGTAGATCTCCTGCCGCATCTGGCTCGCGTCTTCGATGAACAAACCTTCCAACAGCGCGCGCGTGATCGGTTTGGTGCCCAGTTCCTGGTGAATGCGGTTCTCATACTTGACGATCGTCTCGACGTTCAACTTGTCGGTTCCTGAAACGCTCTCGTCCTTGAAGTTCTCGTCAGGCGTGTACCACGGCTGCTGGTAGAAATACTGTTGCAACCATTCAGCGCGAAACATGCGCCCGTGGCGCGCATAAACCTCGTTCCGCAGCAGCCGCAACTCGTGCAGGCTCAAGCCCAGTAGCATCTGTTCGGAGATCGTCCTGTTTTCGAATAACTCCATATCGCCCGGCAGGAGGGCCACGCGGCGTTGCTTCTTCTCGGCGGTGCTTAGCGTCTCGAGGTTCTTACGTTCGATAGCGGTGAGTTTCTTCGAATCGTACTTGTCGTTCGGCCGATACCAGTAACGTTCTTCGAAATATTGTTGCAGCCAGGGCTCGTCGTCGAAGCGTTTTCCGTGAATCGCTTCGAGCTCCGCTTGCAGCACTTTCCATTCAGCATTGCTGTGCTTGCCCAGTTTGCGTGGAGTGATCGTGCGGTCACGCCAGTAGCGCATGTCGCCCGGTTGGATTGTTTCGTGCAGCGCGGCTTCGGCGATCCGAATCATGTCGAGATTGCGACGCTCGGTGTCGTTCAGCATCGAGTTCTTGAAATCGGGATTCGGCGAGTACCACGGCTGCGCTTCGAGATACTGCTTGATCTCGGCGTCTTTGAAGACGCGTCCGTGACGGCCAAACACGAGCCCGCGCAACAGTTTCAGATCCCATATCGTGAGCTTCTGAATGTCGGCGCGCTTGATGGCGTTTTCGCTGAAGTCAAAGCCCTTCCACGCGTCCATCGGGTCCTGGGCGACGACGGTGAACGCGGAGACGGCAATTAAAGTTAGGATGAGAAGGGAGCGTCGGGAGATAGAAAACACGTATGTTCTCCTTATTAAGAGGCGCAATGTTTCTCGAAGGCCTCGGTGAGCTCGCCGGCGATCTGGGTTGCGTCGCGGCCCTCGATTTGAAATCGTTCCAACATGTAGACGAGTTCGCCGTCTTTGAGAATGGCGATTGACGGAGATGATGGCCGATAGCCGGTGAAGTAGCTGCGCGCTCGGTCGGTCGCTTCGATGTCAGCGCCGGCGAAAACGGTCGTAACTCGATCGGGTTTCACCTCATTTTGCAGCGCCAGAGCTACGCCCGGACGCGCCTTTCCCGCGGCGCAGCCGCAAATCGAGTTTACGACAACCATCAGCGTTCCTTTGCTGTTCTTCACGGCGTCGTCGACTTCCTCCGCCGTTTTCAATTCCTCCACTCCTAAACGCGTTAAATCTTCGCGCATTGGGCGAATCATGATTTCTGGATATGGCATTTACTATTCACTCCTTAACGTTTTGTGATTGAGATCCGGCGAGGCGAATCGCCATCGCCGGAAATGTTAATGTGCCAGACGGCGTTGGGTAAAGGGTAGTCGCCCATCCGTTCAGGCCATTCGATGACTATCACGGCGTGTTCGTCGATGAGTAATTCGTCCAGATCGACGGCGTGGGCCGCGCTAGCGCCCTTGTCCAGGCGGTAGAGGTCGATGTGATAGAGGCGCAGGCGGCCCTCGTGCGGATTGACGAGCGTGAATGACGGGCTGGTGACGTCTTCTTCGGCGACTCCGAGGGCAGAACCGATTCCTTTGACGAAGAGCGTCTTGCCGGCGCCCAGTGGTCCGTTGAGTAGCAGGATCTCGCCGCCCTCGAGCCGCGCCCCGACCTGATGTCCGAGGTTGAAAGTTTTCACCGGAGAAGAGCTGTGAAAGTCACCGGTAGGAAGATGGTCGCGAGATCTCGTCATATGGCCGCACCAGGTTGTTCTCCTTCTGGATCTAAATAACGCACCGCGCTCGTGAAATGGTCGCGGATATCGGAAGCGACCATCGTGCGCATGCCAAACATTTCCGCTGCCAAATCGCCCGCGAGTCCGCCGACGTACAACGCCGCGATAACTGCTGCCAGCGGATCTGCTTTGTCTTTCAGAGTCGCGTAGGCTTGCGCAAGAAAGCCGGAAATAAGACCGGCGAGCGTGTCGCCCGAGCCCGCCGTGCCCAGACCTGGATTTCCGGTCGGGTTAACGAAGACGCGGCCATCTGGCGCCGCCACGATTGATCTTGCTCCTTTCAACATGACAATCACTTGATGCGCCGTCGCAAACTCGCGCGCCGTTTCAACCGGGTCGCCGAGTTCAGTCTTGCCCGTCAACTTCAGCATCTCGCCGGGGTGCGGAGTCAGCACGAGCGGATGTTCGGAGTTGCCGCTCAGCTCGTCAGGCCAGGGCGCGAGACAGTTCAATCCATCGGCGTCGATGACGCACGGCTTCGAACGCCGTTCGACGATGCCGCGGACAAAGCGGCGGGTGCGTTCGTCGTCCGCCGTCAGTCCTGGGCCAACGGCTACGACAGTCGCTTTCTTGCCCGCAAGCTTCAGGAAATGATCGATCGCGTCGTCGCTGACCGCGCCGCGATCTGTTTCGGCGAGTGGAGACGTCATGACTTCGGGCATCGAACCCGCGGCGACCAACGGTTGCGCCGAAACGGGCGTCGCGACAGTCACCAGTCCGGCTCCTGAACGCATCGCGGCATTACCGCACAACGCTGCCGCGCCGGAATATCCGCGCGAGCCTGCGACGATGAAAACGTTTCCGTGCGTGTTCTTGTAAGAGCCGCGGACGTAGCGCGTACTGATGAGCCACTGCCGCGCGTCGTCCTCTTCAACGAGAAACAGCCACGGTTTCATCTCGTCGATCAACGAACGTGGCGAGCCGATGTCGGCGACAGTCAATTGACCGCCGAAGTCACACGCCGGCGGGAGGACGTTCGCCGGTTTAGGCGCAGTGAACGTCACGGTGAGATCCGCTTTCACGGCCGACCCGATCGGATTCGCGAGGTCCGCGTTGAGACCGGAAGGGATGTCGATCGAGAGTATCAATGCATCCTGGATACGCGAAAGATGCTCGATGACTTTTAAGTGAACACCTTCCAGTGGACGCGTCAGTCCGGTGCCGAAAAGCGCATCGACGATCACATTGAAACGGGACGAATCATTCCAGTCGGAATTGTCCGCAGATTCAATCAGCGTCAGCCGTTCGAGACCCGTCAGGCGTTCGAAGTTAGTCCTGGCGTCTCCGCGCGTATCTGCGACCTTTCCAAACAGCACGACCGTGCACTCAGCCCCCTCGGCAACGAGCAGACGAGCGAGGCCCGCGCCATCGCCGCCGTTGTTGCCCTTGCCGCAAAGCACGAGGACTCGCAGGCCCGAGAGCTGCGAGTCGAGACGCGCGCGGAGTGCCTCGAGGCAGGCCGCGCTGGCCGATTCCATTAACTTTATTGAAGGGATTTTTAGCCGCTCGGTGGTGAGACGATCGATCTCCCGCATCTGGTCGGCGAAGATTACTGGCTGCACGGCGGGATCATATCAGACCCCCCGCCCGCCTGCCTGCCGCTGCACTATCTTCCGTTTTTTCCAGGATACTTAACTTAAATATTCAATACGACGGCGTCTCCAGAAATTACGCAAAAAAAATTCTGGAACAGGTGATTACCCTGTTCCAGAATCTGGTCGGTCCTGTAACGCGTTGTTAGATGGTGATGGCAGCGCGCACATTAGTGTGGGGAATTACCTGGCCCTGATCGCTTGCCGGTGCGAGACCTGCTCGAATCAGGTACATGAGCGCCTCGCAAACCTCGCGTGAGCCCGTTCCCACCACTTGTCCTTTTTCATCCTGCAGCACATAGATCCGGCCACTCCCGTCTAGTGGAAGAATCATTGGCTTGGTATACATGCGTTTGTCTCCTGGTTAGGGGCGTTCCAGTACGGTCCAATCCATATCACTTCTGTTGGCGATTTTTCAACCTGCGGCGAACCGCCCCGGCCGTTCCGAGAAGCCCGCTACCCAACAGGAACAGACTGGCTGGTTCCGGAACCTCACCTGCGGGAGCGAAACCGCCGAGTCGCCACTGATTGATGTCCGCGAAGTTCGTACCGCCCAGACCCTGGACCGTGACGCTATTGATTACCGCGCCGTCGCCGGCAACGATGCCGAAAAAGTTTTGGCCGTTGGTATCGACCGTGAAGACCTCGTTGAAGACTTGGCCGCCGGCAAGCGTGTAGTTAACCGTGAACTGCACCTGTGTCGGAGGCGGAAGGTTGTTGGTGACGTCGATGTTCAGGATCAGTTTGGTGAACGTGGCGCCGTTTTCGAGTTGGACGGTGACGTTGCTGAAGGGGACGTTGTCAGTCCCGCCGACGAGCACCGCCTGGCCGCCGCTGACGCCGAGATTGCCGGAGCCGGAAGCGGACGTGAAATCGACGATAAAGCCGGCGCCTGAGCCATTGAAGTCGCCCTGTACGAGCAGACCTGAATGAATCAGGGCAGGATTGTTAAATAGGACGTTATCGGTACCCTGGTTGCCGGGGTTGCCAACGGTAATCGTGATGGGATCGGCCCATGCTGTGGACGAGGCCGCCACCATGATCACAAACGCCGCGACCGAGACAATGAGGCGCTGCAGGTTGAAAATCTGGGGCATTTTTGAACTCCTACGGGTTGTTCTTCTCTCAAAATCATAGGGAATAAAGAACTAATGCGGAGGCAGTTCCAGATTAGTCAATGTAGAATGAATACGGTATCGCTGTTATGCTCATTCCGAAATCTTCCCATTGCGACGTCGTAATCAACATCCAATACAGTGTTACGCCACAAGGCTATCTCTTGATCTGAAAAGTCTTTGTTAGGAAACTCTACGCGCAACAGCTGCTTGAATTCACGATCCGCATTTTCAGGAAAACCTTCATGCAGGTACATCTGTGCATGAGCATATATTGCTTTGGCCTTGCCGAGCTTTAAGTCCGAGCGCCGGGCAATGTCCAATGCTTCACGAACGTATTTTTGCGCGTTTATTAGATCGTTATCCCGCATATATAACGCTGCAATATCCAGGATACCATCTACAAGAAGCTGGTCTGGTCCATGAAACAGCAATCCGACACGGCTAATAGAGTTAGCGTGTGTTCGAGCCTCACTTTCAAGCGCCATCGCATCTCGTTTCTCTTTATGAAAGATGCCGGCTAAGGCGAATTGACCTTTCACATACTCGTACTCATTGAAGTAATGGAGTTCAGTTGCGTCGTCCTGCAACTTACGAGCTTCGTCGTTCCTTCCCGATCGAAATGCAAAAATCGCGCGGCGGTTCAGGAGTGCCCACAATCCTTCCTTGTCGTTAGTATTTTTGTAAAGCTGATGTGCTCGATCAAACGCAGCATTCGCTTCTCGTTCATTATTTCTTGTCATCTCGACGATCCCAAGACGCAGAAATGCGGACGCTAATGAAGGATTTCTAAGGAATGCCTGCTGATAACTGTGTGCCGCTTCGTCCCACCAACGTAACCGTTCATAGCTTCGTCCCAAGTCCATGCAAGCGATTGCATTGGTCGGGTCCTTTTGTACGATTTGTCCGTACAGTTGAGCTGCCGCACGGAAATTGCGGCTTATTGTGGCCCTGACCGCATGAACGTATAAGGCATCCGCTTCTGAGAGACCGTGTTTTGCTAAGGATGGAACGAGGTTGGCTAACAATGATAATTCGTAATTGGCTCTATCTGAGTAGTCTAGTTCGGTCCAAACCTCAGCCAATCGAGCATGGACCAAAACTGAACTCGCATGGATGTCAAGTTTGGTAGCTCGGTCCAGCCGGTACACAGCCTCATATAGATCATCACGAAAGATCGCTTCCACTCCTGCTTGATAATGCTTTTCTGATTCGGCATAGCTCATCAGCGCAGCGGGACGCCTGAAGCTCTGTATGCACCAGGTCAGAGTTATCCCCATGGCTATAGTCACAAGAAAAAGAGGAACCGGTGCTTTTATGGCCGTACCTTCAGAAGCATGGCAGGCGTCCAGCGCTTTCTGCTTCAGAAAGGCAAGTTGAGAACCCTGGAACAGAGTTAACCTCTGACTTCGCTTCGCGGTCCACCGCGCGTCTCTGACAAGATTGTGAAGATCAGTGACAACCTCCCCGCTCGTCAAATATCTCCGGTCTTTGTCTTTCGAAAGCATTCGATTCATTAACTTGCGAACGCCCGAGTGCGCGTGCCGTAAAGATGCTGAAATCGGCGCGGGTTCCTCTCGGAGCAGCGCAACAATCAAATCCATTGTGGTTGACCCCTGAAATGGCGGCCACCCACATAACATCTCGTACAGCACTACTCCCAGGCTCCAGATATCGGTGCGGGCATCGACATCGACTCCTCTCGCTTGTTCTGGAGACATGTACGAGGGGGAACCGATAATCAAACCTGGTTCGGTATGGACCATCGTCGCAATCTGAGTCTGCTGTGGGTCGTCTGCGTCTGGCATTCGATGCAGCTTTGCTAGTCCGAAATCAAGCACCTTTACGTAGCCGTCCGGCCTGATCATGATGTTTTCGGGTTTGATGTCGCGATGAATAACGCCCGACGCGTGCGCCGCTTCCAGTGCGCGAGCTACTTGCAACGCGATCCCGAGTGCCTCGCCGATAGTAAGTCGTCCCTGATTTAAGACCTCGCGAAGGGTGCGGCCTTCAACATACTCCATCGTCGTAAAATGGTAGTTATCCTGCACGCCAATTTCGTAGATGTGCGCGACGTTCGGATGGGAAATCGTCGATGCGGCGTAAGCCTCTTGCTGAAATCGCCTGACGCGCTGTGGATCTGAGGTGAGAGATGAGGGTAAAAGCTTGAGCGCCACTTGCCGATTTAAAACAGAGTCATGCGCCAGGAATACTTCCCCCATGCCTCCAACACCAATTCTCTTAACGATCCGATATCGCCCCAGCTTATCGGTGGGCGTGTCGGAATCATCACTGTTCAACTCCCGCAATCCTCTCGAGAAGAGAGGTTCTTCCATAAAGCTGCCTGGTGATTGATAGGATCTCAGGAGATCCTGAACTTCTCGCAATAACTCGGAGTCACTTTTCGAGGCAGCTTGTAAGAACGCATCTCGCTCTGGGTGACTCATCTCGACGGCACGATGAAACAGCGCCTCAACACGTCGCCATCGTTCGCTTTTCATGGCTGGATCCTCATAATTCTTACGCGCCAAAACGCCACAAACCATATCTACGCCAACTCACGTTTTAGCCACGCCTTTGCGAGATGCCAATGACGGCTGACCGTTACTGGAGCTACATTCAGTACCTCCGCCGTGTCTTCGAGACTTAAACCACCAAAGTACCTCAATTCAACAACTCGACTCTTAAAAGGATCTGCACGTTCGAGTTTCGTTAACGCTTCGTCCAATGCGATCAGCTCTGGCGATTTTTGAGGAGACCGTATCGTCACCGAGGAAAGTGAAATTTGATTAGCGCCTGCCCCACGTTTAGTTCTGTTCCGTCTCCTTGCATGATCGAGCAGGACACGCCGCATTATCTGGGCCGCAATTGCAAAGAAATGTGCCCGGTTCTGCCATTGGACACGTGTCTGATCGACGAGACGCAGATAAGCCTCATTCACCAACTCAGTCGTCTGTAGAGTTTGTCCCGGTCTTTGCCTTCGCAACGACTTACGCGCAATTGTGCGTAGTTCACGCTCAACCACCGGAAGCAGGCTATCGAGAACCTCTTTCTCTCCAGCGGTCCACCTGTGAAGCAATTCAGTAATTTCAGACGACTGAGGCATTGTAGATCCGAGCAGAGTAAGGACAGTGAATAGTTGAACAACTGCATTATACGCCCCATGTGGAAAACAAGCAGGCAGAAACTGATGCAGGGAGATAAGTTCTATTTCAATTTGGCGCGTACATAAGTGAGTTGTTGAAACTGAGGACTGAAGCCAATGGATATAGGTACGCGAAATCATCGCGAAACTCTTCGGCCTGTTAATACAGCCCAGGAGCTATGTATGAATACGCAATGTAGCAGTGTGATTTCTTTACCGACTTTAAACCCTGGACATACTACCGCTGAGTATCAACTGAGCAACTCCGCGCGGCTATCGCTGGGGCAAATCGACCCTGACCGTTGCATCAACACCGCCTCTTTTGAACGATTCCTCTATTGGCTGGGCTCTGATCGGCAAACAGCAGGCCGGAAATACGAGACGATCCGCGCTCGGCTGATAATGATGTTCAGGGCCAGGCAGTGTGTTTTTGCCGAAGACCTCGCCGACGCCACGCTTGATCGAGTTGCTCGAAAGCTCACCTATATTACGACCGAGTTTGCGGGCGATCCCGCACGATATTTCTATGGAGTCGCAAAGAAAATTTATCTCGAATACCAGCACGAAATCATGACCCAGCGCAGCAAAGCTGGATGCTCATTACCAAGACCCGAGGATGAGGATTTCGAAAACAAGCTCAAACAATTGGATGAGGCTTTGAACGCAATTCCGAAAGCGGATCGTGAATTGATTCTGACGTATTACGCGGACGGCGGGAAAAACAAAATTAACAATCGACGGATCTTGGCCGAGCAATTGGGTATAGGGCCCAATGCGTTACGACTGCGAGTGTATCGAATCAGAAGG
>JBKPNH010000063.1:0-18441 GCA_046732535.1 Acidobacteriota bacterium
GTCTAAGAGTTGTCATCCGCAAAATTTGACGAGCGGGAGGCGAGGGCGATAACTCGCCATGTTAGAGGAGAACGCGGGCAAGGCCGCGTTACATTTGGTTACTAGCTTCTAAGGAGATAAATCGATGGTATTCACTAAACATAAAATGTTTGCCCCGGCAGTGCTTACTACCTGCCTGTTAGTCTTCTCAGCCTCCCCTGTCCTGGCTCAAGATACAACCAACCCGGCCGGCTCGCGCACTATTGCCAGCGGCCAAAAGATGAAGCTTAAGGGTGTGGTTACCCGCCGTGACGCGGATACGTTCACCGTACGTGACATGAATGGTGTGGATACGGTTGTGCGCCTGGATGACAGGACCAGCGTGAAGACAAAAGGTGGGTTCCTGCGTGGTGGCACTAACTATGCACAGACCAGCATCCTGCGCGGCTTGAACGTGGAGGTTGAGGGACGCGGCAACGGCCAGGGCGAATTGGCCGCCGAGAAGATCCGCTTCAATGAATCAGACATGCGCGTTGCGCGCGCCGTTGAATCACGCGCCGCGCCGCTCGAGGAACGGGCCTCCGATACGGAAACCAAGCTCAGCCAGGTCGAAGCCAATGCGCAACGCCTGTCGGGCCAGTTGGATGAGCTCGCTGCCGTTTCGAACGCCGCTCGCGGTGGCGCGAAGGCAGCCCAGGCAACTGCTGATGCTGCTGTCGCCGGCGTGAATGCGACCAACGATCGCATCTCGGCTCTCGACGACTACACTCCGCAGACGACCGCGGCCGTGAACTTCAAATCGGGCAGCGCCGTGCTCTCGCCTGAATCAAAGACGACCCTGGACGACATTGCCAGCAAGGCAATGAACGCCAAGGGCTACGTGCTCGAGGTTTCAGGCTTTGCCGATGCGAGAGGTTCAATTAATCGAAATCGTGAGTTGAGCCAGCGTCGTGCTGATGCCGTTATTCGGTACTTGGTGGAGAACCACCAGATCCCGCTGCGTCGCATCGTTACGCCGTATGGCTTCGGTGAAACGAATCCGATTGCTGAGAACGAAACCCGCGAGGGCCGCGCTCAGAATCGACGCGTCGAGATCAAGCTGTTGGTGAACAAGGGACTAACCTCCCCAGCGCCGACGATGAATCCGGGAACGTCGGGTTCGGGTAACTAAGTGATTCGTGGAGTTTCACCCATCCGGTGCAACTCCACGTCAGTAAGGTCGCACCAAAGTCTATTGGATCATGCCGTCACAAACGCGGTAGGATAAGCAAACATTCCCCGCACAAGCCGGCGGCATGATACAAAGGCTCGAGGGTGTCAGACATGATGTTGGGGGTTGAAAAAAGACTTTTGCGGCCGGCATTCCTGCTGGGAGTGCTGGCCGTTTTTATGTTTATACCGGTGGCCCAGGCACAGTCTGTAAAAGATCTGCCGCCGCCACCGCCGCTCTGGAAAGCCAAACCTACTCCTACGCCAACGCCGCCCGAGAAAGAAGTGATCGACGTCGTTCGTGTCACTTCGAATCTCGTGATGGTGCCTGTGTCCGTCACGGACGGCAACGGGCAGCCGGTGCGCGGGCTCGCGAAGACTGACTTTCGTCTCGAAGAAGAAGGTAAACAGCAGGAGATCACTGAGCTGGGCGACCCGGAACAGGTCCCGTTAGAGATCGCGTTGCTCATCGACGTATCCGGCAGCACGAATACGCGGTTCGAGTTTGAGAAGACAGCGGCCGCGCGGTTTCTGAAGGAAGTCCTGAAGAAAGACGATCGCGCGTCGCTCTTCATGATCGATCGCACGCCGATTCTCAAACAGGTGAGCACAACTGCTGACACGGCCGCGGCGGCGCTTCTTGCCTTTACACCCGCCGCCGACAAAGGACCGACGGCTTTTTACGATACCGTTGTCGAGGCCGCAAAGTATCTCGAAAAAACTCCTGCAAGACATCGCCGCGTCGTCGTGGTTATCTCCGACGGCGCCGACAATTTCAGCGAGGCAATCAAGAAAGCTATCGGTACGACTGCGGACGAGCAGTTATCCGTGTCGATGACGGTTAAAGACCGGGTTACTGCGCGCGCCCTGGCTGAAGTCGAGAAAAATCTGCAACGAGCTGACGCCGTTTTCTATGCGATCAATCCGGCGGGAAATACGATGTACTTGAACGTCATCACCCGGAAGGGCCATGAGGGCATGCAGCGTTTGGCCGACTCGACCGGCGGCACCACTTTCGTTCCCGAAGTCGATGCGGATCTTGCGAATGTCTTTAGCAGGATCGCGTCTGAGTTGCGCGGGCAGTATTTGCTTCAGTACTACGCCAACACGGAATTACCGTCGACACAGTTTCGACGTATTCGTGTCACGGTTCCCGCGCGAACTGACGTTCGGGTTCGTGCGCGCCAGGGATTCTATCCGAAGAAACAGCAGGACTAGGCCGTGGTCCTCATTATGAGTAGCACGTCCGTCAGTCGATTAATCACATTCAGTAACGTTCTTCCGGACGCGTCAAACTGATTCGCGGCCGCTTGCTCTTCAGCCGTCGCCGCGCCCGCAGCCACACCCGCGAGCTTGATGTAGTACGGTTGCAGTTCCGGCGTCGCGCGAAAGTCGATCTCCAGCTTGTCCAGGCCTTCACGAAACCCCTGAATACTTGTTTTGACAGTCAGTTTACTCTGCTGGTTCTTTTGCACCATCTCTGGCGACGCTTCTTTCCGCCGCACCGCTTCGTCGACCTGCGCGATTCCGCTGGACACACCGCCAAGCAAGTAGACAAACCTGGTCAATAACTTGATCTGATCGGCGACGCGCGTCGCTCCCGTCGTGCGGACCTGTGCCGTGCGCTGCGCGGTTGCGGTCGTGCTGCTCGGTTTTGGTTTCGACGATCGGCTTCGTGTTTGGCCCAGGACGCTGCTGGGAACGATGAAGGTTGCTGTCAACACAGCCATGGCGATGAGTTTCAAAATGTGTCTCCCTTTAAGTGTTTTCGGGCCAATTGTACCAAAGACCGACGCGGCTGTTAGAATGACGCACAAAGTCCACAGACTGGTTGCACGATGACGCGCGCCCGCGAAGAAAGAAAGCTTTTGGTCCAAAGATTGGGTCTCGTGGACTACGAGTCGGCCCTCGCGCTGCAAAAACAGACCGAGCAGATGGTAAAGAACAGTACGCAACCCGACACACTGCTGCTGCTCGAGCACCCCCACACCTTTACCATCGGCCGCCGCGGCGACAATTCCGCCATTCTGCTGGACGAAGAACAACTCAAACAGCGAAACGTCACCTTGTTTGAATCGAATCGCGGCGGAAAAGTAACTTATCACGGCCTCGGTCAGGTCGTCGGATATCCGATCATCAATCTGAGCCCTGACCGCGAAGACGTACATCGCTACGTGCGCGACCTGGAAGAGGTCTTGATACGCGCGTTGTCAGACTTCGGCATCAATGCGTTTCGCATCGAGGGCCTGACGGGCGTTCACACCTCGCGTGGGAAGGTGGCGGCGATCGGCGTCCACATCGCGCGCTGGGTCACGACCCACGGCTTCGCGCTCAACGTCAACACTGATCTTAGTTACTTCAATCTGATCATCGCCTGCGAAGGTGAGCCCGTAACGTCGATGGAAGAGCTGCTCGGCTCAGAGACGAAGTTGAGCGTCGTGGAAGATCGCATCGTCGAACGTTTTGCCGAAGTGTTTGAATTCAAACTGAACCCGTTGCCAATCTATGCCTAACATCGAAATGATCCAGGAGGCGCGCGAACGCATCCACTCGCGCATTCATCGCACGCCGGTCGTCACCTCGCGCCAGTTCAATGAAGTCGCCGGGAAAGAAGTCTTCTTCAAGTGCGAAAACCTTCAGCGCGCGGGAGCATTCAAGATTCGCGGCGCCACCAACAAGATTCAATCACTCACCGGCGACGAGAAACGCCGCGGCATCGTCGCCTTCTCGTCGGGTAATCACGCGCAAGCAGTGGCTCTGGCGGGACGCGAAGCGGGCGTGCGCGCAGTTATCGCCATGCCGACGGATGCGCCGAAAGCAAAGGTCAGCGCAACGCGCGACTACGGCGCGGAAGTCGTTTTTTACGATCGACAGAAACAGGACCGCGAGGCGTTTGCGCTCGATCTCGCCGAACGCGAAAAACTCGTGATGGTCCCGCCGTACGACGACGAGTTCATTCTCGCGGGCCAGGGAACGTGCGGTCTCGAATTGATGGAAGAAGTGCCGGGTCTCGATTGCGTGTTAACGCCATGCAGCGGCGGCGGATTGTTCGCGGGCGTGGCCATCGCAGCGAAGGCGTTGAACCCGACGGTCCGTTGTTTTCCGGTCGAGCCCGCGGATGCTGACGACACGCGGCAGTCGCTACTGAAAGGCGAGCGCGTCACGATTCCGCCGCCCGCGACTATCGCCGACGGGCTTCGCGTTCAAATTCCGGGCCGACTCACGTTTCCGATCGTGCAACAACTGGCCGAAGACGTGTTGACCGTGTCTGATGACGAGATCGTCGTTGCGCTCCGTTTTATTCTTTTCCGAATGAAGTTGTTGGTGGAGACGTCCGGTGTGGCCGCCGCAGCGGCTGTCATGTTTCAAAAACTGCCCGCAGACGTGAAGCGTGTCGGCGTGGTTTTATCGGGCGGGAACATCGATCCGGAATTGTTAGCCCAACTGATCGAGTAAACCGAACCAACGCCACGCATTTAACAACTCGCCCACCAGGAACGACGCGAGGTTGGCGATGACGATCGCCGCAAAGTCTTGCCACATCGATCTGCGGCCGAGTTCCGACCGCACACCAAACGCCAGCCAGAACAACAGACACTCCATCGCCGGCGCAAAAGTTTCCGCCACCAGCAGAAACAACGCGCGCGATTGGTTCGCGAGTAACAACGGCAACACGAGGGTCACGATCGGATAGGTGCAGGCCGTCAGCCAAACGCCTGCAAGCGCGCGCCGCGATTTCGGATGCCGCGACGAGAGGCCGGCCAGCAGGATCGGCGTCTCGATCGCGATCGTCAGCAGGTATCCGAGCGGCAGGAAGCGCCAGAGATCGGAAGGCGACACTAGAGCATCCTTAACAGGAACGGGGCTTCGGCGAGCACGTGGGCGATGGCGATGGTGAAGTAGACGTCGCGGGTCGTAGCGTAGTCGACTGAGAAGCCAAGCCAGAGCGCGACGACGGCGACGAGCGCGATGATGAGCATGGCGGCGATCAGTTTCGGAAAGCCTTTTGGATGCCGCACAATTGGAACTTTCTTCACGTCCCAAAACCTCACGGACGCGCCGATAAGCGGCAACGCCACGATCCAGACAGCATAGTGCAGCATTTCCAAAAACAGATGAACTGACACGAGCAAGTGGCTCGAAACCTGTGGCAACAGATCGGCGCCGGAGTGCTGCGTGATGCGCCAGAAGAGACCGTTGTCGTCAGCTAACGGCGTGGTTCGTGACAATTGCCAGACCATCGCGCCCAACAACACGGGCAGCAATGACAAACAGCGGCGGTATGCTCGTAACCAGTCCGGCCGTGTCCGCTGAAGATGCCGGTCGAGAAACCAGAGCGCAACGAGCGGGTGAATGTAAACGATAGCGAGGCTGAACAGATCGGGCCGCAGCCAGTTCAACGCCGAAAGGGCGAGCGCAAGCGATACGGTCCAGGACCAGTTCGCCAATCGTTTTTGCTTCGCCCGCTGCCTGATGAGCAACGCGAGCCAGAACAGCAGCAGAGTATTCCAGCTCGCGACGATCGTCAGCCACGTCTTCTCCGTCAGCGACGCGGTACGGTAGAGCAGGGGAAGCGAGACGTAAGTAAGTGTCAGAAGTCCGAGGCCGGCGAAGGCAGTGACGAAGAAGTTGCGCGATCGGCCAAAACGCACCGGCAGCCGCGTCAGGAAGTAACGCAACTCAAACCAGTTATGTGGACCGGCAAACAGGAAAACGGTCACGATCGAAACCTGCAACGGCAGCCAGCTCGCCAGCGCCGCGGACGCAACCGCACACGCTACGAGCCCAGCCACAAATACATTCAGCTTAACGTGCCTTTGGTCTGCTGCACGCGCTGCTGGTGCGAATTTCAGATCGATCGCTTCCTGCACGTTATTTAGCCTTCTTCTCCACCGGAATGACGAGCCTGATTCGTGGCGGTTTATTCGGATCGTCGGGAACTATCTCGATCGCGAGCGAACCCATTGTGGGTTGATTCTCAGCCAGGTTCTTCGACAAGTTTCTCCACGTCCAATAACCCGGCGGCGGACCAGCATTCCCGCGCGTGATCACAGTCGCCGCTCCAACAACGACCGCTATCAAAATCAACGCGCCGATTGTCTTCTGAATGCGGCCGAAACGTGAACGCGCCAGGAAAACGCCGGCGAACGAGATTGCCAAAAACATAAACAAGCCGGCGATTATCGTGCGCCCCGGACTGAACGAAATACCTGCCGCGACTGGGGGAAGATCTGGCGGCACACTCAAGGCCGCGCGCAGCGTTTGCAATTCTGACTGCGAGATTTGCAGCTTCGCCTGAAACCCGTTCGCCTCAGGAACCACTTCGAGATTTGTCCGCAAGACGACCTTGGACGCTTGCGCCGGTTGCTTCGGTTTCGCAATGTCGGCATTGGCAGGGGCGGCCGGGAACAGAAGGATCAAACAGCAGATCGACAGAATGTGCTTCATTTTCGGGTCCTCCGGTTCCGTCATATATCACATTCATTCAGCGCTGGTAAGCGTTTTTATCTGTGCCTGCTGACCGTGTAGAATCGCTTCCGAGGTAAATCAATTGGCCCGCGAACTTCGTGTAATCAGTAATAATCAAAAGATCCGTCAACCGAAGCCTGAATGGCTTCGCATCCGGCTGGGCGATCCGACCAATCAGAATCGTGTACTCGAGCTAATCGAGGGACTGAATCTCCATACGGTCTGCCAGGAAGCACGCTGCCCGAACATTTTCGAGTGCTGGTCCGATCGTACGGCGACGTTCATGCTTGGCGGCGACATCTGTACGCGTCATTGCGGGTTTTGCGCGGTCGGAAAAGGAAAACCAGGAGAGCTCGACGCCGACGAACCGCGACACGTCGCCGAAGCGGTGGGCCACCTGAACCTGGCGCACGCAGTGATCACGTCAGTCAATCGGGACGATCTTCCGGACGGCGGCGCGGCGCATTGGGCCGAAACGATTCGACAGGTCCGTGCTCTCAATCCAAACTGCAAAGTCGAGGTCCTGATACCCGACTTCAACGGCGACGAAGCGGCACTCAACACCGTACTCGACGCTCAGCCCGACGTGCTCAACCACAACACCGAAACGATCGCGCGTCTTTATCGACGAGTCAGGCCGGACGCCGATTACCAGCAATCGTTAACCCTTCTGAAACGAGCCGCCGCAAGGCGCGACCGCGAAGCTCGTGGCATGCTGACGAAGAGCGGCATCATGGTCGGCCTCGGCGAGACGTTCGACGAGGTCGTTGCGTTGATGAAGGACCTCCGCTCCGTCTCCTGCGACATAATGACAATCGGACAGTACCTGCAACCGCACGCCCGTCGACTCCCGGTCGAACGTTACGTGACTCCGGCGGAGTTTGCACAGTGGCGCGACGTCGGCATGGACCTCGGATTTCATCATGTCGAATCCAGCCCGCTCACTCGTTCCTCCTATCACGCCCGCGAACAAGCGGCGGAAAAACCCGAAGCCGTCGGTGCAAATTAATGAAGGCCGCAATTTTTAGACAACACGGCGGTCCGGAGGTGCTGGAGTACACAGATGTACAGGAGCCGCGGATCCGTGCGAACGAAGTGCTCGTCGAGGTGAAAGCATGCGCGCTGAACCACCTGGACATCTGGGCCAGAAAAGGGCTGCCGGGTATCGAGATTCCGCTGCCGCACATTCTCGGAAATGACGTCGCAGGTGTGGTGCGCGAGGCCGGCGAGCTGGTGACCTGGGTCAAGCCGGGCGACGAAGTGATGGTTCAGCCCGGCGTTTCGTGCGGACATTGCGAGGCGTGTCTCAGCGGTAAAGACAATTTCTGCCGCGAGTACGACATCATTGGCTATCGCCGCAACGGCGGCTACGCCGAGCTTGTCGCCGTGCCGGGTGCCAACATCATTCCGAAACCGGCGCGGCTTAGCTGGGAAGAGGCGGCAGCGTTGCCGTTGGTGACAGTGACTGCGTGGCACATGCTGGTCACGCGCGCCAATGTGCAGCCCGGCGAAAACGTACTGGTACAGGCTGCCGGCAGCGGCGTCGGTTCAGTCGCCATTCAGATCGCGAAACTGCGCGGCGCTCGCGTGCTCACAACCGCCAGCACAGACGAAAAACTGGCGCACGCCCGCGAGCTCGGCGCTGATGAAACCATCAACTACACCCGCGACGACTGGCCTAAAGAAGTCAAACGATTGACCGATCGCAAAGGTGTCGACGTCGTCGTCGAACACACCGGCGCCGCCACCTGGTCCGGTTCGATCAACAGCCTCAAAAACAACGGACGGCTCGTTACCTGCGGCGCGACCAGCGGCTACGACGCGCGCACCGACCTGCGCCAGGTGTTCTACCGGCACCTGAACATACTCGGATCTTTCATGGGCTCGAAAGCGGAACTCCTGGAGGCGATGAAGTTTATCGAGGAGGGAAAGATTCGCGCGGTCGTGGATCGAGTGCTGCCGCTCGGCGAGGCGCGTCAGGCGCACGAACTGCTTGAGAACCGGGCGCAGTTTGGAAAAGTCGTGTTGAAGCCTTGAGGAACGGCCGGGCTTACCGGTTGGAATAATCTTCAATCACGTACCGCTTCTGTAATTCAACCAAGTTTGGTTCCTCGAACGGGAAGTTGCTGCCCGCCACAAACTTTTTCCCGTCCCGCGTCATGGCCCGATCCACTATCTGATTCGCCTTTGTTCTAATGATCGTTCCATCCTCGGAGTCGAACGACTTGCCGTCCTTCCGCGTGAAGACCCAGACATACGTGAACTGACCGTTTCGCACGAACCGCAATGCTTCGTCAAAATCGTTAAGCGGCGTCGAGGTCGGAAGTGCTGAAGGCAGCGGCGTGGGTTCACCGTTGGCTGTCTCAGGAGCTCGGTTGCAGCCCCACGCGAGCAACGCAAGAACGACCATCAATAAGCACTTAACTCTCATGGTGTATCAGGCGGCGTCGGACCAAGCGTTTCTTCTACCGGGCCGATCTGCTCGTCGCGAATATACAGGATCATACACTCCGAATCCTCATAGACGATGTCGAACCAACCGCTGGTCCGCGCTTTTTCCGTGAAGTCGTTGTGATCGTTGTCCGTAAAGACGTAGCGCGCGCCAAACCGATCGCGGATTAGCGGTCCAGGATCGTCCTGCGTTCCCAATCCGATGCGATCGTACAAACGCGACAATGAGGGATCTTTGTCGAAGAGATAATTCGGATCGAGACCGGAGACGTAGTTGTGTGTGGGGTCGTAGTAGATCAGCCGCGGGAAATCGTCCCAGTCGGTGTTGAAAACGGTCTGACCCGGCGGGATGTTGTGACGCATCCATGAAGCGCCGGCGCGGAAGTAATCGTGAGGTCGGCTGTCGCCGATTTCCTTCACCTCGTTCAAGAGGTTGAGGCAAAGCACGATGCCCATAATCACAGCGACAAAAGCAGCGCCCCCCATCAGCAGCCATTCTCGCCAGTTGCGTTTTTCTTTATCTTCATTTTTCACCTCGTGGCTGTCGAGAAACGGTTTGAGCTCCTCCAGCACGTCGGGAGGCAAACGAGTCAGATACGAACGAACGCCCACCAGCCATGGCTGTAGCGAGAACGCCGCAAACATCACCGCAAACGGAGGCCAATACTCGGCAATTCGCCGCCAGCGCGCGGTCATGATCATTAACGCCGTCGAAAACAGAAGAAAGAACGCTGGATACTGAGCGCGACGCCGTTCTGACGGTTCAAACATCACGTAACCGACCAGCATCGCGACGCACGCAACCGCCGAGGTTCCCAGAAACTGCCATGAATCGTACGGATACCACTCGCCGCCGACTTTCGTGTCGAAGCCCGAGAGCGTCAGCTTGATCGCTATGTGTTCAAAAAGCTGGCGAAAGTTATGCGGGAAATAGGGATTAACGACGAGACCCAGCGCGCAGCCCAGGACCACGAAAACCAGAGGACGCCATTCGAAACGCACGTCGGTCCAGGCAACGACGATCACCCAGAGCACGGTCGCCAGCAACAACAGTACAAACAGGTCGTAGGTCCAGGTGAAAAACGCCGCCAATGGCAACAACCACCAGTATTTCTTCTTGAAGAACAGAACGATCGCGATGACGAGATAGATGATGGCGAACGGCGGCGCCTTGGCCATGCTCAGCCGGAAAAGAAACGGCGACGAGCAGGCCAGCAATGCCACGAGCCAGAACAGCACGTACCGAATTCGGTAGTACATGAGCAGCCAGTAGCAGGAAAGCACCGCGAGCGTGGCAAAAACCACCGATGCGATCTTCGCGCCCAATCGCGCGTCGGCGATTGCCACGAAGGGCATCTGCATGAAGTGAAACAGCAGATGGTGGTCTACGAACTGTCCGGGGCTTAATGTCGTGAGCGGCAGCCAGGGAAACTGCGGTGGAAACTTTCCGGCCCTTATCGACTCCCACATCGTGCGGGTCCATTTCACATGGTAGTAACCATCGAAATCGCCGCAACAGATGGCCGAAGTTGAAAACTGAAGGCCCCAGAAGACGAACGCGATGCCGATCACGCCGACTAAAAACTGGAGGATTCGTATTGTGGATTCGGATCGAAGCCTGGTGAGTATGCCGGGGCGCGTCGTCATCAATCGCTCAACTGGCCGTTCGTCTGTACCTCACAGTCGTTCGATTAGATCGATCAGGGCCCGAGGATCTATCGGCTTGGTCATGTGTGCATTGAAGCCCGCGTTTGTCGACCGCTCCTTGTCGTCGAACATCGAATAGCCGGTGACGGCGACCATCGGTACGCTTTCGTAGCCCGGCAGCGTTCTCATCTCGCGCGCGAGTTGATAGCCATTCATTTCAGGCATGCCGATATCCGAAATAATGACGTCAAACTGGCGCTCACGTGCGGCGTTTAGGGCCGCCCGCGCGGAAGCTGCGGTGACGACCTCGTAACCGGCATGGCTCAACAACACGGCAAGCATCTCGGTCACGTCGGCAACGTCGTCTACAACCAATGCCGTTTTGCGTGTGCGAGGTCCAGTTCGTGGTTGAGTATCTGACGACAAATTAAAATCTTGGTTCGCTTGGCCCGACAAGATCTGGCTGAGACGGTGAAGCGAGGGTTGAAAAACCGTTCCAGTGCTGACAGCGCAACTATCTTGCATCCAACAGCCTTTCCGCCGGGTTCGTTTTATGGAGAGCGGGTTTAATTTAGCTCGAAACGTCGATGCGTGTCTACAAAAGTTCTTAATTCGAGCGCGTTAAAATTTTCGATCAAAACATGGTGACAGTCTCAAATTATTTTGCTACGGTGAGCCAAACACAGACCACAAAAAGGAGCGAACGAAATGGCAGCCAGAAAAGGAAGCAAGAAGTCCAGTGGTGCGCGCAAAGGAGGAAAGAAAGCGGCAAAGAAGAGCGCCGGTAAATCGAAGGGACGTGGTATGGCCGCGAAGCGCGCGGGCAAGAAAGGTGGCAAGAAAGCGGGTAAGAAAGCGGCAAAGAAAGCCGGTAAGAAGGGTGGCACAAAGAAGGCTGGAAAGAAAGGCGCTGCCAAGTCAACGAAGAAGAGCGGAAAGAAGTCAGCCGGTAAGAAAGGTGGCACGAAGAAGGCTTCCAGAAAGAGATCGAGTAAAACCACTGCTCCGGCTGAGACTGCACTAGGGTCCGAGGCCATGGAGAGCGAGGCTTCCATGATGGAGTCGACCGCTGCAGAGTTCGAAGGTGGTGGTGAGACCAGTAGCATGGAAGAAGAAGAAGAAGAAGGTTCCGAATAGTTTTAAATCTGTGGTTGTGAACACAGATCGTTACGATGTATCCAAGCGGCAACCTTTTCATTCCCGTTGAGCACGGACAATTAGAAGCGATTCTTAAGGAGCCGCGGCAAGGTCCACCCCGAGCCGTGGCTCTGGTGCTTCATCCACATCCACTCGGCGGCGGCACGATGCACAACAAAGTCGTGTTTCGTGCTGCCGCGGCGCTGAACGACGCCGGACTCACGACTCTTCGGATCAACTTTCGCGGCGTTGGACAAAGCACAGGCCAACACGATGAAGGCCGCGGTGAACGCGACGATGTCCGCGCAGGGCTCGATTATCTGTCGGCCCACTATCCCGATTCGAGCATCACGGTCTGCGGTTTTTCGTTCGGTTCGCGGGTTGGATTGGAGGTCGGGGTCGAGGATGAGCGTGTCGATTATCTGATCGGCATCGGCACGCCGCTCGAGAAATACGACTTCAGTTTCCTCCAATCGTGCCGCAAGCCGTTACTGCTGGTACACGGGGAACACGATGAGTTTGGGAATGTCGAGGACTTGCGCCGCCTCGCCGCGGATCTCGAAAAGCGTACTCAAGTGCGTTTAGTCGTAATCCCCGGCGCCGGCCACTTCTTCGAGAACGGCCTCGACGAGCTCAAGACCGCAATTACCGACTGGATCACCCAGCAACTCGGCGGTTAAAGCTGTCGCCGCTCCTATTGCCGCCACGCCAGCTATCGCAGCACTCATAGGGAATTCGGCGCGCGTTCCTTCTTCCTCTCAGTGGAACTAATGCTGATAAAGCTGGGGGCTTGCGGCTTTTTGTCGCGCATTCGCATTCTGATAAGTGTAAAGCCGATGGCGACGACGATTGCTGCTACCAGGGCGCCCAGCAGCAGTTTTCCAAGGTCGTCGAACGCGCCAGTGTCCTCTTGAAAGTTGAGCAGAAGGAGGTAGTTTGAACAAAGTGGAAACAACGTCATCGCGTCACCGACCTTTCGTACGAGATGTCTGGGCCGCCGGGGATCGACGCGGGCTTAGACACCGCGATGAAAGCGTTTGTTCCGCAGAACCAGTGCGCTTACGATAGGCACATGCCAGAACACCGAGATCCCGCGATACGCATCACGCTGCTGCCACGCGACACCAATTCGCAGGGAACGATCTTCGGCGGCGTTATTCTGAGTTACATCGACACGGCCGGGGCCATCGAGGCCCACCGGTACACGCACATGGAACGGTTTGTCACCGTGGCGATGAAGGAAGTCATCTTTCACAAGCCGGTCTTTGTCGGCGACCTGGTGAGCTTCTACGCTGAAACAGTGAGAGTCGGGACGACGTCGATCACCGTCCGCGTGGTCGTGGAAAGTGAACGGCTGGGGAAGAGCGAACGTGTGCGCGTGACGGAAGCGGAAGTGATCTACGTTGCCGTTAACGAGCGAAGAGAGAAGATACCGATCAAGCAAGGGTGAGCCTGGAGCTTTGAACGCGCAGTTTTGCTTGCTCCCTTTGCGCCTTTGCGGGCAAAACCCGTTCTAATTGCTTGACTCACTACCAACGCCTTGGCTACTTACAATCGGATGCAGCCTTCTGCGTTGTATCCAGTCGCTTGATCCGTCCCTCGACCTTGGGCGCAATCGCCTTTCCTCCGACAAAGACTCGTTTGAGCGCTTCCGAGTCGATCGGCGCGCGGTCGGCCGGAATCAGCACCGGCGATCCTTTGAACATCGTGTAGCCATCGCCGCCGTCAAGCGCGAGGAACGTGGACGTCGCTAGCGAGTACTTTCTCGTCTCGTTGAGCGGCTGGCCGTTGACCTTCACGTCGACAACTCTCGAACCCGGAGCTTTCGACGCATCAAACGAAAACTCAACACCGGAAACCTGCGGAAATCCACCCGGCTCGGCGCCCGGCGCCGTCCGGCTGACGCCATGCTCCAGCGCCGCTTTCAACGTGGCTCCCGTGACCTCGATTTTAACCAACTTGTTCTTGAAAGGCAGAATCGACAACACGTCCCTGACGGTGATTCGTCCCGCAGGAATCAACTCGTCAGCACGGATCGATCCGCCGTTCATCAAGCCGACGTCTGCGGTCAATGCCTTGCGAAACGAGTCGGCCACGAGATTGCCGACGTTCGTCTCCTTCGTGCGATTCTCGGCACTCCGCGCATCGAGCTTGACGCTCGATCGTCCCACCGGCTTGGACAGCTCAGCCAGCAGATTCGAATACTTGCGAAGGACAGCCGAAAACTCCGGCGCATCCGGCGTCTTGCTGTCGACCTGAATCACCTTCCAGTCGATGCTCTCGAGTTCACCTGTCGTTTGCGAGATGTTCAGATCGATCTTGCCGAGCTCGCGCGCGTCGGCGGTCATCTTGAAGATCGGCGCGCGTCCGGCCAGCGACTCGAGCAACGTGTGCTCGTGACCGCCGATGATGACGTCCACGTCAGCGCAACGCGCCACTTCCTTGTCTTCACGCATCGACAAGTGCGTCAGGGCCACGACAACTTTCACGCCCTGCGCGTGCAACTCGGAGACCATCTGCTTCGCCGTGTCGCATGGACTGCGAAACTCGACGTCGTCGCCGGCGCGCGAAGTGGTCTTCGTCTCGGGCAACACCAGTCCGAATATCCCGATCTTCACGCTGCCAAACTCGCGAATCACATACGGCGGCACGTCGCCGAACGTCTTGCCCGTAGTGCGATCGATGACGTTAGCCGCGATCCAGCCAAACTTCGACTCCTTAATCCGATCCTTCAACGTGGCTGGACCGAAATCGAATTCGTGGTTGCCGAACGTCGCGTAGTCAAGACCGAGGGTGTTCCAGGCGTCAATCATCTGCGCGCCTTTGAGCGTTATCGACTCGACAGACGGCGAGATCGTGTCGCCCGCCATTAAAAACAACGTGTTCGGGTTCTCCTGCCGGATCGTTTTCGTCAACGTCATCACGCGCGCCAGCCCGCCCGCCGTCCCCTGATCGACCGGCGTAAACTGATAGACGTCGTTGACTTGCAGCAAAGTTACCTTGACGTTGCACTGAGTCTTCTCCTGGGCGAACGTGATCGAGAAGATTGTCGTAATAAAAAGGGCCAGGGCCAGCGCCTTGCGGCGTGAAAACATCGAATGAAAGTTCATTGTCGTTAACCTTTTGAGTGATGCTGGAGCTGAGCCCCTGAATTATACTCAGGGCATTGAATGTCGAATAGCGAAACACTTTTCGTAACCGGGTTTCCGGGTTTTATCGCGGATCACCTGTTGGAACGCCTCGCCAGGAACCCGTGCCGCTTCTTCCTGCTGGTCCAGCCCTCATTCATCGCCCGAGCAAAAGACGAGATTGCGCGAATTGCCCAGCTTGCGGGAAAGCCGGTTGACGACTTTGAAATCGTCGAAGGCGATATAACTCATGCGGAGTTGGGGTTAACGCCGGCGAATGCCGCTCGCGTACTCGAACAGACGACGAGAGTTTTTCATCTCGCCGCGGTTTACGACCTTGCCGTCAAGCGGCAGCTCGCGCTGCACGTCAACGTCGCCGGTACAGGGCACGTGCTTCAGTTTTCCAGATTAATGCCTCACCTGCGCCACTTCCACCACGTGTCGACCTGCTACGTCGCTGGAAAACGCGAAGGCGTCATTCTTGAAACGGAACTGCGCCACGATGCCGGCTACCGGAATTTCTATGAAGAGTCGAAATATCTGGCTGAGATGGCGGTCGAAAAATTCAAAAATGATTTGCCGGTCACAATTCATCGTCCAGCGGTCGTTTGCGGCGACTCGCAAACGGGTGAGACCGCGAAGTACGACGGCGTCTACTACTTGATTCACTACCTTCTGAGCTGGCCGAATGTACTGTCGATGATCAATATCGGGAACCACAAAGTCAGCTTGAATCTCGTGCCGGTCGATTTCGTCGTCGACGCGATGGCGGCGCTGGCGTTTGACGAGCGGGCGATCGGGAAGACAGTGCAACTGGCGGATCCTTCGCCGCTGACGACAAACCAGCTCTTCAACGCCATCGCGAGATCCATCAACGGCAAGCGTTCGCGTGTCACGGCGCCGGCGAAGTTGGTGCGTTTCTTGCTGATGCTGCCGCCGTCTCCGCGAATAACCGGCCTGCCGCACGACGCCGTCCCTTACTTCTTCGTGAAACAGCTTTACGACACCTCACAAGCCCGGGAACTACTCGCGCCGCACGGCATCGAGTGCCCACCATTCGAGAGCTACGTCGACCGCATCGTCGATTTCGCCCGCACTCATCCAGTCCTCTGACCCCTCGCTTGACAATCTCTAGATTTAGAATTAGTCTAAGTCCATCGTGAAAGAGCAGAAGCTGACACCACAACGCGAAGCTGTCTACAAAGTGATCGTCGAACGCGACGACCACCCGACTGCCAGCGACATCTTCGAGGCGGCGCGCAAGCGTCTGCCCTCCATCAGCTACGCAACCGTCTACAACTCGTTGCGCTACCTGAAGGAAGCCGGGCTCGTTCACGAAATCAAGTTTGGCGATAGCTCCAGCCGTTACGACGGCGTTATGGAGCGACACGACCACGCCATCTGCAATCTCTGCGGAAAAATGGTCGATTTGGATATGCCGGAAGCCGCGAAGCTGATGCCGGCGGCAGCGCGTAAGTCGCGCTTCAAGCCGCATTCGGTTCATTTGACGCTGAGGGGGGTTTGTCCGGATTGTAGCGGGTCTTAGTAAACGCCCGCTGTCTTAATAGAACATTTCAACTTATTTGGAGGATTACATGACAGCAGCAACAGCAGCGGCAGTAGAAAAGGCGATGGTGGGCCAGCCGGCGCCGGATTTTGAAATGGCCTCAACGAAGAACCTCGAGAAGCTCAACGAGCCCGTCAAGCTTTCCGACTACAGAGGAAAGTGGCTCGTAATGGTCTTCTATCCGCTCGACTTTACGTTCGTTTGCCCGACGGAATTGACCACTTTCAGCGACCGCTACCAGGACTTTGCCGACATCGGCGCCGACGTCCTCGGTATCTCGACTGACTCGGTCTACTCGCACCGTGCGTGGATCAACACCCCGCGCGACAAAGGCGGCGTCGAAGGTTTGAAATACCCGCTCGCAGCCGACGCGACGAAGAAAGTCGCGAGCGACTACGGCGTGCTCATCGAGAGCCGCGGCATCGCGCTTCGTGGGCTCTTCGTGATCGATCCGGAAGGCATCCTTCGTTACAAGGTCGTCCACGATTTGAACGTCGGACGTTCCGCGGAGGAAACGCTGAGAGTGATTCAGGCGTTGCAGACCGGCGGCTTGTGCCAGGCCGAGTGGAAGCCAGGACAGAAGACACTTAGCTAAGAACAAGGAGGCAAATCCGTGTTTTCCTCCCGAGGAGAACACGGATTAAAAAAAACTATGGCAATGAAAATCGGAATGCAGATGCCCAAGCTCGACGGGGCGACGGAGTGGTTCGGCGGCACGCAAGCCTTCGCGGAAGCGGAAGCCGAAGGCCGTCCGACGCTGGTTCACTTCTGGTCGGCGAGCTGCGGAATCTGCAAGGAAAATCTACCGCGCATTGCGCAGTGGCGCGACGAAAAGAAAGATCAAGGACTGCGCGTGATCGGCATTCACATGCCGCGTTATGAGAGCGATACCGACGTCGAGCAGGTCCGTGACTTGATCAGTAGCTACGGCATTTCAGAACCGGTCGCAGTCGATAACGAACACAAACTGAAGGAAGCGTTTCACAACCATCAGGGGTTTGTGCCTGCGTATTATCTTTTCGATCGCGAGGGCAAACTGCGAAGCTTCGCCGCCGGCGAGCGTGGCCTGGATATGCTGAAGACGGCGTTGGAACGGGTATTGACGACTGAAACGGCGGCCGTGTCGACTTAGCTTGCCGACTCTAGGTCGCCACCGGGCCGCCGAGCAGTTCGAAGAGTTTATAGAGTAAATAGAGACTGACGAACGCGCTGGCTATCGCCAAACCGATCAGGGCGATAATTATTCCTCCCACAAACAACCAATCACTGGCCTTGCCGGCGCGTGCTTCATCGGCTGACACGGTTGCGCGCTCTTTTAGTAAGTCGAGGTTCTTGTGATTCGACTTCCACCAGGCGTCGAGAACGTCTCCCACCAGTGGTAAAGATCCGACGGCATAGTCGATGCCGATATTCAATCCCATTCGCAGCAGCGTGATCTTCGGAACGCGGTAACGCACCGCGGCCGCCAGGATGTAGAAGGAAACGAGCGAGGTCGCGGTGTCGCCCAGGCCCGGAATAAGGCCGATCAAAGCGTCGAGCCCGAAACGCCAGCCAAGCACCGGCACACGGAACAGATCGTCCATGAGCCAGGTCAGATTATCGAGGCTCTTTTCGGTGGAAGCCCGTGCCAGGGTATTGTTCGTGGAGATCCGACTTACCGGATACGCGTCATTTGTTGCCAAAAGAACTTCCCAACTTTCGCCAGTGCGCCGAATGCGTTTTTGTCACCTGACCTTTGTGGAGGCTGTTTGGAGGGGATGCCCAACGTGGCCGCCAACTCCGCATCGGGCGGCGCGATGTCCTCGTCGCCTCGTTTCGCGGTTAGCCAGCGGGTGAATGTACGACCGATCATCC
>JBKPNH010000064.1:0-42304 GCA_046732535.1 Acidobacteriota bacterium
CGGTCATTTCGGCGGTGCCGCGCAACTTGGCGATAGTTATTAAGCAGATCGGTGAACAGAAGACCGCGTAGGATTTTGAGGAGGATAGAAAGGTAATCATGGCAGCAACACGCGAAGACGTAATCGAATTTTTGAAAAGCATGACGCTCCTGGAGGCTTCACAGCTCGTGAAGGACCTGGAAGAGACGTTTGGAGTTTCGGCAGCGGCAGCGGCAGTGGCGGCAGCGCCGGCGGCTGGTACCGGTGGCGGTGAAGCAGCAGCCGCGGCGGAAGAGAAGACTGAGTTTGACGTGATCCTGCAAGCCATTGGCGGCAACAAGATCAACGTGATTAAGGTCGTCCGCGAGGTTACTGCGCTTGGTCTGAAGGAAGCCAAGGATCTGGTCGAGGCAGCCCCCAAAGCAGTCAAGGAAGGCGTTTCGAAGGAAGAAGCCGAAACAATCAAGCAGAAACTGTCAGATGCGGGTGCGACCGTTGAGGTTAAGTAATACGGATTGAATATCAACCACACGGATGATTTCAACCGCGTTATCTTGACAGGGCATTATCAACTGGCTAAGTTAAGGGAGTATTGGAGGCGCTGGCGTTACTCCCAGAAAATTTGACGGAAAGATCCGCCGCTTTGCGAAGAAGCGGTCAGGGCATTGTGCGCTCTGACCGCCTTTCGGCGTCTCCGGGGTTTAGGCATCGGTAATTTACTAAGGAATCTCACATGTCAGCTAATCTGCTTCATACAATCAACACAGGCTTAGGACGACGAACGAGTCAGGCGCCCGAGCGCGTCGACTTCTCGAAAATCGCGACCGCCGTCCGCATTCCAAACCTGATCGAGATTCAACGCGAGTCGTACAACCGCTTCCTGCAGATGGATCTCCTGCCCGAAGAGCGCGAGGGCACGGGACTGCAGGCGGTCTTTCAGTCGGTCTTTCCAATCTCCGACTTTCGCGGCACCGCGACGCTCGATTTCGTCGAGTACCAGATTGGCAACTGGCAGTGTAAATGCGGCCGGCTCGAAGGGCTGAACTACCTGCGCTCGAACTGTAAGAACTGCGGTTCTACGATTAAGGTCAATCCGCTGGCGGCAGGTGACACGCTCTGCCATCGCTGCGGCACCTTCAACTTCGTTCGCCCGCAACTTTGCGAAAACTGCGGCGAGCCCGTCGGCCTGAAACACAAGCACGATCAGCAGGAATGCCAGGAACGCGGCATGAGCTACAGCGTGCCTCTGAAGGTCAAGATCCGGCTCACTGTCTTCGACAAGGATCCCGACACCGAGGTCCTATCGATTCGCGACATTAAAGAAGAGGAAGTCTTCTTCGGCGAAATCCCGCTGATGACCGACAACGGCACTTTCATCATCAACGGCACCGAGCGAGTCATCGTGTCGCAGCTTCATCGTAGCCCAGGCGTCTTCTTCAAACGCGGCGCCATCTACGTCGCGAAGATCATTCCGTATCGCGGATCGTGGGTTGAGTTTGAATACGACCAGAAGAACCTGCTCTACGTGCGCGTCGGCAAGCGCAAGTTCCTGGCGTCGATCTTCCTGCGCGCGCTCGGTCTCTGGTTCAACCAGAAAACCGATCTGAAAGGACTGCGCACCGATTCCCAGTTGGAAGATGCAGTGAAGAACGCTTCTTTCACCGACGAAGACATGCTGCGCGCCGTCTACATGACCGACCAGATTCGCCTTGAAGAAGGCCGCCTGTTCGTGCAGGTGCCGGAACAGGGACCCACGAACCTCGTCGGCATGAAGGTCGACTACGACATCAAGGGCAAAGGCGGTGACCCGATCGTTCGCAGCGGCAAGAAGGTCACCTTGAGCGCTCTCGAACAATTGCGCAAGTCGGGCAACGGCGAAGTCGAGATCGACTCGTCGCAGCTCGAAGGCGCTTTTGCTCTCGCCGACATCGTCAACACCGAAAGCGGCGAAATCATTCTCGAGGCGAACAACGAGATCACCCCGGCGAAATTGCAGGAGATCATCGAAGCCGGAATCACCAGCTTCTCCGTGTTCTTCCCCGAGCGCGACGACGTCGGCCCGGTGCTCTCGCTGACGCTCAAGAAAGACGTCATCACCAAGCCGGTGGACGCGCTGCTCGAAATCTATCGCAAGATGCGTCCGGGCGATCCGCCGACCGTGCAAACCGCTTACCGTCTGCTCGAAGCGATGTTCTTCGATCCGCGGAAGTTTGATTTCTCGCGCGTCGGCCGTCTGAAATTCAACATCAAGATGGGCAAGCCGGAGCGCGATCGCATCGACGACCCGCTTCTCTCCGCGCACGACTTCTACGAAGTCGTCGAGTACGTGCTGAAGATGCGCAAGAACCCGTCTGAGTATCAGGCGGACGACATCGATCACCTGGGAAATCGCCGCGTGCGCGCGGTTGGCGAGTTACTCGAGAACCAGTTCCGCATCGGTCTGGAACGAATGGAACGCGCCATCAAGGAGAAGATGTCGATTCACCAGGAAATGCAGACGACGATGCCGCGCGATCTGATCAACGCCAAGCCGGTCACGGCCGCGGTGCGCGAGTTCTTCGGCTCGAGCCAGTTGTCGCAGTTCATGGACCAGACCAATCCGCTGTCGGAGATCACGCACAAGCGTCGTCTGTCGGCGCTTGGACCGGGCGGTCTGTCGCGTGAGCGCGCGGGGTTCGAAGTCCGCGACGTTCACCCGACGCACTACGGCCGCATCTGTCCTATCGAGACGCCTGAAGGTCCGAACATCGGGCTGATCTCGAGTCTGTCGTGCTTCGCGCGCATCAACGAGTTCGGGTTTATCGAAGCTCCGTATCGCAAGGTGATCGACGGGCGCGTAGTCGAATACGTGCGCGTCATCAACGGCGGCGACACGAAACTCAAACCCGGCGATCACGTGGCGCAGGAAGAAGTCGAGAAGGCCAACAAGAAGCTTGGCGGTGACGCTCGGAAGGCCGAGTCCGAGCCGTGGCCGTTCTACCTGACCGCGTGGGAAGAAGACAAACACGTCGTCGGACAGGCCAACATCGAGCTCGACGAAGAGGGCAACATCGTCAACGAGCGCAACGCTGCGCGAAAAGCGGGTGAGTTCATTCTCGCCCTGCGCAAGGACATCGAGTACGTCGACGTTTCACCCAAACAGCTCGTATCCGTGGCCGCGTCGTTGATTCCGTTCCTCGAAAACGACGATGCGAACCGCGCGTTGATGGGTTCGAACATGCAGCGCCAGTCAGTGCCTTTGCTGCGTGCTGAAGCGCCCTACATCGGCACCGGCATGGAGAAGGTCACTGCGCGCGACTCCGGCGCGGTCGTCGCCGCCAAGCGCGACGGCGTCGTCGACTACGTCGACTCGGAGCGCATCATCGTCAAGGCCGATCACAACGTCGACGGCACGATCTCACGCGAGGTTACCGCCGACATTTACACGTTGATCAAGTTCAAGCGTTCTAACCAGAACACCTGTATCAATCAACGTCCGATCGTCCACGTCGGCGAACGCGTGACCAAGGGCCAGGTAATCGCCGATGGCCCGTGTACGGACCGCGGCGAGCTCGCGCTCGGGCGCAACGTGCTGGTCGCGTTCATGCCGTGGCGCGGTTACAACTTCGAAGACGCGATCCTCGTTTCCGAGCGCCTCGTCAAAGAGGACTACTACACTTCGATCCACATCGAAGAGCTCGAAATCGAAGCGCGCGACACCAAACTCGGTCCGGAAGAGATCACGCGCGACATTCCGAACGTCGGCGAGAACATGCTTCGCGATCTCGACGAGAGCGGCATCATTCGCATCGGCGCCCAGGTGAAGCCGGGATCGATTCTGGTCGGCAAAGTCACGCCGAAAGGCGAGACCCAACTGACCGCGGAAGAGAAACTCCTGCGAGCCATCTTTGGCGAGAAGGCCGGCGACGTGAAAGACGCATCGCTTGTCAGCCCGCCGGGTATCGACGGCACCGTCGTCGACGTGCAGGTCTTCACGCGCAAGGGCCAGGAGAAAGACCAGCGTTCGCTGGCGATCGAACAGGACGAAGAAGATCGCCTGCGGCGCGACCTCGAGGACGAAATTCGTATCCTGCGCGAACAGCGCGACGAGCGAATCTACGAACTGCTCGAAGGCCGCAAGCTCTCGGCGGATCTAACCGCGAACAAAGAAGTGCTGATCGAGAAAAACATCCCGATCACGCGCGAGATGTTGAAAGCCGTCGAACCGAAGGCGCTGCGCAAAGTGCAGCTCGCTTCGTCGCGTCTCGACATCGGCGCCGAAATCAAGGAGTACGAAGACCGCACTGAACGCCAGATCAAGATCCTCTCCGACATCTACGAAGAGAAGATCGCGAAGCTGCGACAGGGCGACGAGCTTTCACCGGGCGTGATCAAGATGGTGAAAGTATTCATCGCCATGAAGCGCAAACTCTCAGTCGGCGACAAAATGGCCGGAAGGCACGGTAACAAAGGCGTCATCGCCCGCATTCTTCCCGAGGAAGACATGCCTTACCTGCCAGACGGAACGCCGGTCGAGATCGTGCTCAATCCGCTGGGCGTGCCGTCGCGCATGAACGTGGGCCAGATTCTCGAGACGCACCTCGGCTGGGCCGCGCGCGTGCTCGGTCTGCATTTCGCGACGCCCGTATTCGACGGCGCCACCGAAAAAGAGATCAAGCAGAAGTTGCAGGAGTCCGGCGCGCGCGCCACCGAGCTCGGGCTTCCGGAGATCGTGAGCGAGTCAGGGAAGGCCGTGCTCTACGACGGATTGAGCGGTGACCCGTTCGAACAGAAGGTGACCGTCGGCTACATCTACATGTTGAAGCTGTCGCATCTCGTCGACGACAAGATTCACGCTCGTTCGATTGGACCGTACAGCTTGATCACGCAGCAACCGCTGGGCGGCAAGGCGCAATTCGGCGGACAGCGCTTTGGAGAAATGGAGGTCTGGGCTCTCGAAGCTTACGGCGCGGCCCACATTCTTCAGGAACTCCTGACCGCGAAGTCTGACGACGTCGCCGGGCGATCAAAAATTTATGAGGCAATCGTTAAAGGCGAAGCCGACTTCGATCCGGGTCTACCCGAGTCGTTCAACGTGCTGGTGCGTGAACTTCAGTCGCTTTGTCTCGACGTCGAGTTAATCAACAAGAAAGCAGCCGGCGATGGCGCAGGGCAGGAAGACGGTGTGGGTGAAGCGATCGTCACCAGTGCCGTTGAAGCGTAAGAGAGAAATAGGAGAAATATGTTTCGATTCCAACAAGAAAAGACGCAACTAGCTCCTGACTTTGAGGCTATTCGTATCTCACTTGCGTCACCGGAAAAAATCCGGCAATGGTCGCATGGTGAGGTGACCAAGCCAGAAACAATCAACTACCGGACCTTCAAACCGGAGCGCGACGGACTCTTCTGCGCGCGTATCTTTGGCCCGGTAGCCGATTGGGAGTGCCTCTGCGGCAAATACAAACGTATGAAGCATCGCGGAGTGATCTGCGATAAATGCGGTGTTGAAGTTACCCAGGCGAAAGTGCGCCGCGAGCGGCTGGGCCATATCGACCTGGCGAGCCCGTGTTCGCACGTCTGGTTTTTCAAAGGACTGCCCAGCCGCATCGGGCACCTGCTCGACATACCGCTGCGCGAGCTGGAGAAGGTCCTTTATTTCGAGTCATACATCGTGATCGATCCGGGCGATGTTCCCGGATTGAAAGAACGCGAGCTGGTCAGCGACGAGCGCTATCGCGAGCTCGTGCGCGACTATCCGGCACAATTCGTCGCCAAGATGGGCGCCGAAGCGATCAAGGAACTGCTCGCGATGGTCGACGTCGAAGAGCTGGCGACTGATCTGCGCAAGCGGATGAAGGAAGAGACGTCGCAGCAGAAGAAACTGAAGTATTCCAAGCGGCTGAAAGTCGCGACCAGTTTCCTGAAATCCGGAAACCGGCCCGACTGGATGATCCTCGACGTGATTCCGGTTATTCCACCCGAGTTGCGCCCGTTGGTGCCGTTGGATGGCGGACGTTTCGCGACGTCAGACTTGAACGACCTGTATCGCCGCGTCATCAACCGCAACAACCGTCTCAAGAAGCTGATGGAGTTGCGCGCGCCGGAAGTCATCGTGCGCAACGAAAAGCGCATGCTTCAGGAAGCGGTTGACGCGTTGTTCGACAATGGCCGCCGCGGCCGCGTGCTGCGCGGCGTCAACAATCGTCCGCTCAAGTCCTTGAGCGGAACGTTGAAAGGCAAGCAGGGACGTTTTCGTCAGAACCTGCTCGGCAAGCGCGTCGACTACTCGGGCCGTTCGGTGATCGTGGTTGGTCCGGAGCTGAAGCTTCATCAGTGCGGGTTGCCGAAGAAGATGGCGCTCGAGCTGTTCAAGCCATTCATCTACAACCAACTCGAAAAACAGGCCCACGCCGCGACCATCAAGCAAGCGCGCGAAATGGTCGAACGCCAGGAGCCTGTCGTTTGGGACATTCTGGAAGAGGTGATTCGCGAGCACCCGGTGCTGCTGAATCGCGCTCCCACGCTGCACCGTCTTGGCATCCAGGCTTTTGAGCCGGTGCTCGTCGAAGGCAAGGCGATCAAGATCCATCCGCTCGTCTGTACGGCGTTCAACGCCGACTTCGACGGCGACCAGATGGCGGTCCACATTCCGCTGAGCCCGGAAGCGCAGATCGAAGCGGCGGTGTTGATGCTCTCGAGCAACAACATCCTGAGCCCGGCAAGTGGTCAACCGATTGCCGTGCCGTCGCAGGACATCGTGCTCGGTATCTACTATCTGACTCGCGACCGTCCGGGCGCAAAGGGCGAGGGCCGCGTGTTCGCTTCGCTCGAGGAAGTACTGCTGGCGCTCGACGCGGGGGAAGTCACAACTCAAACGCCGATCAAGCTGCGTATCATGGGCGACTTGATCGACCTCGTGCAGGAACACGATCCGCAGGACATCCTGCGCGCGACTGTTCAGGACGACGTCCGCCGCGTTATCAACACGACAGTCGGCCGCGTAATTTTCAACGACTCGATTCCTGCCGGGCTCCCGTTCATCAACGGCACGTTGAAGAAGAAGGGCCTGCAGTCGCTGGTTAATTATTCGCACATCCGCCTGGGCCATGAGATGACCGTCAAGATGCTTGACGATCTCAAGACCCTCGGCTTCCTGTACGCGACGAAAGCGGGCATCTCGATCGGTATCGACGATCTGGTAACCCCACCCTCGAAGAAGGGACTTGTCGACAAGGCTGACAAAGACGTGATCGCGGTCGAACAGCAGTATCTCGACGGCGTCATCACGAACGGTGAACGCTACAACAAAGTCATCGCCATCTGGTCTGAAGTGACCGACAAGGTCGCGAAAGAGATGTTCAAGGCGATGGACGATCGCGAGCGTTCCAGCGGTGAGCTGAATCCGATCCTGGTCATGAGTGACTCCGGAGCGAGAGGTAGCGCACAGCAAATTCGCCAGTTAGCCGGTATGCGCGGTTTGATGGCTCGCCCCTCGGGTGAAATCATCGAGACTCCGATTCAGGCCAACTTCCGCGAAGGTCTGAACGTGTTGCAGTACTTCATCTCGACACACGGCGCTCGCAAAGGTCTGGCTGACACGGCGCTAAAAACCGCCGACTCGGGTTATTTGACCCGGCGACTGGTTGACGTGGCCCAGGACGTGATCATCAGTGAAGACGATTGCGGTACTCTTCGCGGTATTCCCGCCAGTGCCATCGTTGAAGGCGGTGAGGAAATCGAATCGCTCCGTGACCGCATTGTAGGCCGTACGGCACTCGAGGAGGTCGTCGATCCAATCGAAGGTAACCCGATAGTCGAGGCCAATCACGAGATCGATGAAGACCTTTCTTCCGAGATTCAACGCTCGGGTGTGCAGCGCGTGCGAATTCGTTCGGTGTTGACCTGTGAATCCCGCCGCGGCTGCTGCATCAAGTGTTATGGACGTAACCTCGCAACCGGCCGTCCGGTCGAGATCGGCGAGGCTGTCGGCGTGATTGCCGCACAGTCGATCGGCGAACCGGGCACGCAGTTGACGATGCGCACGTTCCACATCGGTGGTACCGCGCGTCTCGAAGAATCGTCGAAGCACGAAGCTCGTCAGGACGGCACAATCAAGTACCTCGATTTGCAAACGGTCAAGAGCCGCAAGGGCGAGCGCATCGCGATGAACCGCAACGGTTCATTGATCATCATCGATGACCGTGGCCGTGAAGCAGCGCGTTACCAGATCGTTTACGGCGCCCACATCCTTGTCGAAGACGGCGCACGCGTCACGCAGGACCAACTGCTGGCGACGTGGGACCCGTTCACGTTCGCGATCCTGACCGAAGTTGCTGGACACGTTAAGTTCCAGGACTTGAAGGAAGGCGTGACGTTCGACGAAGAAGTTGACGAAGTGACCGGTCAGTCGCGCATGGTCGTGAAAGACTCGCCTGACGAAAAGAAACAACCGCGTCTGGAAATCCGCAGCGCCAGCAACAAGGTGCTGAAGACTTACCAGATGCCGGTGCGCGCGAACCTGATGGTGTCCGACGGCGAGGAAGTCGAGCCGGGCGACATCATCGCGAAGATCCCGCGCGAGACAACCAAGACCAAGGACATCACGGGTGGTTTGCCGCGAGTCGTCGAGCTTTTCGAAGCACGCCGGCCGGCGGAGACCGCGGTCATGTCTGAGATCGACGGAACCGTCACACTCGGCGCAATCTCCAAGGGTAAACGCAAGCTGATCATCACCGGCGACGACGGTGAAGAGCGCGAGTACGACATCCCGCGCGGCACGCACATCAACGTGCAGGACGGCGATCGAGTCCGTGCCGGCGAAGCGCTGATGGACGGCCCGCTGAATCCGCACGACATCCTGCGCGTGCTCGGAATGAGCCGCTTGCAGGAATACCTCGTGAATGAAATTCAGGAGGTCTATCGTCTGCAGGGTGTGAACATCAACGACAAGCACATCGAAGTCATCGTCCGGCAGATGTTGCGCTGGGTGAAGATCAAGGAAGTCGGCGACACCGAGTTTCTGCTCGAAGAGCAGGTCGATCGTTTCCGCTTCCAGGACGAGAACGAACGTGTACGCCAGGAAGACGGCGAAGTGGCGCAGGCCGAGCCGCTCTTACTGGGCATCACGAAGGCGTCGCTCTCGACCGACTCTTTCATCTCGGCGGCATCGTTCCAGGAGACCACGCGCGTGCTTACTGAGGCCGCGATCTCCGGCCGCGTCGATTACCTGCGCGGCTTGAAGGAGAACGTGATCATGGGCCGGTTGATTCCCGCCGGCACCGGCATGGAGTACTACCGCAACGTCGATATCGAACGCGACGAGACGATCGATCAGGCACGCGATCGCGATCTCGATGAGTTTCCCGACATTGTTGGCGGCCACGACATCGTGTTGCCATCACGTGAACCCGTGATCGTGAGTCCCAGCGGAAACGGCAGCGATGGCGACGTCGATGTCGACGTCGTTGCTGCGCCGGAACCTGAAGAGTAGTTTGATTAGTTGATATGCGGCAAAAAGGCCCACCTCGTCATGTCGACGGTGGGCCTTTCATTTTTTGATACGGTTTGAAACTATGAGCCGCTGTACTGGTTCTGAATACGTTCGCAGTGTTTGCAAATCGACTTCTGATGCGGCAATTCATTCACCAACTGTAATCTGTTTCCAGTTCGGTCCGATGCTATACGACTCACCCTCAATCCGCAGAGCGTATCCTGGCCGCCGCGTGTCACCAGATGATAAATGTCGTTGACGGGACGTATTGCGTACATGGCGAAAACTGGTGTGACAGGTCGTGGCGTTGCACGCAGACTGCCACTGTCTCTCATGATCATTGTTACCTCAATTCAGTCAGTCCGATTGACGTTCGACTCTTTTTCATACGCCAGTCGGCTGACACGTTTGTTGCTGCAATCATGGTGCCGAAACCAGTAGAATCAACGCGCCCATGAACTCGAGACAAATCAGCCGACTCTCTGGTGTGCGCAAAGCCGCTATGCCTGAGTTTGTATCTCCCCAGCTCGCCACTCTGGTCACCGAACCTCCACGCGGCGATGAGTGGTTTCATGAATTGAAATTTGATGGTTACCGATTGTTGTGCCATTTGAACCGTAGCCAGGTCCGCTTTTGGACGAGAAACCAGAAGGACTGGACCGCGAAGTTTCCGGCGTTAGGTAAGGCTGTTAAAGCGTTGAAGTTGGGCAGTGCGATTCTCGACGGCGAAGTGGTAGCGCTGGATGCGTCGGGACGAGCGAATTTTCAAAGACTGCAACAGGCGCTTCACAAGAACGCCGGGGCGGGTCTGATTTTTCATATCTTCGATGTGATCTACCTCGAGGGGTTCAATCTCACGCGCTGTCCCTTGCGCGAGCGGAAGCGTTTGTTGGCGGAGTTGTTTGAGAGGGTGGACGAGAGTAGTCCGCTGCGATTCAGCGATCACATCGAGGGTAATGGAACGCAGTTTTTCAAAGAAGCGTGCAAGCACGGAATCGAGGGGATCGTTTCGAAGCTGGCTGACTCGCCGTATGAATCCACGCGCAGCCGCAACTGGCAAAAGATCAAATGTCTCAAGCGGCAGGAGTTTGTGATTGCCGGGTATACGCTGTCGGACAAAGGGCTGCCGTTCAGTTCGCTGGTTCTCGGTGTTTACGAGAAGGGGAAACTCATCTACGCCGGCCGCGCGGGTACTGGTTTTAGCAACCAGATGCGCGTTGACTTGAAGAAAATGCTCGACCGGATTCCGGCCAAGACCCGGCCCTTCGAACAGATTCCTGTTGATCCCGGCCTGCGCCGCGCCGTCTGGGCCGAGCCGAAGCTCGTCGGCGAAGTCGTGTTTACCGAGTGGACTGACGAGAACATCATCCGCCATCCATCGTTTCAGGGCCTGCGTGAGGACAAGAAGCCGGCCGAAGTCGTCCGGGAAGAGCCGAGTTAAGTCGCTTTCACGACAAACAAGTACCGTTGCTCGGACAACGGAATCTTAAACACCTCAAATTTCACTGTATCGAGTTTTTGCCGCAGTGTTTCTCCACCGTACAACAGTAAGGTGCTATTTGTTGGAGCCCATTTCAGTATTACACCTATTTTCTCGATAAACTTATCCAACGCGCGGCAGGTGATGAAGGAAACCTCAGGCGCGGGAATGTCTTCGAAAGGTTTCGCGATTACTGTTGATTGGAGGGAAAGTTGATTCGAAGCTTCCCTCAGGAACACGGATTTTTTGGGGGACGATTCGATTAATGTGGCGTGGAGATCGGGGCGGGCGATGAGGCAGGGGATAATCGGGAGGCCTGCGCCGGAGCCGATGTCTGCTATCTTTGCGTCGTGAGGAAGGTGGTCGAGGAGCATGAGCGATTCGAGCACGTGCCGGGTGGCGAATTCTTCAGGCGAGCAGGGCGCGACGAGATGAAGACGCGCGTTCCAGTGAGTGAGTAAATCGTAGTAGTCGCCGAGCCTCGCCAGTACCTCCGGCGCAAGGTCTATGTCAAACACGGAATGATTTGCTTTTAAAGCTTCCTCGAAGGTCATTTAGATAAGAATATGATTGATGATTTTGTTGAGCAACATCGGTATCTGGGAAAAAGGGTGGCGGAGATCGTGAGCGAACACGTCGCCGGGCTGGCGGATCGCCGCGTTACTCCGGAAGCGACGCCCGCGCAGTTGGAGAAACTGTTCGACGAACCCTTACCTGAAACCGGCATCTCGATCGACGAGATCCTGTCACGGTTTCGCAACGACATAGCACCGCACGCGATGGGCGTGCCCAGTCCGAGATACTTCGGACAGTTCAACCCGACGCCTTTGCCGATCGCAGTTTGGGCGGATGTGTTCACGTCGATGCTCAATCAAAACGCGGGAGCGTGGCGCAACGGTCCAACGTCGGCAATGATCGAGGCGCGCGTCATCCGCTGGCTGTGCGGTCTGCTCGACTACGGCCCGCAGAGTTTCGGAACCCTGGCGAGCGGCGGTTCAGAGGCCAACCTCATCGCCTTGAAATGCGCGCGCGACAGCGTGGCCCCTACTATCAAAAACCCGCTTGTTTACTCTTCCGAGCAGTGTCACTACTCGATCGATAAAAGCGTCGATATTCTCGGCATGGGCCGTAATAGCCTGCGAAAGATTCCGACTGACGATCGTTTCCACGTTCGCATCGATGCTCTGCGGGAACAGGTTGCGCGTGATCGGAATGAAGGCTACGCACCCGCTTGCATTGTTGGCGTGGCCGGAACGACTTCAACCGGCGTTATCGATCCGCTGGAAGATCTCGCCGCAGTCGCGCGTGAAAACGATTGTTGGTATCACGTTGACGCCGCGTACGGTGCGCCGCTCGCGTTTTCTTCGAAACACAAACCAAAACTTCAAGGGATCGAACACGCCGATTCGATCACGTTCGATCCGCACAAGTGGATGTTCGTTCCGTTTTCCTGCGGCGCTGTGCTCGTTCGTGACGGAGGGCGCGTGCTGCGCGACGCGTTCGACATGTCTCCCGAGTATCTCAGCGAGGATCGCGGCGGGGCGGACGTCGAGTTCGATTTCTTTCGTTACGGGCAGATGGGCACACGCCGGTTTAACTCGTTGAAGCTTTGGATGGCGATTAAGTTCATGGGCCGCGAAGGATACGCGCGCACCGTCGAACGGCAGATCGAGTTAGCTAACTATCTCGCGAGCAGGATCGATGCGCTTCCCGATTTCGAGCGCCTGGGCGAAGTTGAAACCGCCGTCTGTTGTTTCCGTCACAAGTCCGGATCGGACCAGCGACTGCAACAGATAATCGAGCGTAAGGGTGAAGTCTGGCTGACAACGACGGTCTTGCACGGCAGGCGCGCATTGCGAGTTAACGTCAATAGTTTCCTGACCGAACAGCACCACATCGATCAGTTGGTAACACAGATCGAAAGAGCAGCCGCGGAGCTATGAAGTTAACAAATCTATTCTTCATTTTGCTTTTAATCTGTGGTTCTGTTGCGGCCCAGAAATCGTTGCCGGCGATCAGATCACAAGCCGATTTCGACAAGGTCTCAGTCACCTACGACGCCAACACACCGTACGCGCTGCCGCACGTGATGATCGTGATCGATCGCAAGGACAACAACCGGGTCTACTACGTCAACAAAAAGCGCTACGCGTTTCACAAAGACTTCGTCAACGGCAACTATCTCTCGCTCGAACGCGGCCGCGAGTTTTTCGTAAACAACTACATCAACCCAAACCGCCGCTTCATCCTCGGCACGCTCGCGTATCAAACTCCTGTCAAACGGTGGACTTTCGAGTTCTGGGAAGGCGATTTGATAACCGCGGATCTGATCCAATTGGCCTACGAGGTCATCAATAAAACATTCTTTGTGCCCGTCGCGTTCAAGCCAAACTCGTTGCGGCAGGACGAAGCGTCGAGCTCGCTCGCGGGCGTGCAGCGCGTGTTGCAGAGCGAAATCGCAGCGCAGCAGGAATACCAGGCGCTCAACATCGCCAAAGGCCTCGGCCGCATACACATCATCAACAAGCTGGACGATCATGTCGAAATTGGTTCCAACGAAATTCTGGTTTTAGATGAAGTACCGGTTCAACTGCCGCCGGTGGCCGGCATCATCACGTCGCAGCCGTCGACGCCTCTGTCGCACATCAACCTGTTAGCGAAGGGTTGGGGCATTCCTAACGCCTACATCAAAAACGCCAGGGAATTGCTGAAGCAGTACGACGGCTGGTGGGTGTCGTTTGAAACCTTGCGCGAGAACTACACGATCAAGCGCGCAGGGATGGACCAGTTGCGCGAGTACCAGCGCCGGCAGGCCCAGCGTCTCGACTTGATGAGGCCGCGTTATAACCTGGATGAGACGCGGCTGCTTGACCTGGGACAACAGCGAGCGCGTTCGAGTCTCTCCTTTGGCGGCAAGTCGGCGAACCTCGGCGAGGTGATGTTTGCGCGTCTGCCCGGTATCGTCGTTCCCAACGGCTTCACGATTCCGTTTTACTACTACGACGAGTTCGTCAAGCGTAACCAGCTTGACGACGTGATCTTCGGACTCTTGAACGATCAGAAGTTCGTACACGATCCGGCTTATCGTCGCGAGAAGCTGGTAAAGCTGCGACAGACGATCGAGACGGCGGAGTTCGATCCGGAGTTGCGCGAGAAGGTTTTGGAGAAAGTCCGGCGCGAGTACGCGGGTAAGGGGCTGTTCGTGCGCAGCTCGTCCAACTCCGAAGACTTGCCGAACTTCAGCGGTGCCGGTTTGTATACAACTGTGCCGAACGTGCGCGGTGACCAGGAGTTGATCGACGCGATCCGAAAGGTGTGGGCGTCGTTGTGGAACTTCGAAGCATACGAAGCGCGCGAGCGTGCCGGCGTGGACCATTCGAAGATCTTCATGGCGGTGTTGTTGCAGGAGGGAATCAATTCCGAGAGCTCGGGCGTGATGATCAGCACGGACCCGTTCGATTCTGAGAACAGGAGCGCGATCTACATCAGCGCCAAACGCGGGTTGGGCATTAAAGTGGTTGAAGGGCAGCGAATCGCGGAGCAGATCATCTTTCGCCCGCGAACGAATGCCATTCAGGTGTTGACGCGTTCAGCCGAGGACAGCTTGCTGACGTTCGATGAAAAGGGCGGCGTGAAAGAGGTGCCGATAACGGGCGACCGCGTAGTGTTGACCGACGAGGTCATCCGCCGCCTCGTCCGCGCCGCGTTGAGTATCAAACGCGTCTTCGCCCACCGCGATCAGGACATCGAATGGGCTTACATGAAGGGGCAGATCTTCATCGTCCAATCGCGGCCATTCATCGCCGGTGGATAAATCGTGCTAATTTTGTTCTTGATGACCCGAAATACATCGGTACTCTCAGTTTCACTTCTGGCTCTTTTAGTTGCCGGAGCCGTAATCGCGCTCGTGCAGCGTGCGCGGCGGGTGTCGCCCCCACAGAGAGAAGGGTCGACTTTACGTCTCGGCCGCGACGGCGATCTCCAGGACGCAATCGACCAGGCTCAACCCGGCGACACGATCGTTCTCGATGCAGGCATAGTCTACAAAGGGCCTATCACGCTGCCCGTGAAGTCGGGCAATCAGTTCATCACCATTCAAAGTTCGGGCGTCAAGGATTTGCCGGAAGGCGTTCGCGTCTTGCCGTCGCAATCAGCGTTGTTTGCGAAGGTGGTGTCCGCGACAAACGAGGAACCCGTCGTAAAAACAAAACCCGGCGCTCACCATTACAAGTTTGTCGGTATCGAGTTCTCCACCACTGACGCGAACGTAAAGGTTTACGATCTCATCAGGCTGGGAGACGACCGCGCACAAAGCACTACTCAGTCGATTCCACGTCACTTCGTAATCGACCGCAGCTACATTCATGGTTTCAAAACACAGGCAGTTCAACGCGGAATCGCGCTGAACAGCGGCGACACCGACATCACGAACTCATACATCTCCGAGATTCATGGTAAAGGGTATGACACGCAGGCGATCTGCGGCTGGAACGGTCCGGGCTCGTACAAGATCATCAATAACTATCTCGAGGGCGCCGGCGAAAACGTGATGTTTGGCGGTGCGGTACCTTCTATTCCAAACTTGACGATCACAGGGATCGAATTTCTTCGTAATCACGTTGTCAAACCAATCAGTTGGCGCGGTTTGTGGACCGTCAAAAATCTCTTTGAGCTGAAGAACGCGCGAGCCGTGATCGTCGATGGGAATATCTTTGAAGGAAACTGGACTGATGCCCAGGCCGGCCGAGCGATTGTATTCACTCCACGGCCCAGTGATTCAGGAAAAGGGGCAGTCGTCGAAGACGTCACCTTTTCCAACAACATCGTCCGCAACGTTGGCTCTGGCGTACTTCTACTGGGCATGGACGAGCCGCCGGCGCCTACTGATGTTCGCCTGCGCCGGGTGAAGGTCATCAACAACGTATTCGAGATTGACGGTCCGAAATTCGGCAGTAACGGTGTCTTCTTAACCGTTATCAACGGCACCGAGGACGTAACGGTTGAGCACAACACCGCGATTCAGACCGGAAATATCATCAGCACTGACTACGCTCCAAACACGAGGTTTATCTACCGGAACAACATCACGCGCCACAACGAATATGGAATCTTTGGAAGCGGCAAGGGAGTGGGCCACACGTCGATCGCCGAGTACTTCCCCGGCAGCATCATCACGGGAAACGTGATGGCCAAAGAAGTGAATGCACCGTCAAATGCCGAGTCGCTTTATCCGGCCGGAAACTCTTTCCCTCAATCCATGCGGGCCATCGGATTTGTCGACTACGAACGCGGCGATTACCGGCTGCGGCCCGACAGCCGTTTTCGTGCTACCAGCGACGGTGTCCCTCCCGGAGCCAACTTCGATAAGCTGCCGAAACTCACTCCTGACAAACAATGAATCGACCCGCAACGTCCCATGTGCTCATCGGCATCTGCATTTTGGCGATCTATTTAGCTTTAACAATAGGCACCGCCCTCACCGAAATACCGGGAACTGATGAAGGCTTTTTCGCCAATCCCGCGTTCAACCTGCTGACGAAAGGCACGTTTGGCACGACGGTGTTGGAGACTTTCGCCACTCCCTTCAAAGGCATGGAGTGTCATACCTATTGGATCATGCCGTTGCAGCCGCTCACGCTGTCGCTATGGTATCGAGTGTTCGGCTTCGGCGTGTTCTCAACTCGCAGTCTCTCCATCGTTTGGGGGCTTGTCGCAATGGTGTCCTGGTTCATCATCGTGCGGTCCCTGTTCAAACGAACCTCGCTGGGCTTCCTTCTCCTTGCACTGCTTTCGTGTGACTACATCTTCATCGTGTGTGGCGCATCCGGCCGGATGGACATGATGAGTGCGACCCTGGGCTTTGCCGGATTTGCGACCTACTTGCTGTTGCGAGAGCGCTCGCTGATATGGGCCATCTTCGTCAGTCAGAGTTTGATCGTGCTGAGCGGGCTCACCCATCCGATGGGCCTGCTGCCGTTTTGCGGACTGATCTTTCTGTCACTTTACTTCGATCGCAAGCGCATCGGGTTCAAGCACGTGGCGATCGCGTTATTACCGTACGTGATCGGTGGAATTGCTGAGGGGTCATATATTCTTCAGGATCCTTCAAGCTGGCGCAGCCAGTTTCTCGCGAACGCAACGATGGGTAGTGACGAAAACACCGGCAGCCGGTTCGTGGGACTGTTCTCGCCGCTCACCGGGCTAAAACTCGAACTCACTCATCGGTACGTTGCCAACTTCGGGCTAGGACCACGCGACACAAGCGCCACTCGCATCAAGATCCTGTTCCTGGTGCTGTACGTGGTTGGGTTCCTGGGAAGTCTCCTCGTTCGCGAAATTCGGCGCACGCCGAATTACAGAGCCCTGCTGGGGATGACGTTAATCTACTTTCTCGGATTGACGTTTATCGATTCTCAGAAAAACTACTATTACCTGATCCATATCGTCCCGTTTTACTTAACGATGTGTGCGTTGTTTATCGCCTGGTGCTGGACGCGGCCAAACTTGGTGGGGAAAGCAGCGGCCGTGGCTGTGAGTGCGATCTTGTTAGTCGAGATCGGCGGGCTGGCCTACCGGATCAAGCGAGACAACTACCGAAACAGTTTTCAGCCCGCGATGACGGTTCTCATGCAGAACGCGACTGATAATTCGGCGATAGCAGCGAATCCCGGAGTCGCTTTCGGGCTTGGCTTTCCCGACAACGTGCTCAACGATCCGCTCTTCGGCTTCAACAGTAAAAAATCATTCGATTACATCGTCATCGATCCCGAAACTGCTTATTCGATCGAAAGGAGCAAAGATCGAGATGAACTGGGCCGGCAAGTTTACGACTACACGATGAAGCTTCTGGCTGATCAATATAAACGCATCTACGACCACCGCTCCTACATTATCTATGGCCGCAAGTCTCTACAGGATCCAACCGCTCTTCCGTCAAACTGACCGAAAAACATTAACATTGACAAACAGTGATTAATTCGGTGTAATACGAATCGCTCCCCCGTCGTGCGGAGGGAAAAGCTCTTTAAAGGTGATTGCTCCGATAAAGGCAAACCTGTCGTGAGGCAGGGACGCAAAACCGTTGAGTCTGGGACCGAACTGACCAGATAGTCTGGTTGCCGAAGGCGATCGAAGACAGCCGTTAACGATTGCCCCATCGTGTAGGGAAGGCTCGCGTTTCAGACTCGCTCAAGCAAAGCGGGTCTTATCGCCGCAACGCTGCGATTTAACAGCGGCCCTGCTGCTCACCGCCGGTTTCTTCTTTCTACTTCATTTCCGAAATAACTTAATCAGTCCGTTCCCCCGAATCTGATGGACTCTGCGTCCTGGTCCACCCTGTGTTGACCTGCAACCGGCAGACGCCCTCTGTCTGACACTCATCTCTAACGCCGCACGAAAAAAGGGAGAAAGTTCACATCCAGGGACGATGGCAGGTCGTTCCGTTCACGGAGGTTCCCCAATGTTTCAAGGCGTTCGAGTTGGCAGAACGTTACTTCAGTTTTCTTTTGCGTTCATCTTACTATTCACAGTTTCTTTCGTTTCACCTACCAAAGCAGCGACGATAACGGTACCAGTCGGGGGCAGCTTGCAGAATGCAATCAACTCGGCTCAACCCGGCGATACGATCGTTCTCCAGGCAGGCGCAATCTACATGGGACCGATTGTGCTGCCCGTTAAGTCCGGCGTCAGCTATATCACCATTCAAAGCTCCAGGGTCGCAGAACTGCCCGACGGCGTGCGCGTCTCGCCGGCCCAGCGACCACTCATGGCAAGCGTGCAGTCAGCAGTTCCTGGCGAGCCGGTCATAAACACGCAGGCCGGCGCTCATCACTTCAAATTCATCGGCATTGAATTCTCAACGTCGAATGCGGGCGTAATCGTTTACGACATCATTCGACTTGGTCAGTCCGCCCAAACGACTCTCGATGCAGTGCCACATCACATCGTTGTCGATCGTAGTTATCTCCACGGTTTTCCGACTCAGGAAGTGCAGCGCGGAATATCGATGAACAGCGCGAGTACGGACGTTCTTAACTCCTACATCTCTGATGTTCATGGCCGGGGTTACGACACGCAGGCAATTTGCACCTGGAATGGTCCGGGACCATTCAAAATCATCAATAACTATCTGGAAGCCTCTGGCGAGAACGTGATGTTTGGCGGCTCACCCGCAGCCATTCCGAATCTTGTTCCGACCGACATAACGATAAAATACAACTATTTCTTCAAGCCGCTTTCCTGGTACGTCAACGATCCATCGTATGCAGGGATCCATTGGAGCGTTAAGAATCTTTTCGAATTGAAAAACGCTCGCCAGGTCATCGTCGAAGGCAACATTTTTGAAAACAACTGGACTGACGCCCAGGCGGGAAGGTCGATTGTATTCACGCCGCGCCCGAGTGATTCGGGCTTGGGGACAGTCATTGAAGACGTTCAATTTATAAATAACATCATCCGGAACGTTGGCTCTGGAGTACTCCTGCTCGGCAGGGACGAACCGCCGGCGCCAACCGACACGCGCCTTCGTCGCGTGCGGATCGCCAACAACCTGTTTGAGAACATCAATGGCCCACGGTTCGGCAGCAACGGAGCTTTCCTGACGGTAATCAACGGTACTGAGGACGTAATAATCGAACACAACACGGCGATCCAGACCGGAAACATCATCATCGCCGACTACGCTCCAAACTCGCGATTCACTTACAGGGATAATATTTCGCGCCACAACATGTACGGCATCATGGGCAGCGGCCGCAGTATCGGTAACGACTCAATCGGGTATTACTTCCCCGACAGTGTTTTTAGCGCCAATGTGATCGCGAAGGAAGTCGACGCGCCCTGGAACGTCGATTTGATATATCCGGCGGGTAATTACGCTCCTGCCAGCCTCGACGCCGTTGGCTTCGTAGATTGGAAAAACGGTAACTATCGATTGACATCTTTCTCGCCGTATAAAGGCGCCGGCACCGGCGGCACTGATGTCGGTTGCAATATCGACGTGCTGAATGCGGCCTTAAACGGCACGCCGACACCAACACCAACACCGACACCAACGCCAACACCGACACCAACGCCGACGCCAACGCCAACGCCAACACCGACACCAACGCCAACGCCGACCCCAACACCACCGCCGACCCCAACACCAACGCCGGAACCTCTGACTGTCAGCATCAGCAGTCCGAAAAACAACTCGACGTTCAGCCTGGGTACCGACGTAACCGTTTCGGCAAATGCGTCTGACACCGCTGGTAGTATTACGAGTGTCGAGTTCTACGCGGGCTCACAACTCATCGGGACCTCAACGGCCAAACCTTATTCGACTGTGTGGAGCAACATGGTGGTGGGAACCTACGCCTTGTCAGCCAAGGCCGTGGACAGCCGCGGCATTACGATTACATCCAGTCCCATCACGGTCAAAATCAGTAAGGCCCTTAGAAGTATTCGCAACAACCGGAAGAGTGCGACTCAGTTGACCAACGCCGGATCGCTTTCCGTCTCCGGTAATTCTTTGGAGACTGAATCTCCACTCGATCTGTTCGTTGCGGATCTGGAACAGGCCTACAACGATTTCACGGCCGAACGTAGTCTGTTCTACTCTTCTGAATCGATCGAGCGTTACTTGTTTGCTACTTTGTTTCTTGCGCGGTCCAGTGATGCGTTAGCTAAAGAAAAAACGCCTTCGACCGGAGTTATCGATCGTCTGAACAAGATCGACGCGTACCTGAGTTTCTGCGAGGACTTGATGGTTAGCGACACGATCTCGCAGCCGTCATTAGCCGGCGCCGGCCAGGTCAACGCACGTGCCGATCTTTTGATACCGCAGACGATCGCGGGTGCGTTGTCAGGAACTGGCTTCGTGGTATCGCCAAACGCGGGTGGAAAAGTAATGACAACTTCAACCAGCCCGTTCGGGACACAAACAGTGTCGGCTCCCAATGGTCCGCCGCAATTTGAACTCGGCAATATTAGCGTCACGGTGAACGGTCACGCGGCCGCGCTGCGGATGGTCTCGCCAACGCAAATCAACTTTACGGTGCCGAGTGGTACGGCCGGTGGTCTGGCAGAGATTTTGGTTACGTCGCGCGAGGGCGTCATCACGCACGGCACGGCTGCGGTAACTGGATTGAACCCGACGATCTTCGGACAGACCGGCGACGCAAATGGCCTGGGCGCGATTCTCAATGCGGTTGGCTTCGATTCAGGAGTCTTCTCCGTAACAGACAATGGTCTGTTCGGGTTAGATTCTCGCCTGCGGCTGACGATCCTGACATCAGGCATCAGCACCGGAGTTGCGAATACTAACTCGGCTAACGACGTGGTGCTGGCCGATGGTCAGGTCCTCGTAAATCTGGCTGAGTCGGTGACTGTCGAGGCACGGAAGAATGACGGCACAGTGTTTACCTTGCCGGTCGAGTTTGCGGGCTCGCAGGGGACTTTAGCGGGACTGGACCAGGTCAACGTCGTGCTCGTGCCTGAATTGCGTGGCGCCGGATCTGTGCAGTTGACTCTCGTCGTAAATGGCGTCAGGAGCAATGCGATGAGAGCCACGGTGCAGTGACATGGAACTCGTGAGAGTTTGACAAGCACGACGCTAGTCAGATATAAAGCCCGGACAATGTTCAGCACGGTTCGCCATCATGGATATTGGCATTACCCCCACCATACCGGTGGCGGGCCGGCGATCGTGTTGACTGCGCTAAACCAACTCTAAACAGCGCAAAAGACGATTCCAAGAACCCGCTGCCAACCCCAAGCTGGCGGCGGGTTTAGTTTTTTTCCGTGGCTATGGTCTCACGAATTCCAGCCGGAATGCGTTATTACATCGGCGCCGAGGCACGCCTGCGCCGGAGGATCGAAGACGCGGCGATGTCCGTCTTCGAAAGCTGGTCGTACGAGGAAGTGATCACGCCTTCGGTCGATTATTACGACCTGTTCGAGCAGGGAATGGGCCCGACTGAAGCGCGACGCGGCTTCCGCTTTACCGACAGTGATGGCCGTTTACTGGCGTTGCGCCCGGATGTTACGTCCTCGGTCGCGCGTGTCGCCGCTACGCTGCTTGCTGACAGAGCGCGTCCGCTTCGCTTCTGCTATGCGGCACCGGTTTTTCGCCAGCAACCTCAATCGCACGCGGAATGGCGGCGCGAAAACACACAACTCGGTTGCGAACTGATCGGCGCCGGTGGCAAACAAGCCGATCTGGAAGTGCTTCGTCTGGCCGCCGAGATCCTCACCCGACTGAATCTGCAATCCAGTTACTGCATCACCCTTAACCACGTCGAGTTTTTCAACGGCCTCGCGGCGGAGCTTAACCTCGACACGCCCGCGCGGGAAGAGTTTCGCCGTTTGATCGACACTCGTGAGGCCGCGGAGCTGGAACGATTCTTAAAAGAAGATGGGCGCGCCTTCTCACAACTTACTCAGCTCCCCGGCAAAGGTGACGTGATCCAGGCAGCTCGCCGTCTGGTCGACAACGAACGATCCGTCGCCGCCCTGGACTGTCTTGAAGCGCTTTGGACCGAGATCGAGTCTGCCGGCCTACAGGATTCATTCGAGATTGATCTCGGCGACGTTTCCAGTCTCGATTACTACACGGGTTTGAGTCTCAAAGTCTTTGTTCATGGCGCGGGCTTGAGTATCGGACGCGGGGGCCGCTACGACGGTCTGACCGGCAACTTTGGACGCGCGGAGCCGGCGATCGGTTTTGTGCTCAATCTCGATGCGTTGACGGAAGTCGTCGGGCGAAGGGTTGCAAAAGACGGATGATTACGATCGCCATCGCGAAAGGCAGAATGCAGCACGACGCGCTATCGTTGCTCGCGCGCGCAGGCATTCGCTTGAGCGCCGAACAAGTCAAATCGCGACGCCTCTCGCTCAAGGATGAGAGTGGCGAATATTGTTTCATCTTCGTGAAGCCCGGCGATGTGCCGGTGTACGTCGAGCACGGGATTGCGGATTGCGGCATCGTCGGGCGCGACGTATTGTTGGAATCGGAAGCGGACCTGTTGGCGCCGCTCGATCTGCGAATCGCTCGCTGCCGCATCGTGGTCGCCGCGGTGGATCCCGACGTTATGACGCGCGCGGTCGGCATGTTGAGAGTCGCGACGAAGTATTCACAAATCGCTGCCGCACATTTCGGCGCGCGTGCGATGCCGGTGGAAATAATCAGCCTTTCGGGATCTGTCGAGCTCGCGCCGGTGCTCGGGCTTTCGGATCTGATTGTGGATCTGGTTGAGACGGGACGGACGTTGCAGGAAAACGGGTTGACCGTCATCGACGAGATCACGGAATCGACCGGACGTTTAGTCGTGAATCGTGCGAGTTATCAGTTGAAAGCGGAAGCAGTCGCGCGGCTAGTCAACGCCTTGCGAGCGGCCCTGGACGGAGGCGAACCAGCTTGATTCGAATCATCGGCCGAAATGAATGCGACGATTTGCTGGCGCGTCTCGAGGCGCGTTCCGTTGCGTTCGATCCGGAGCTGATGACGGCTGTTGGGATGATCATCGATGACGTTCGGCGGCGTGGTGACGAAGCATTAATCGAGTACACCGCGCGATTTGACGGCGTTGAATTATCGACGGAGCAACTAAGAGTCGATGAACAGACGCTTCACGCTGCGGCAGACAAAGTGGATCGAGGTGTGCTCGCGGCGCTGCGTGAAGCTATCAAGAACGTCAGAACGTTTCACGAGCACCAGCTCGAGCACTCGTGGGAGATCTCGCCGGCCGACGGCGTTCGGTTGGGCCAACGCATCACGCCGCTCGACAGCGCGGGCTTGTACGTTCCGGGTGGTACGGCGGCGTATCCGTCATCGGTCGTGATGAACGTCGTGCCTGCGCAAGTCGCGGGCGTTGAGCGAATCGTCGTCACTACTCCGCCGCGCACGCTCAAGGAGAGTCCGGCGGTATTTGCTGCTCTGCGCGAGCTGAACGTGACTGAGGTCTATGCCGTCGGCGGCGCGCAAGCTGTTGCTGCGCTTGCGTTTGGCACGAACACCATTCCGCGCGTAGACAAGATCACAGGCCCCGGAAACAAGTACGTCGCAGCGGCGAAGAAACTGGTTTTCGGCGTAGTCGGCATCGACGCGATCGCCGGACCAAGCGAGGTTGTGATCGTCGCCGACGACAGTGCGCGTGCCGATTTCATAGCCGCCGATCTTCTGGCCCAGGCCGAACACGGCGATGACGCTTCGGCAATTCTGATAACCACCAGCGAGTCGCTCGCGCAGGCTGTGGCGCAGGAAGTTCAACGGCAAGCGGAGTCGCTGCCGCGTCGCACGATCGTCGCCGCTTCGTTGAAGGATTACGGCACCATCGTCGTCACGAAGACGATCGACGAGGCGTGCGAAATAGCAAACGCTATCGCACCGGAGCACCTGCAAGTCGTCACGCGCGACGACGAGGCTGCGGCGAAGAAGATCAGGCACGCAGGCGCGATCTTCTTCGGCGAGCACACGCCCGAGGCAGTTGGCGACTATCTCGCTGGTCCAAACCACGTGTTGCCAACCGGCCGCACTGCTCGTTTTTCTTCGGCGCTTGGCGTTTACGATTTCGTGAAACGGACCAGCCTGTTGCAATATTCGGCTGACTCTTTTGGCAAGGTGTCTGACTCGATCGCCGCGCTCGCCGAATGCGAGGGACTGGCCGCTCACGCAAGATCCGCCTCGATTAGGAACCGCAGATGAAAAATCGATTAGATCTCATCAAGCCTGCCGTTCGTGGGTTGCGCGCCTACTCGCTCTCGCCACATCGCGCGCGCGTGAAGATCAATCAGAACGAAAACCCATGGGACACGCCGCAAGCCATCCGCGACGAGATTTTCGAACGGTTCGTGGCGGCGAAGTGGTCGCGTTATCCCGACTTCATTCCCGCGACTCTGCACGAGCGATTGGCCGAGTTTGCCGGCTTGCGGCCCGATCACATCATCGCCGGCAACGGCTCCAACGAGCTGATTCAAGCCGTGATGATGGTGACCATTGGCCCAGGAAAGCGCGTGCTGATTTCTGAACCGACGTTCGCTTTGTACAAGCAGGTTGCAACAGTCCTCGGCGGCGCGGTCGAGAGCATGTCACTCAACAGCAGCCTGCAATACAACAGCGGATTGCTGCTGGACGTGGTTGAAGAACGGCAACCCGACGTCACGATCATCTGTTCGCCAAACAACCCGACTGGCTGTGTCATAGACGATCAGGATCTGATCAAGCTACTCGAGATCGCGCGCGGGCTCGTGATCATCGACGAGGCATATCACGAATTCGCGGAGCATTCAGTCGTGCCCTTGTTGCACGAGCATGAAAACCTGATCGTGTTGCGCACGTTCTCGAAGGCGATGGCGTTGGCAGGGCTGCGCGTCGGCTATCTGCTGGGCGAGCCGGATCTCGTGCGCGAGATCCGCAAAGCAGTTTTGCCTTACAACTTGAACGCGCTTTCCCAGATTGCGGCGGAGGTCGCGATCGACAATTACGAGAGCGAGCTGCGACCGCTGGTGAAGCGGATACTGGATGAGCGAGAGCGTCTGTTTTCCGAGTTGTCGGGGATCAAAGGGCTCACGCCGGTGCCGTCGAAGGGAAACTTCATGGTCGTTAAGTCCGTCAGGGACCCCACGCAGATCTTTGCGGAGTTGTTGCAGCGCGACATCCTGGTCCGGGACGTGAGCAACTACCCGATGCTGCACGACTACTTCCGCGTCAGCGTCGGCAGGCCGGAAGAGAATGATCGACTACTGAAAGAGCTGCGTGCCATTTGCCAATGAAGACACAAAACAATTCTCGCTCAGCAGAGATTCACCGGAAGACGAAGGAGACCGACATTCGCGTGCGTTTGAATCTCGACGGCAGCGGCCGTGCCAGCATCTCGATCGGCGTGCCGTTTCTGGAGCACATGCTGGAGCTCTTCGCGAAGCACGGGTTGTTCGATCTGCAAGTGAACTGCAAGGGCGACCTTGAAATCGACGATCATCACTCCGTCGAAGACATTGCGATCACGTTGGGCCAGGCGCTGGTTCAGGCGCTCGGCGACAAGCAGGGAATCAACCGCTACGGCGAAGCAGTGGTGCCGATGGACGAAGCGCTTTGCCGTTCCGTGGTCGATCTTTCGGGGCGCTTTTATCTGGTCTACGAAGTGCCGACGAAACGGCAGAAGATCGGGAACTTCTCGGTCGAGCTGGCCGAGCATTTCTGGCGTTCGTTTTCGGAGACGGCGAAGTTCAACCTGCACATCGATTGTCTGCGCGGGCGCAACACGCACCACATTTTGGAAGGGACGTTTAAGGCTTCGGCGCGGGCGCTGCGGCAGGCGGTGGAACGAAACAGTCGCGTTACGGGAGTTTTGAGTACAAAGGGATCGTTGTGAATCGAGTTGCGATCATTGATTACGGTGTGGGGAATTTGCGTTCCGTGGAGAAGGCTTTCGCGGCGACCGGCTGCGAAGCGATCGTAAGCGGCGACGAAAAGATATTGCGTGAGGCGGAGCGGTTGGTATTGCCGGGTGTCGGCGCGTTTGCGTCGTGCATGAGGTCGCTGCGCGAACATGGGTTTGAGTCGTTTGTGCGAGAACGAGCGGCAGCAGGCACGCCGTTGTTGGGGATTTGTGTTGGGATGCAGATGCTGTTTGACGTATCGGATGAGTTTGGGACCACGGAAGGACTCGGATTGTTACGAGGCCGCGTGCGCAGATTTGAAACAGATCTCGTCGTACCGCAGGTTGGCTGGAACCGAATTCACCAGAAACAGAAACACGCATTGTTTGAAGGTATCGAAGACGGTTCGTTCTGTTATTTCGTGCACTCGTTCTATTGCGAACCCGGGACCACGGATTTGGTGATGGGAGAGACTGAATACGGCGCGAAGTATGCTTCGGTTGTCGCCCGGGAGAATATCTGTGGTGTCCAGTTTCATCCCGAAAAGAGTCAGGACATCGGGCTACGGATGTTGAAGAATTTTGCTGGCTAAACGGATTATTCCCTGTCTCGACGTTGACAATGGCCGCGTGGTCAAAGGGATTCGTTTTGTGTCGCTGACGGACGCGGGAGATCCGGTCGAACAGGCGAAGCGCTACGACGCGGAAGGCGCTGACGAGTTGACGTTTCTCGACATTACCGCGTCGTCCGACAAGCGGGACATCGTGGCGGGTCTGGTGCGGCGCGTCGCGGACGAGGTATTCATTCCGTTTACAGTCGGCGGCGGATTGCGATCGGTCGAAGACATTCGCGCGGTTTTGCGCGCCGGCGCCGACAAGATCACGCTCAACACCGCGGCCGTCGAGAACCAGCCGCTTATCAGCGATTGCGCCGAGACGTTTGGCAGCCAGTGCATTGTCGTTGCGATTGATGCGCGGAGACGGGTTGGCGGTGACGGTTGGGAAGTATTTACGCATGGCGGGCGTCGCGCGGTCGGAATGGACGCGCTCGAGTGGGCGCTGCGCGCTCAGAACCTCGGCGCGGGCGAGATACTGCTGACGAGCATGGACTGCGACGGTACACGCGATGGTTACGACGTTGCGTTAACACGCGCTGTCGCCGATGCGGTGCGTATTCCCGTCATCGCGTCGGGCGGCGCGGGAAAACTCGAACACTTCTATGAAGCGTTCACCGAAGGCGGCGCGAGTGCCGTGTTAGCAGCTTCACTCTTTCATTTTGGCGAGTTTTCGATCGCGGACGTTAAGACTTATCTGCGCGGGCGTGGAGTCGAAGTCAGATGAATGTTGACGACGTAAAATTCGACGAAAGGGGTGTGATCCCGGCCATCGTGCAGGACGCGGGCACGCGCGAAGTGTTGACGCTCGCGTACATGAATCGCGAGAGTCTGGCGCGCACGCTCGAAACGCACGAGACGTGGTTCTGGTCGCGCTCGCGAAACGAGCTCTGGCACAAAGGCGAGACGTCGGGAAACACGCAGCGCGTCGTCGATCTGGTACCGGATTGCGATAGCGACGCGATCGTCGTGCTGGTCGAGCCCGCGGGACCGGCGTGTCACACCGGTGCAAGGTCATGTTTCGATCTGCAGGAGAGTCTTGGTGGCGTGCTGACGCAACTCTACGATCTGATCGAAACCCGCGAACGCGAGCGGCCTGACGGCTCGTACACGACTTATCTCTTCGAAAAAGGGCTTGATAAGATTCTCAAAAAGGTCGGCGAGGAGTCAGCGGAAACGATCATCGCCGCGAAGAATGACGACGCTGCGCCGTTCGTCGCGGAAGTGTCAGACCTGATATATCACCTGCTCGTGTTGCTGGTGGCGCGCGGCGTCACTCTCGATCAGATCCGCGAGGAACTCGCGCGACGACGAAAATGAATAACGAACTGCTGGATTTCGCTGTCCAACTTGCGCGCGACGCCGGCGACATCACGCTGAAATATTTTCGCAAGCGGCCGGAGACGACGACGAAAAGCGACGGCAGCTACGTCACCATCGCCGATCGCGAGGCCGAAGCGTACCTGCGCCGGCAGATCGCCGAACGCTACCCTGACGACGGCATCGTGGGCGAGGAGGAAGGTGAAACGCAGGGCCGGTCCGGCAGGCGCTGGATCGTCGATCCGATCGACGGCACGTTTGCTTTTGTTCATGGCGTTCCTTTTTATGGAGTCCTGATTGGTTTGGAGATCGACGGCGATTTGAGTGTCGGGGTCGTCAACATCCCCGCGCTGGGCGAGATCGTTTCCGCCGCGAAAGGCGTCGGGTGTTTCCTGAATGGCGAGCCCACGCGCGTGTCGAATACGGCGCGGCTCGAAGATGCGTTGTTGTTGTGTACTGACTTTTCCTCTTGCGCGCGTTACGGATTCGGGCCCGCTGCCGAACTGATGCAAGCTCGCGCGAAGACGAGCCGCACGTGGGGCGACTGCTACGGGTACGTGCTGGTCGCGACGGGACGCGCTGACGTGATGCTGGATCCGGTGATGAATCTTTGGGACTGTGCGGCGCTGTTGCCGATCATGGAAGAGGCGGGCGGAACGTTCACCGATTGGCGTGGCGTCAAAACGGCGGCGGGAAACAACTCAATTGCCACCAACGGGTTGCTGTTTGATGAGGTAATGGAGCTGGTGAAATAAAATTCAATGCTCGTTATACCGGCGATCGATTTAAAGAACGGTTCGTGCGTGCGTCTGGCACAGGGGCGTGCGACGGACGTAACTGTTTACAACGAAGACCCGGTGGAGGTGGCGAAGCAGTTCGCGGCGGCCGGGGCGCGGCTGATTCATGTCGTCGATCTCGATGGTGCGTTCAAGGGAGGAGAGTCGCCAAACCGGACGGTCGTAAAGCGGATCGTCCAGGCGGTAGCTGTGCCGATTGAGTTTGGCGGCGGCATTCGCACGATTGACGACGTGCAGCAGCTTAGCGATGCGGGTGTGGCGCGAGTTGTTTTGGGAACAGTGGCAGTCGAATCGCCGGCGTTGTTGAAGGAGTTCGTGGCCGCAAAGTTTGATGTTTGCGTGGGCATTGATGCTCGTGATGGACAGGTGATGACGCGTGGTTGGGTGTCAGAAACACGGATCGAGGCCGTAGATCTCGCTCGGTTCGTGGCGGGGTTTGGTATCAAACGGATCATTTACACCGATATCTCGCGCGACGGCATGCTGACTGGCCCAAACGTCGAACAAACAGTCGCCGTAGCTCGCGCCGCGAACGTGGCAGTCACAGCTTCGGGTGGCGTTTCCAGTCTTGACGACATCAAACGTCTGCGCGACGCAGGCGAACCGCTTTTGGATAGTGTTATCGTTGGTAAAGCTTTATACGAACAGAAATTCAAACTCGAAGACGCACTCTTAGCTGCGACCGATTAGCCACAAAAAGGCACAAAAGGCATAAAAGGTATGAGCGAGTCAATTTTCAAAGACGGGATTTTGAATGGCCGCGTTGCGTTTGTGACCGGCGGTGGAACCGGCATCACCGGAGGTGTCGCGCGCGCATTGGCGGAAGCTGGAGCCGCTGTTGCCCTGGTCAGCAGGAACATGGACCATCTGGGTCCGGCCGCCGAGGCGATCAGCAGGAGTGGTGGAAAGGCGATCGCCGTCGCGGCCGACGTCCGTCAGCCCGAGGCTGTTCAAAAGGCAGTCGCCGAGACGGTCGAGCAACTCGGAAAGATCGACATCGTAGTCAACGGCGCCGCCGGCAACTTTTTGTGTAACGCTGAACAGTTGTCGCCGAATGGTTTCGGCACCGTTGTCGACATCGACTTGAAGGGTACATTCAACGTCTGCCGCGCGGCATTCGAGCAGTTGAAAGAACAGCGCGGGCAGATATTGAACATCAGCGCGACCTTGCACTATCTCGGCACACCGATGCAGCTCCACGTCTCAGCCGCGAAGGCCGGCGTGGACGCGTTGACACGCAATCTCGCGGTCGAGTGGGGGCGCTACGGGATACGCGTAAACGCCATCGCGCCTGGGCCAATCGAAGACACGGAAGGAATGACGCGCCTCGTTCCCGAGACTATCCGCGAGCGGTTGCGCAAGACCGTTCCGCTGGGACGATTTGGCAGAATCGCGGACATCGAGAAGGCGGCCGTGTTTATCTGTTCGGACGCGGCGAGTTATGTCAACGGGTGTGTGCTGGTAGTTGATGGTGGTCATTGGTTGGCGGCGACTCGCTCAGTTGGAGCGTAGTTTTGGAGCCTAGTTTGGAGCTTCGCAATGCTGGATCTTCAACCCGCATCGTTCGAGGCCTTTGAGCGCGAAGCGCGGCAGGGCAACGTTGTGCCCGTCGTGCGTTCGGTGCTTGGCGATTTACACACGCCCGTCGGAACGTTCATGCGCCTCGCAGGCGACTCGCGCTACGCGTTCCTGCTCGAGTCCGTCGAAGGTGGCGAGCGAATCGCGCGCTTTTCATTCCTGGGCGTTGACCCGGAGATGATCGTGCGCGGACGGGGACTGCAAACGTTCGTCGAACGAAACGGAAAGACGGAGACGTATCCCATCGTCGCCACCGAGTGGGTGCGTGACTACTTTCGCGGACGCTCGCTCGCGCGCCGTTCTGGTCTGGTGCCGTTCGCCGGCGGCGCCGTCGGCTACGTTTCTTACGACGCAGCCGAGTGGTTCGAGCCGGCGCTGAGAAGCGGCGAAACGCAGCCGCTAGAGGGTCCAACAGACGCGCTCTGGATGTTTTATCGCACGGTGATCGCATTCGATCGCGTCAAACAGCGGCTGGAGATCGTTGCCATCGTCTTCACCGAAGAAGCCGCCGGTAGTCACGAGCGTTTGCGCGAGCTTTATGAAGCTGCCGTCGCGCGCACCAGAGATCTCGAGAAGGCCATCTTCAACGTCGACCCGATTCCCGTGAAAGAGCAGCCGCGCCACGATGGCGAGCGAAGCTTGTCGTTGCAGTCGAACTGGACGCGCCGTGCTTTTGAAGATGGAGTGCGGCGTATCAAAGAGTACATCGCCGCCGGCGACTGTTATCAGGTCGTGCTGTCACAACGTTTCTCGGCGCAGTTTCATGGAGAACCGCTCCAAATCTATCGCGCACTGCGGGCGATCAATCCGTCGCCATACATGTTCTTTCTGCGCATGGGTGCAGAGACGGTGATCGGCGCTTCGCCCGAGATGCTGGTGCGTTGTCACGGCCAGCGGCTCGACTATCGACCGATCGCGGGCACGAGAAAACGCGGCGCGACGGAAACCGAAGACTGGATGTTAGGCGAGGATCTGAAGTCAGACGAGAAGGAAGTCGCGGAACACATGATGCTCGTCGATCTCGGCCGCAACGATCTCGGCCGCGTGTCGGATTACGGTTCGGTGAAAGTTGAAGAGCTGATGACGGTCGAACGCTATTCCCACGTGCAGCACCTGGAGACGAGTTTGCGTTCACGTTTGCGTGACGGCCTGGATCGGTTTGATGCGTTGGCTGCGTGTTTTCCGGCGGGCACCGTCAGCGGCGCGCCGAAGATTCGCGCGATGGAGATCATTCGCGAACTCGAGCCCGATCGGCGGGGCATCTATGCGGGGTCGGTGTTGTACATGGATTACGCCGACAACCTTGACTCGTGTATCGCAATCAGAACGATCGTATTGCGTGAAGGTGAGGCGATGGTTCAGGCGGGCGCGGGTGTCGTCGCCGATTCGATTCCCGAGCACGAGTACGCGGAGACGGTGAACAAAGCGCGCGCGATGTTTCGCGCGATTGAAATGGCGGAGAGAGGGTTGTGAACTTATTAATTCTGTTTTTATCCGTGTTCTGTTTTTTCGCGGCGCAGGATCCTCCTCAAAAGGCGAACGCGCGCGATGCGGCTGCGGCGGCTGAGAACGTTGCCGAACCGTTTGACGGAGCTTCGGTCGAGAAGTTGGGCGCGCATTGCGTGACTCTCGAAACGGAACTCGGCGCAATCGAGATCGCGATGATGCCGGAAGTCGCTCCTGAGGCGGTGAGAAATTTTCTTAACTTGTCGGCGACGGGCGCGCTCGACACGACGACATTCAGCCGCGTCGTGAAGGGGTTTGTGATTCAAGGGGGAAACCTGGCGACGAGCGAGAAGTGGAGCGTCGAATTACAAAAACGGATGCAGCGCAAACTGCCCGACGAGCCCGGCATCATCAAACACGTTCGCGGCATCGTTTCGATGGCGCGCACCGATGAACCGAACAGCGCCACCACGCACTTCTTCATTCTCGCTGGACCAGGGCCGCATCTGGACAGCAAGTTCTCGGCGTTTGGCACGGTGACGAAGGGAATGGAAGTGGTTGACGCGATCAATCAGGCGCCGGCGCCGGGAGAGAAGCCGGACAAGCCCGTTAAGATCAATCGCGCCGTTGTGAGTCCATGCAAAAAGTGACCCGACATCGTGTCGTCCTGCTCCTGGCGCTATTGATCGCGCTTTCGGGTTGTGTTGAGCGCACCGCGGGAACCAAGCCGGCGCCTGAAGCGGCTCAGCAGTTACTGAAGTTGCGCGGCTACGAGTTTGACGACAAGGGTTTTCGTGAAGCTGCGAGAGCGCACGACGTCATGGCAATCAACGCGTTCTTTGACGCCGGCATCAATCCAAACGCGCAGGACGAAGCAGACGGACGTACGGCATTGATCTCCGCTGCCGCGCGCGGAGATCTCGAGATGGTGAACGTGCTCGTCCAACGCGGCGCGGACGTCAACGTGAAGGACAAGCAGGGATATACCGCGCTGTTTCATGCGATCGAGGCCATGTATGATGACGTCGCGCTGGTGCTCTTGAGTCAACCAAATCTGGATCCGAACGCGCGAGGCAAGAACGGAACGACCGCGTTGATAAGTTACATCTGGCGCGATCGCAGGGACGCTATCGAGAAGCTGTTGGAGCGCGGCGCTGACGTGAATGCGCAGGATAATGACGGCGATGGGCCGCTTCACGGCGCAGCACAGATCGGCAACGTCGAGGTTCTCAACCTGCTGCTCGACAAAGGCGCGGACCCGAATGCGAAGAACCGGCTCGGTGGTACGCCGTTGATGTGGGCGGCGGTGTTTGGCAATGAACGCGCGGCCGTGCGGCTTCTGGAACGCGGCGCCCGTGCCTCATTGAAGGATGCGGATGGAATGACCGCCCTCGACTGGGCCATAAGGAACAAGCGAGAAAGCGTTGTCAGACTGTTGAAGAAATAACATTGCCTATGTCTTTTGTGCCTTTTTGTGGTTAATGCTGCTCGTAATCGACAACTACGATTCGTTCACTTACAACCTCGTCCAGTACCTCGGCGAACTGGGCCAGACAGTCGAGGTGCGTCGCAATAATCAGGTCACGTTGGACGAGATCGAAATGAGTCTGCGTCCCGAGCGTATCGTGATTTCACCAGGACCGGGCACGCCTGACGATGCCGGCATTTCGCTCGGCGTCATCGAGCGTTTTTCCGGAAGGATACCGCTGCTCGGCGTGTGTCTGGGGCATCAGGCGATGGGCCAGGCGTTTGGCGGACGCGTGATTCGCGCGCCTGAGTTGATGCACGGTAAGGCGTCCGAAGTCAGTCATGACGGAAAGACGATCTTCGCCGGGCTCAGTGAAAATTTTTCGGCGGGCCGCTATCACTCGCTGATCGTCGAGCGAGAGACGTTGCCGTCGTGCCTTGAAGTTTCGGCGACGACGAAGGACGGCATCATCATGGGCTTGCGGCACCGCGACTTGAAAGTCGAAGGCGTGCAATTTCATCCCGAATCGATTCTGACCTCGGAAGGCAAGCAGTTGCTGACTAACTTCCTGAAGCTTTAACTCACCACTCACTGAAACAATGTCCAATCATCGATTAACTGAGTTCTTGTCTCGTCTGGTTCGTCGCGAAGACCTGAACCGCGAAGAGGCTGGACAACTGCTCGACGCGTTGCTCGATCCGGAAGCGACGGATGCTCAGATCTCGGGAGCGTTGGTGGCGCTGGCGGTGAAAGGTGAGACAGTTGATGAACTGACCGGACTCGTCGAAGGATTGCGATCGCGCGCCGTGCGTGTGAGCTCGAAACATCCGTGCTTCATCGACACCGCGGGAACGGGCTCGAGCCGTGCGAAGACTTTCAACATCTCGACCGCGGCTGCGTTTGTCATCGCCGGCGCCGGATTGCCCGTCGCTAAACATGGAAACCGGGCAGCCAGCAGCAAGTCAGGAAGCGCCGATCTGCTGACGGCGCTGGGCGTGAACGTTTCCGCGATACCGTCCGTGTCGGAGTCGTCGCTGAACGAGATCGGGATCTGTTTCATGTTTGCGCCGCTCTATCACGGCGCGACGGCAAGGGTCGCGGGGATTCGGCGGCAGTTGGGTATTCATACGACGTTCAATCTGCTTGGTCCGTTGAGCAATCCGGCCGGTGCGCCGCGGCAGATCATCGGCGTCTGGCACAAGGATCTTGCTGAACGGCTCGCGAGTGTTCTCGCGGTGCTTGGGACGGAGCGGGCGTGGGTGGTCCATGGCGAAGACGGCCTCGACGAGATCACGCTGGCAGGCAAGACGTACATTGCCGAAGCGCAGAACGGTCAAGTGAGCACATTTGAGATTGGCCCGGGCGATTTTGGTTTCGACGCCGCGGCGCTCGATCACTTGCGTGGCGGCGACACTGAAGCGAATGCGCGAATCGTGCGTGCGGTGCTCGACGGATCGCGTAAAGACGAAGCGCGAGCACTCGTGATTATGACCGCGGCCGCGGCGCTGGTCCTGGGTGGTGTCGCGAGCGATCTTCGTGATGGCGCAGAGTTGGCCGCAAATGCGATTGACAGCGGCGTCGCCGAATCGAAACTGAAACTCCTGGTTGAAGCGACGAACTCATGAGCTTTCTTTCTGAAATCGTGGAGCGGAAGCGACAGCGCGTGGAGGCGGCGAAGCGACGGTCTCATAATTTTCGTAAGGCGTTATTGCGCGACGGCATCAACATCATCGCCGAGTTCAAGCGACGCTCTCCGTCGAAAGGATGGATTCGTGCTAATGCGGATCTGAACCAGATTCTTAAGAGCTATCAGGCAGGTGGAGCGTCCGCGATTTCCGTACTGACCGAAGAAGATTATTTTTCTGGCTCGCTCGACGACTTGCGGACCGCAAAATCGCTTATCGATCTGCCCGTCCTTCGTAAAGACTTCATCGTCGACGAATATCAGGTTTACGAATCGGCGGTGGCCGGCGCCGACGCCGTGTTGTTGATAGTCGCGGCGCTCGACGACGATGTTCTACTCCGCCTGCGACTGCTGATCGAGGACGATCTCGGGATGGATGCGTTGGTAGAAGTCCACGATCGCGACGAGATGCAACGCGCCGTCGACTGTGGCGCGAAGCTGATCGGCGTCAACAACCGCAACCTGCATACGTTCGACGTATCACTCGAAACATCTCTATCGCTCGTGTCAGGCGCGCCGAAAGATGCGATGCTGATCAGCGAGAGCGGTTTGAATAATCCAACCGATCTGTCTCGACTCCGCGACGCCGGATATCGAGGTTTCCTAATCGGCGAGTCGTTGATGCGTTCAGACAATCCCGAAGCGGCGCTCCGCGATTTCATGAGCTTGCCATGACGTTCATCAAGATCTGCGGCATCACCAATCTCGACGACGCGCTGGCGGCGGTCGACGCCGGTGCGGACGCGCTGGGCTTCAATTTCTACAAACCGAGCCCTCGTTACGTCACACCCGAAACTGTCAAGAGCATAATTGCGAAGCTCCCACAATCCGTTCTCACCGTCGGCGTATTCGTCAACGAAGACTCGCCCCAATCCGTGAAAAATCTAACCTGCTACGCAGGCGTAACTGCAATACAGCTACACGGCGACGAATCACCCGATTATTGCCAACAACTCGACGGCCATTTCGTCATCAAAGCACTGAGCGCCGGCCCCGATTTCGAGGTGCGGCAAGCCGGCGCCTACGACGTCGATGCAATCCTGCTCGACACGAAAGACGCCGCGTTGCGGGGCGGCACCGGACGCGTTTTTGACTGGTCGATTGCGCGTGAGGTCAGCCGCGCGGTGCCGAAGCTTTTTCTGGCCGGCGGTTTAGGCGTGCAAAATATTGAACAGGCCATCATCTCCGTGGATCCATACGGAGTCGATGCGTGCAGCAAACTTGAAGAAAGCCCAGGGAAAAAGAATCATGAACGCATGCGCGCGTTCGTTAAAACAGTTCGGGGTGTTAAAGCTTGACGATGCCCCACAGTGGCAGAGTATCCTTGACCTTGCCCCAAGGTCAGAAACTATCAGATTGTCCTCCCCGAACAAGCTTATTTGATTTGTCTACCTCTCCAGGTCTGATTATGACTGCGCGGGCAGAGAAGAAACACAACGCAAAATCCGCCGACCGTTCGCGGGGCCGGGTACTCCTGATCACCGACGACGACCAGTCGCAGTTCATCGAAGCTATCGCGGAAAGAGGTATCGACGTCGTCGGCGTATCGAATGGCGCTGCCGCACTCGTATCGCTGCAAAGATCGCGGGCGCACCTCGTCATCGCTGACGTCGAGGCGCGCGGCTTGAGAATGCGCGAGCTGGGAAGAATGTTGGCCCAATCGGACGATGGTATTCCGCTGGTACTAGTCGGGTCCGAAAAAGCGACGCTGGCTGCGCGTCGCTCGGCCGTGCTCAATGGCGCGTTTGATTATTTTCAGTATCCGCAGGAGATCGAACTGCTGATAGAACGGACGCAGCAGTTGGTCGTGTTGCGGCAGAAGATCGACAAGTTGCGCGCCGATGCCGATCTCGATTCGTTGACGGGCCTGGCGAATCGACGCCGCTTCCGTGTGGCGCTCGCGCGAGAGGTCGAGCGCTGGCGTCGCTACGGTGTTCCGTGTTCGCTGTTAATGCTGGACATCGATCACTTGAAACAAATCAACGATAAGTTTGGGCATCCGGCCGGCGACCTGGTGATTCGACAAATAGCGCAAACGTTGAAAGAGGTATCGCGCGACAACGACACCGCGGCGCGTCTCGGCGGTGAAGAGTTTGCGTTGTTGCTGGCTGGTATTGGTGTCGATCGCGCGGCTGCTGCCGCTGGACGATTGCGCTCGGCGCTCACCGCCAAACAAGTGGAGGGAGTGGGCGCTGTCACGGTCAGCATCGGCGTCGCCGGATGTCCGGAAAGCGCAACGTCGGAAAGAGCGCTTTACGCGGCGAGCGATCGCGCGCTCTACGTTTCCAAAAACTCCGGCCGCGATCGCATCTCCGTCGCGCCGCCGTTGCAGGAGAAACTACCCGGCGTCTGAAAAAATCGACAATGACCTCTCCTGTACCACAACCTGATTCACTCGGCCACTGGGGAACGTATGGGGGACGCTTCGTCCCCGAGACCTTGATGGCGCCGCTTGAGGAGTTGACCACGGCTTTTCTTGCGAGCCGCGACGACGAATCGTTTCAATCGGAACTGCGCGACCTTTTACATCATTACGCCGGCCGGCCCACGCCCCTCTTCCACGCTGCGCGACTGACCGAACACGCCGGCGGCGCCAGGATCTACCTCAAGCGCGAAGACTTGCTGCACAGCGGCGCGCACAAGATCAACAACACGATCGGCCAAGTGCTTCTCGCCCGGCGCATGAACAAACAGCGCATCATCGCCGAAACGGGCGCGGGCCAACACGGCGTCGCGACTGCGACCGTCTGCGCGTTGTTTGGCTTGACCTGCGTGGTTTACATGGGCGCTGAAGACATGCGCCGCCAGGCCCTGAACGTCTTTCGTATGCAACTGCTCGGCGCGGAAGTTCGCGAAGTAAACGCCGGTTCCCGCACCTTGAAAGACGCCATCAACGAAGCCTTGCGCGACTGGGTGACGAACGTCGGCGATACCTATTACCTGCTCGGCAGCGCGCTTGGGCCACATCCTTACCCGCTGATGGTGCGCGACTACCAAAGCGTGATCGGGCGCGAAGCACGCGCGCAGATTCTCGAACAGGAAGGGCGTCTGCCGGACGCTCTGATCGCCTGCGTCGGTGGCGGCTCAAATTCAATCGGTCTGTTTCATCCTTTTCTTTCCGACTCGTCGATCAGGATGATCGGCGTCGAAGCAGGCGGATCCGGCAACGAGCTGGGCCAACATGCCGCGCGCTTCAACAGCGGTGGCGGCGGGCGTCCCGGAGTGCTGCAGGGAACGATGAGCTACGTTTTGCAGGACCAGAATGGGCAAGTCGCTACCACTCACTCGATCTCCGCCGGTTTAGATTATCCATCGATAGGCCCGGAGCACGCGTTTCTGCACGACCTGGGCCGCGTCGAATACGATTCCGTTTCCGACGACGAGGCGCTGGCGGCGTTTCAACTTCTTTCGAAGCTCGAAGGGATCATTCCGGCGCTCGAGTCGGCCCATGCGGTCGCCCACGCCGTCAAGGTTGCGGGCGGCATGAAACGTGACCAGATCGTGATCGTCAATCTTTCCGGACGCGGCGACAAAGACGTAGATTCAGTCCGCGAACGTCTGGAGTCGTGAGTCGTGGGACGCATCGAACACGCCTTCACCACACTGAAAGAGCAGGGAAGAAAAGGGTTCATCCCGTTCGTTACGGCGGGCGACCCTGACCTCGCCACCACCGCGCAACTTCTCATCGAACTGGCCCAAGCAGGCGCGACCGTGATCGAGTTAGGTGTTCCCTTCAGCGATCCCATGGCTGATGGGCCGGTGATTCAACGCGCCTCGGAACGCGCGCTGAAGAACAGTTTCGGCTTGCAGGATTTGCTCGACGTGGTTGCGCGAGCGCGGCAGCAGATCGACACGCCGATTATCCTTTTCAGTTACTACAATCCGTTGCTCCAGTTTGGCGTTAAACGTATCGGCCCTGCGGCGAGAGAGGCGGGACTTGATGGGGTTCTCGTCACCGATATGACACCTGAAGAGTCAGGTGAATTCGAGTCGGAGTTGCGTGCGAACGGGCTCGATATGATCTTCCTCGTAGCGCCGACTTCCACTGACGAGCGTTTGCGGCTCGTTGCCGATCATGCGAGCGGGTTTGTTTATGCGGTTTCGCGGGCAGGCGTGACTGGCACGCGTGAGTCCGTCAGTGCTGAAGCGGAAAACTTAGTGAGCCGGATGCGGCGGTTTACGTCGCTTCCGATCGCCGTAGGGTTTGGCATTTCCACTGTCGATCAGGTGCGGGACGTGCAGCGCTACGCTGACGCGGTCGTGGTCGGCTCGGCCATCGTTGCGGAGATGGAACGGCTTGGCCATGCACCGGATGCTGCGCAAAAGATCGGCGAGTTTGCGCGCGCACTGAATCGATGAGATCTGTGTTATTCTTGCGCGCACAGTCTCACAAAGTCGCAGAGAGGGCTGCGACGGAGTCGTTTCCGGTAAATCATTCCGGGCCTCACCCTCTGGAAAAAATGCTTGTTGCAAGCGTGAAACACTGTTCCATTCTCGCTCTGGATATGCTATATTTTCGCTCCTTGGAGGGAGGACCTAGCGTATGCAGTCTGAGAAGAGGAGCGAAAGAAAGAGATGTATGCCATGGCTGATGACCGATTGAGCGCAGATCGCGGCAGGGCAATTGAAGCCGCCTTAGCAAATATTGAAAAGAAGTTTGGCAAGGGTTCGATTATGCGGTTGGGCGAACGCGAGGTTTCCGATATACCGGCGATTTCCACTACATCGCTGAGTTTGGATGCGGCCGTTGGCGTCGGCGGCGTTCCCCGCGGTCGCATCGTCGAGATCTATGGTCCTGAAAGTTCAGGAAAAACTACCTTGGCCCTGCACATTGTCGCCGAAGCGCAGAAAGCGGGCGGCGTCGCGGCTTACATCGACGCCGAGCACGCCATGGATGCGGACTATGCCGGCAAGCTCGGCGTAGACATCGATCAGCTTCTGATCTCTCAACCCGACTCTGGTGAACAGGCGCTCGAAATTGCCGAAGCGCTCGTGCGTTCCAATGGGGTCGACGTGATCGTGGTCGACTCCGTCGCCGCACTGGTGCCGCGCGCGGAGCTCGACGGCGAGATGGGTGATTCACTGCCGGGACTGCAGGCGCGGCTGATGTCGCAGGCGCTGCGCAAGTTGACGGCGATCGTCGCCCAGTCAAACACCTGCTTTATCTTTATCAACCAGATTCGCGAGAAAATCGGCGTCATGTTCGGCAATCCCGAGACGACGACCGGCGGCCGCGCGCTCAAGTTCTACTCGTCGTTGCGGCTCGACATTCGTCGCATCGGCGCGATCAAGGACGGCGATCGTGTGGTTGGCAATCGCACGAAGGTGAAGGTCGCGAAGAACAAAGTCGCGCCGCCGTTTCGTGAATGTGAGTTTGACATCATGTACGGCGAAGGCATTTCGCGCGAAGGTGACCTGCTCGATCTCGCCACCGTGCAGCGCGTCGTGGAGAAGAGCGGCGCCTGGTTCTCTTACAAAGGCGAACGGCTGGGCCAGGGCCGCGAGAATGCCAAGCAGGCGCTGAGAGACAATCCGGAAGTGCTTCGACGCATCGAGCGGGAAGTGAAGGTGAAGTTGGGGATTCCGGTGCGCGAGCCCGAAGGCGCCGTGAAAGCTGCCACGGCCGCCGATAAGAAGTAAACTGACACGCGTAGATCGTGTCATCCGTGGCTTCTATATTAATAAAAAACGGCTCGCTCGTGACGATGGACGCCTCAAACTCCATCGTCTCGGGCGAGCTTTTGCTTGTCGACGGAAAGATCGCAGACGTCGGCGGCTCAGGCCACACTGCCGATCTCGTTGTTGATGCAACTGACTGCGCGGTCATACCCGGTTTCATTCAAACTCACATCCACCTTTGCCAGACAATTTTTCGCGGCGCCGCTGATGACCTCGCACTGATCGACTGGTTGAAGAAACGCGTCTGGCCCATGGAAGCCGCGCACTCAGCGCGTTCGATTGCCGCGTCTGCTCGTCTCGGAGTTGCCGAGCTCATCAAGGGCGGAACGACGTGCGCGTTGACGATGGAGACCGTCAATCATACCGGCGAGGTTTTTAGAGTTGTCGAGGAGAGCGGGTTCCGCGCCACTGTCGGCAAGTGCATGATGGACAAAGGCGACGAAGTTCCAGCCGCGTTGCGTGAGCAGACTGCGGAGTCGCTCGCGGAGTCCATTAGATTGCTCGAGGAGTGGCATGGCAAGGCTGAGGGGCGGATCCGCTACTGCTTTGCGCCGCGGTTTGCCGTCAGTTGCACGCGCGAGTTGCTCGAGAAGGTGGCCGTGTTGGCGCTCGCACGTGGTGTGATGATTCATACGCATGCGTCGGAGAACCGGATTGAGTGTTCCATGGTTGAGAGCGAGACTGGAATGCGGAACATCGAGTATCTCGACAGTCTCGGAATCACCGGATCGCACGTTGCGCTGGCCCATTGCGTCCATCTGAGCGATCACGAAATCGACACGCTCGAGAAGACGAGGACCCACGTCGTTCACTGTCCTTCATCCAATATGAAGCTGGGATCGGGTATCGCGCCGATCGCGGGCCTGTTGGAGCGTGGTGTTTCAGTATCGCTGGGCGCGGATGGCGCGGCCTGTAACAACCGGCTCGACATGTTCACGGAGATGCGGACTGCGGCGCTGTTGCAAAAAGCCGTTCACGGTCCGGAGGTTTTGACTGCCGGCCGCGTGCTGCGGATGGCGACTATCGACGGCGCAAGGGCGATGGGGCTGGACGGCGAGATCGGAAGTCTGGAGGTCGGGAAGCGTGCCGACGTCGCCGTGGTCCGGCTCGGCCGCCTGCACACCACGCCTGCGGCGGACGTCGTTTCGACACTGGTCTACGGCGCGGAGGCGAACGATGTGGATACGGTGATTATCGATGGGCGGCTGGTGATGCGCGACCAGAAGCTGTCGACGTTGGACGAGGGTTCGGTTGTGGCGGAGGCGGCTGCAGAGGCTAAAGAGCTGGTAAATCGGGCCTAAAAATGGCTGTGCCAGCTCGAAGGTAGCGACTGCGGGGGGCGCGATCGGCGGCCGAGCTGGCACTGGCGGGCACTATCAATTTTGAATTGGATGGCCGTCTTTGCAACCTAGCTGACGTTTGGGCATCAGCGCC
>JBKPNH010000065.1:0-34755 GCA_046732535.1 Acidobacteriota bacterium
TTCCAGCATTGCCCGAAACGTTGCCAATGACTCATCGAAGCGGCGCGCCTGGTAGTAACACCAACCGAGAGCTTGCATTACCGCCGGCGACAACGGATCCAACTCGCGCGTACGCATCATCTGTTCGATGGCTTCGTCGAAGCGGGCTTCCATCGTGAGTTGATAAGCGTACCAATTGTGTCCGGTGGCGTAATTCGGATTTATTTCGAGCGAGCGGCGAAGTTGTCCTTCGGCGACGGCCCAGTCGAAGTCATGACAGACGGTGGCGAAGCCCAGTGCGCTGTACGCTTCGGCGGAGGTCGAATCAAGTTCGACTGCTTTCGACGCTGCCTGCTTCGCCGCCCCGGAACATTCGGCGAAAGGTTTGAGACCGAAGACGCCGAGCCAGTTGTAGTAATCGGCGATACCGGTGTAGGCGAGCGCGTAGTCGGGATCGAGATTGATCGCTTTTTGATAATTCTGGAGCGCCTTTGCGAGTCCGACCTCGGTGTAGAAGTTCCAATGATAACGGCCGCGCAGGTAAGCTTCGAACGCTTCTGCGCTGTCGGTGCCGCGCTTGTGTAACTGCCGCTGTTCGTCACGTGTCAGTTGCGGCAGCAAAGCCGTCGCCACTTTTTCGGAGATCGAGTCTTCGATTTGCAGGACGTCGGTCGAGTCTTCGTCGAAGTGTTCGGCCCAACGAGTCACGCCTTCGTTGATGTTGAGTAACTGCGCCGTCACGCGAATGCGGTTTCCGACGCGGCGGATGCTGCCGTCGACGACGTAGTCGATTCCGAGGTCGCGCCCGGCGATCAACGGATCGATAGCCGCGCCCTGATAACGCAACACGCTGCTCGTCGGTCTAACAACCAGGCGCTGAACGTTGCTGAGTCGAGTGATAAGCGCGTCAGTCAGACCAACGCCGAGATACTCGTCGCCCGTATTTTCTCCCGGCGGGCTCAAGACCCGGAACGGCAGCACCGCGATCGACTCCTGGTCGCCTTCCAACTGGCCCGAGATCGCCGGCAGCGCCACCAGCCGGTGGTCCAACTTGCGCAACAGGTCGTTGAAACGCGGGTGTCCGTGAAGCGGGTCAAGCTCAGGATCGACACCCATCCAAAGTACTTTCGCGTCGCCGGAGTCGTAGGCCTTGTCGAGCAGATCGAGTGACGCTTCGACTCGTCCGAGCGCGGCGTTGACGAGCGCGAGATGGAACGGCGACACATAACGGCGGCTGGACAACTGCTCCATTTCGTCGAGGACCTTCTGTCCCTCTTCGAGTCTTCCGGCGTTTGCGTAGGCGCAACCGAGCCGTCCCAGGGTGTGCGAGACCGTGCCCAACAGTTGCACGCATTTCTCGGCTGCCTGGATTGCCTCCGTGTGGCGACCAAGACGGCTCAGCACGAAACTCGACGCGTAGCGCATCATCAGGTTGCGTGGCTCGTTCTCCAGGGTGGCGCTGGCGAACCGGCAAGCTTCGTCATAACGGCGCGCGTGGTATGAAGACCAGACGACGGCGAATCGGGAAATCACAGCCAGCGGATCGAGGTCGCGACCGGTGTGTGCTTCCCGCAACGCTTCGCTGAAGCGGCCCTCCATCGCCAGTTGCAGCGCGTACCAGACGCGAGCGGGCGGGTAGTTCGGATCGAGCTCGATAGCGCGCACGAGGTGATGCTCAGCGCTGGCCCACGCATAATCACGGCACAAGATAGCCTGGCCCAACGCGGTGTGTGCTTCCGCGAGGTTCGGATCGATCTCCACTGCGCGCGACGCTGCTTCGTACGCTGCCGCCGCGCATTCCGCGAACGGCATCACGCTGAACACGCCGAGCCAGTTGTGATAGTTAGCGACGCCCGCGTGCGCCAGCGCGTAATCCGGGTCGAGCGCGATCGCTTGTTGGAAACAGACAATTGCCCGCGCGAAGCCTTCCTCGGTCATCGTGTTCCAGTAATAACGACCGCGCAGGTAAGCCTCGTGCGCCTGTGGATTGTCGGTGCCGCGCTTCGCCAGGCGCAGACGTTGATCGACCGTGAGATGCGGCACGATCGCTTCCGCGACGTGCGAAGAGATCACGTCTTCGAGACTAAGAACGTCCGTGAACTGTTCGTCGAATTGTCCGGCCCACGCTGTAGTTTCGTCTCGCACGTCGAGTAGCTGAATAGTGACTCGAATGCGTTCTCCGGCGCGTCTGATTCTGCCGTCGAGCACGAATGCGACGCCGAGCTCGCGTCCCGCGCGCAGCGGATCGGCGTCAGCACCGTAACGAAGGACGCTGCTGGTCGGCCGCACCGCGAAACTGCGTATCGCGCTCAGTCTGGTGATCAGCGCGTCGGCGAGGCCGGTGCCGAGGTAATCCGGTGCGGTCTCGGGACCCGTGAGGTCCAGCAACTTCATTGGCAGCACGGCCAGCGAGTTCTCTTCGAACACGTCGGGACGTACGACAGCGGCGGCGTGCGGCGGATCTGGTAAGTCCGTCACGGGCCGGCCTTCGAGATAGCGCGTGATGTCGTCGCGCAGGTCGGCGGCTGTCTGGTAGCGCCACTCCGGTTCCTTTCGCAACGCCTGCATCACGATGTTGTCGAGATCGCCGGTGAGTGCGCGCCGCAACAGTTCGAGAGTCGTGTTGCGCGTCGTGAAGAGGTATTTCATCGTGGACTCTTCGTCGCCGGCGTACAGGCTCGGCAACAGGTCCTCCGTGCGCGTGATGATGATGCTCGGCGGCGCCGGCGCTTCTTCGCAGATGACGCGCGCGATCTCGTGTGGCGCGCGATTCACGAGGCGATAGGGCCGGTGACCGGTCAGCAGTTCGTAAAGGAGAACGCCGAGAGAATAGACGTCGGTCGTCGGCGTGGTCGGCGCGCCCTGCACCTGTTCCGGCGACGCGTATTCGGGCGTCATCAAACGCATCGCGGTCGCGGTCGGATCGTGCGTGATGTCGCCGGCGAGCGCCGGGTTGAGCAACTTGGCGATACCGAAGTCGAGCAGTTTCGGCACGCCGGCGGAGGTGACGAGAACGTTCGACGGTTTGATGTCGCGATGTACGACCTGTTTCTGGTGCGCGTAGTGGACGGCGTCGCAGATCGAGCGAAACAGTTTGAGACGTTCGGTGATGTTCAGGTAATTGTTGTCGCAGTAAGTGTAGAGGGGCTCCCCTTCGATGAACTCCATGACGAAGTAGGGCAGGCCGTCCTCGGTGGTGCCGCCGTCGAGCAGTCCGGCGATGTGCGGGTGGTCGAGCGCGGCGAGGATCTGTCGTTCCTTGCGGAAGCGGCGCAGGATGAAGTCGGTGTCCATCCCGCGTTTGACGAGTTTGATGGCGGCGCGTTTGGTGAACTCGTTATCGGCGCGAGAGGCTTCGTAGACAGCGCCCATGCCGCCGCGTCCGATTTCGCGCTCGATGCGATACGAGCCGAGGCGTCGTCCGAGCATCGGGTCTTTCTCGTCGATGAACGAGGCGAAGACGGCGCCGTCAGTATCTCCGTAGACTGAATGGTCGAGCAGATCGCCGGCGCTGTCGTGTTGCGAGAGCAGCACCTCGACGTTCCGTCTCAGGTCGGTGTCGCTGGCGCAGGCTTGGGACACGTATCGCGCTCGTTCTTCGGGGAGAAGGTCGAGGGCGGCCTGGAAGATCTCTTCAACTTGTCGCCAGCGTTCGGGGGTCATCATTTGGAACTACCAGGATCTGTATTTCCTGACACACGGGTAACACGGATGTTTGAAAATAATTTCTTACATCCGCTGAAATGCTAATCGAGTTGTTGAAGTTGCCTTGCTGCGTGCATTAACTGCTTTTTTGCATTTCCCCATGAAGCCAAGCCTTGGCGAACCGCCAGTGACGCTTGATGGTTGTGGGAGTGACGCCTAGGACATCCGCTGTTTCTTCAATGGATAGACCGCCGAAGTAGCGCAACTCGACCATGCGCGCCTTTTGTTCGTCGAAAGCTGCCAGGGCCTTGAGCGCGTCGTCGAGCGCGATGAGTTCCGCGCTTCTTTCGACGGCGCGATCTACATTTTCATCCAGGGAGAGTTTTTGAAAATCCTGGCCGCGCTTTTCCGCGTTGTGCTTGCGCGCGTGGTCGACGAGCAAGCGACGCATTATCTGGGCGGCAACTCCAAAAAAATGGGCCCGGTTCTGCCAGTTAACTCGCGTTTGATCCACCAGACGTAAATAGGCCTCGTGCACCAGAGCAGTAGGCTGCAAGGTGTGATCGGGCCGTTCACGCCTGAGATAGTTCGCAGCGAGTTTTCGCAGTTCATCGTAGATTACGGGTAGCAAAAGATCAACCGCGGCTCTGTCGCCGTTGGACAGCTCGATTAGTAGCTTTGTTACGTTGTCTGTGGGCTGTGCACTCACGCGTCGTCTCCGTCCGCCAATCCGACTTCTCGAGGTCAGGCGTAAGTATAAAGCAGGAAAACTTTCCTGCCCATGACCCTGCTGGGCCGATTTTTTGCGCGTTAGGTAGTGAAGGCAGTTTAACGTCCTTTTTAAGAGGTAAAAATCATGCAAGCAGCCGAATTAACAATAGCCAACTCGAGTGTCGTAAGCAGCTCTGCCCTGACTGGTTCAGTAGCTGGCAAACTGGATTCTTCCTCGCCGGCTAGCAGGCTCAACACCCTCATGGCGCGCGTATTCGGTTGCCGGCATGCGAACCTGAGCCGTCCCTTCTCCCACGACGGCCGCGCCTACCGCTCGTGTCTGAACTGCGGCGCACAGCGCCAATTCAACCTGGGTAATTGGAAGATGCAGGGCGGGTTCTACTACGGCCAGCCACAGGTGCATCGCTCCTTGTGACTATGATTTCTATTAATCCGTGTTCTTCCTGTATACGTAACAGCCGCTAAACCAGCACGCACTGGAACACCGATATAAAGAAATAATACTAATCAGGCACCACCCCACGCGGTCCGTTTGTTGAAACTCCCGCCCGTACTCAACTATAGTGCGCGGACCATGAGCCAAGCTGAAGCGACGATAGCTGCCGTACCGACCGAGCAGACGAGGGAGTCGATTTTTGCCGGACATCCCAAGGGACTTGGACCGCTCTTCTTCACCGAGTTGTGGGAGAGGTTCAGCTACTACGGGATGCGCGCGATCCTCATCCTCTATATGACGTCAACCGCCGCCCAGGGCGGACTCGGGTTCGACGTCAAACACGCCGCATCCATATACGGCACTTACACGATGGCTGTGTATCTAACGGCGCTGCCGGGCGGGCTGATCGCTGATTATCTGACCGGCGCGCGACTGGCCGTTTTCCTCGGCGGAATCATCATCGCCTGCGGCCACTTCGCGATGGTCTTTCACTCGCTCACCTTCTTTTATCTCGGCATGGCCCTGATCGCGATCGGCACCGGCCTGCTGAAACCAAACATCAGCGCCATGGTCGGCGGTCTCTACAAACGAGACGATCCGCGTCGCGACAGCGGTTTCTCGATCTTTTATATGGGCATCAACATCGGCGCACTGCTGGCGCCGCTCGCCATCGGTTACCTCGCGAAGGGCGAAAGCTTCAAAGCATTTCTCACGTCGATGGGTATGGACCCGCTGATGAGCTGGCACTGGGGCTTCGGCGCCGCGGGCGTCGGCATGATTCTCGGCCTCATATTCTATGTTTTGAACCGTCACAAACTCGCCACGGTCGGCAATCTGGTGAAGACCCGTTCTAAAGCGAAAGCAGCAGATAACGCCGACGAAACCCTGCAACCCGCTCTTACGAAAGACGACTGGAAGCGCATCGGCGCAATCTTCATCTTTTTCGTCTTCACCATTCTCTTCTGGGGCGCCTACGAACAAAAAGGCGCCAGCCTGAATCTCTTCGCCGACAGACTGACGCGCACAGAAATATTCGGCATGCGATTCCCCGCACCGTTTCTGCAATCGCTGACGCCGCTGTTCGTGATCCTGCTGACGCCGGTGTTTTCGATCCTGTGGGTGCGCTTGAGGGAGCGACAGCCGTCGAGCCCGGTGAAGTTCACGTTGGGAATGCTGTTCATCGGCGTCGCGTATCTACTGATGATTCCGGCCGCGATGTTGACGGCGCAGGGAAGAGTGAGTTTCTGGTGGCTCGTCGGACTTTACTTCCTCGAAGTATGTGGCGAGATGTGTTTGAGCCCGGTCGGACTCAGCACGGTGACGAAACTGTCACCGCCCAAACTGGTCGGAATCATGATGGGCGTCTGGTTTCTCGCTTCTTCGTTCGGCAGCAAACTCGCTGGTTACTTGTCGGGCTTCTTCGTGCAAGACAATTCGTGGCAACTCACGAAGCTGTATGGCGGCATCGCCGCCGGACTCCTGGTTGCCGCGATCGTGCTCGCCATGCTGACTCCGACGATCAAGCGGTTGATGGGACGAGTCAGCTAACGCTGGCGATCGCCTGGCGCGCCGCCGCTACAACCCGATCGACGTCGCTTTCCGAAGTCTGCCAGTTGCACACACTGACGCGCATGGCGCGTTTGCCTCGCCACGTCGTTCCCCCAAAGAACGCTTCACCACTCTTTTGAATCTCGGCAATCACGCTGTCCGTGCGGCGATCGTGATCCGCGTCAGTCGCGGATGGAGACGGATCAGGGAAGCGAACGAGTCCCTGGTTTATCGTCGGCTCCCACAGAACTTCAGCGCCTTCAAGTGCGCCGACTCGCAGCACGATCGATCGCGCGTGTTCGCTGCAACGATCGACCAGGTTTTCAATTCCTTTACGTCCCAACTGTCTCAGCGCCGCGTACGCCGCGAACATGCGCGAGCGCCGCGACCACTCGGGATTCCAATCCATCTGATCGCGCGCGGTGCTGGCGTGAGTCAGATACGCCGCGCGCACTGAAAGCGAAGCGCGGTGTGCGTCCGGCTCTGCGACGAAAGCGAAACCGCAGTCGAACGGAACGTTGAGCCACTTGTGTCCGTCTGTGGCCCATGAGTCGCACAATTCGACTCCGCGCACGAAATGTTTACGCCGCTCGCTCGCCGCCGCCCACAACCCGAACGCGCCATCGACGTGAACCCACGCGCCATACTGCTTCGCAATCGGGACCAACGTTTCAAAGTCGTCATACGCACCCGTGTTGATGTCGCCGGCTTGCAGGAAGACGATCGCCGGCGCGTCCGGCGCTTTCGCGAGCTCCATCGCGAGAGATCGAGCGATCACTTTGCCGTCGTCGTCCACCGGAAGATCGATGACGTTCGAATGTCCTAAGCCCAGCAAACGAACTGCACGTTCAAACGAAGCATGACGCTGGTTGCCTGCAAGAATCCGGATCGGCGGTGCACCGTACAGTCCTTTGCCTTCGACGTCCCAGTCACGTCGAGACAGCAATCCATGTCGCGCGGCGGCGAGACACGTGACGTGCGCCATCTGGCATCCGGTGACGAGCGCGAAGCTGGCGTGCGCCGGTAGTCCGAAAATATCTTTCAACCATTCGCCGACCGTCTCCTCGACGATCGCCGCAGCAGGACTAGTCGCATAGAGCGCCGCGTTTTGTTGCCACGCCGAAGTCAGCCAGTCAGCGGCGAGCGCGGCAGGCAGCACGCCGCCGATCACCCAACCGAAGAAGCGTCCGCCTGCCGATCCGATCAAGCCGCCGTCGACGTCATGCACTAACTCTTCAATCACTTTGTCAGCCGGTACGCCTTCGTCGGGAAGTGATTGCGCGATTCGCGATCGTAATGCTTCGGCATCAAGCGTCGGCGCAACAGACGTGTCGTCAAGGTGTTCGAGATGCGAAATGGAGTGCGCGTAAGCGCTGTCAAGAGCGCTACGAAAAACTGGATCGAGCTTTTTCATGATGTTTAGTTTAGTGATTTTATGTACGAGTGCGCTATCCGAATGTTGCGGTCAAATATTTCGATTAACGGCAAACAAGGTATACTCAAAGGCACCGTGTTCACAAAAGCGATCGTGCGAGCGCCTGCTGCGAACTTTTCCAGCGGCTTGACCAGCGTCGAATTAGGAAAGCCGGATCATGAGCTGGCATTGCAGCAGCATGACGCATACTGCCGTGCGCTCGAGACGTGCGGACTCAGTCTCACTCGCTTGGAGCCTGACGCACGACACCCGGATTCGACCTTCGTCGAAGATACGGCGATCCTCACGCCGCGCGGTGCGGTGATCACGCGGCCAGGCGCCGAGAGCCGCCTCGACGAGATCCACGAGATCGAGCGCGTGTTGCGCGGCCATTTCCCGACCCTGAACGCCATCGCGCCGCCGGGAACAGTCGACGGCGGTGACGTTTGCGAGGCCGGCGATCACTTCTTCATCGGCGTCTCCCGGCGGACCAACGAAGCCGGCGCGGACCAGCTTGCGCGGTTTCTTGGGGCGTTCGGCTACAGTTCCAGTTTGATAGACATTCGCGGTCTGAGTAATATCCTTCATCTGAAGAGTGGAATGGCCTACGTCGGACCGAATCGGCTCGTCGTCATCGACCCGCTGAGCGAGCGAAAAGAGTTTTCCGGTTACCAGTTGATTCGCGTAAACTCGGCCGAGGAATACGCGGCTAACTGCGTATTTATTAATGATAGAACCATGGTTGCGGCTGGTTTCCCGGATCTGAAGCGGCAAATTGAGGATCTGGGCCAGCAAACGATTCCGTTAGACATGTCGGAGTTTCAGAAGATGGACGGCGGCCTTAGCTGTTTGTCATTAAGGTTTTAAAAAGATGCGTTAACGAAGGGGGGCATTATGCCTGAAGGTAATTTTGACACCGCGGCAGCGGTGAACCTTTTGAATCACATTATGGAAGCCGAACTGGCCGGCGTCGTGCGATACACGCACTATTCGCTGATGGTTTTCGGTCACAACCGCATCCCGATCGTTAGCTGGCTGCGTGGCGAAGCCAACGTTTGTCTAACCCACGCAAACGAGGCCGGGGAGCTCGTAACGCATTTCGGCGAGCATCCGTCACTCAAGATCGGCAGCCTGCTCGAAACGCACAAACACGGCATCAACGACATACTTACGGAATCGCTCGAGGCCGAAAGGGCCGGACTCGCGCTTTACAAACAACTACTCGAAATGGTTATCGATCGCTCTGTGTTACTCGAAGAGTACGCGCGGCGAATGATCGCCGAAGAAGAGTTGCACATAGGAGAAGTGAACAAGATGTTACGCAAGCCGGGTGACATCACGCAGTTCGTGGCTTAGTCCGGCTTTGTTCCTATGAAGAACGATCCCCCTCGACAGGAACATGAGATAACCCAACTCCTTGCCGCGTGGCGTGAAGGAAACCAGGCCGCGCTCGACGAGTTGTATCCGCTTGTCTACGGCGAACTCCATCGCCTTGCGCGCCGCTACATGAGCCGCGAGCGCAAGGGCCACACTCTGCAAACCACGGCTTTGATCAACGAAGCTTACGTCCGGCTCGTCGATCAAAGAAACGTTCAATGGGCCAACCGCTCTCACTTCTTCGCCATCTCGGCTCAAATAATGCGACGCATCCTCATCGACCACGCCCGACGCCACGCTTATGCGAAGCGCGGCGGCGGCGCTCGGCAAGTCTCGCTCGACGAGACTGCCACAATGGCCCAGAACGACTTTTCGGAGTTCCTCAGGTTGGATGAAGCACTGAAGAGCCTGGCGGAACTCGATCCGCGCCGCAGCCAGGTGGTCGAACTTCGCTACTTCGGAGGATTGAACAACGAAGAGATCGCCGGAGTGTTGAAGATTTCCGAGAATACGGTGATTCGTGACTGGAACATGGCGCGCGCCTGGCTCCATCGCCAACTCGCCGGGAGCGCGCCGAATTGAACCCGGAACGCTGGCAACAAATAAGTCGCATATTCAAATCGGCAATTTCTCTCGACGGCTCCGTTCGCGCTGCGTACGTCAAGGAGAGGTGTGGGACCGACGACGATCTTCGCGAGGAAGTCGAGCGGCTGATCGAGTCGCACGTGCAGGCGGACGACCACGATTTCATCGGCGGACATGCCGTGGAAAAAGCGGCCGACCTGTTCGCCGGCGAAGAAGAGCAGCAAATCCTCCAGAAGGGTCAGCATTTCGGAGCTTATGTAATTCTGGATCATCTCGGAACCGGCGGGATGGGCCAGGTTTACCGGGCGCAGGACTCGCGTCTCGATCGCACCGTCGCATTGAAAATCCTCTCGCCTGATATTGCTGCCGACAAGCGACGCATGCAGCGCTTTCGCCAGGAAGCGAAAGTCGCGTCGTCACTGAACCATCCAAACATCGTCACGATCTTCGAGTTTGGCGAAACAGATAATCTGACGTATCTGGCCGCTGAGTTTGTCGACGGCGAGACGCTGCGCGACTTTGCGCGTGGCAAGCGTCTCAAGCTCGGCGAAATCCTCGAGATCGCTATTCAAATGCTTGCCGCCCTCGACGCAGCGCACGAAGCCAATATCATTCACCGCGACATGAAGCCCGAGAACGTCATGATTCGCCGGCGGGACCACGTAGTTAAGGTGCTCGATTTTGGTCTGGCTAAACTGATCGAGAAGAGGGAAACACTCGCCAATCTCACTTCCGGTTCTGAGGCGCCAACGGAGTTGAGAACTGCTCCCGGTCTGATTATGGGCACGGTCAACTACATGTCGCCCGAACAAGCGCGAGCACGCGACGTCGATGCGCGCAGTGATATCTGGAGCACGGGGATCATGATCTACGAGATGGTAGTCGGCACAAAGCCGTTTGGCGGAGCGACGAGCGCGCACACCATCGTGGAGATCCTCGAGAAGGAGCCGCCGCCGCTCACGGAAGTTGGACCAGCGGGAATGCCGGAGGAGTTAGAGCGGATCGTAGGGAAGTCACTCGCCAAGAACCCTGACGAGCGTTATCCAACGGCGAAAGACATGATGCTCGATCTGAGAAATCTGAAGAAGCATCTGGAGACACCGCCGATAGCGCCGGCCGAACCTAAGCGCAGTCAATGGTGGTTAATCACCGCGATTGCGGCAGCAGGACTGTTGGCTGCGGTCTTTGCGGTCAATGCATGGCGGAACCGGCAAGTTGAACGCGTAGTTGGACCTGCTCCTCGTGAAACAGTTGCGCCCGCGCCCGTCGAACGCATGCTTACCTATTCGATAACGGTGCAGAAATTCAAAAACAACAAGCCTTATCAACGCCCGTTCGACATATCAGGTGAGATCAACTTCGAAGCCGGCTACCGGATCCGTTTGAATGTTAGTTCTCCCCAACCTGGCTACTTATACGTCTTGAATGAAGGACCAGCCGAGGCCGGACGAGCGCCGGAGTACATCGCGGTGTTCCCGTCGTCGACGTCGAATCAGGGGTCGGAAGTCGTAGCCGCGAATAAGACCATGAGGATTCCGGACCAATCGTGGTTGAAGTTTGATCAGGAACAGGGCGTTGAAAAGCTGTGGCTGGTTTTCTCGGGCCACGCCGTTTCTGAGCTCGAAGCCATCAAGGCCTTCGCGACTACTCAAACAGCAGGTCTCATCACTGATGCACAACTGAACAAAACCATAAACAGTTTTCTAAATTCTCATTCGACAGTGAAAGTCGCAGCCGAAAAAGGCGAGACCGTTACTACCTTGAAAGCACCGCAAGACGTCCTGGTCTACGCCGTCAGACTCGAACATCATTGAGCGCTGGACGGCATCGCCGACTCCGCATATCATTGCGCACACCCAAACGCAAAGTTCTCCCGGACCTTTCAAAGAACTCCCCTTTGACGCGGTTTGTTCGGGTCAACTTACCTGCTTATTCACCGTAGACGTGGTGGTTTGCCAAAAAAGTTCTCGCGTTAATACGTAGAACGGCCTCGCAGCAGGCCCGACTGGAAGTGGCATTATCGCGGGATTAGCCCAGTAAACAATCCGCCCAGTCAAAACAAGGATTGTGAAAACCCAGATTCTTAAGGAGGATCAACAAATGCCAAACGAATGGAAGATTAAGAGAGGAGATGTCGAAGGAGACCCAAGCGGGCAACTTCTGGACGGCTGCGAACTGCGAAGGAAAGCGGACGGGAAAGGCTACGAGCTCGTCGCAGTTCTTGCGCAAACGCCAGAAAATAATTTGCCGATTAATTTGCCGCCGTTCGCCTATCGCGGATTGATTTGGGATCTTGATATCGAGAACTTCTCCCACGGCGACATGGGCGATCAGCCCTTCGGAAATTGGTCGAACAATTACCACTCTGCCGGGCCGCCGGCAGGAGAAGACGGCACGTGGACGGCACAGGCCGGTTCAGGAGGTATGGAAGAGGGTGAGGAGGACGCGTCATCCGCATCCGCTTGAGCTAACCCCCCTAATCAGCGCGAGCGGTACCTCCTTTACTGAAGAGGCGGGAGCGGCGTATGGGCCCTCCCGCGCTCTTCTTTGTCCTTTATTTATGCGAAGGTTGACGCAGTTCAGACTGGCTTTGTTTTTAGGCGCTGCACTCTTCGGCAGCGCGGCGGCGGGGCTGACGAATGCCCAGGAAGTCCCCAGTCAACTGCCGCTGTTCGCCGATGGACGGCACACGCTGAAAGGTGGTCAATCGCATAACTACCGGATAAGTCTTTCCGCGGGACAGTTTCTGTATGCGCTGATCGAGCAACAGGGAATCGACGTCTTCGTTGCGGTGTTCAAGCCGGATGGTTCGCAGATCTCACTCAGTGACAGTCCAAATGACCGCGTCGGCACCGAGCCGGTTTTGTTAGTCGCTGATGTAACTGGCGAGTATCGCGTCGAAGTACGCTCGCCAAACACCCGCGCTATTGCCGCGAATTACGAAATCAAGATCGTGGCGTTGCGCGAAGCTACTGCAACCGACAAACAACACGTTGCAGCTCAACGGGCGTTCGACGAAGCAGAAAAGCTGCGTTCACAGCCAGCGGCAGACGCCAAGCGAGGAGCGATTGCCAAATACCAGGAAGCTGCTCCGCTCTTTGAAAACGTGGGCGATACCTATCGCCAGATGTTGTCTCTTCAAGCAACCGGTACTTCGTACGCTCAGTTAAGTCAATTTCGTCCCGCGTTGCGATTTTTCGAAGACGCACTCTCGTTGGCGCAAAAGCTTGGAGATGAGCGAGCGCAAGCGCCTCTGGAAACTTCAGTCGGCGGTGTGAACGACGTTCTGGGTGAGATCACAAAGTCGCTCCAACACTACGAACGCGCGCGAGTGCTGGCGACTCGTCTGCGTGCTCCCGACATCGAAGGCTCGGTGCTCAACAACATCGGCAAGCTTTATAACGACGCCGGCGACTTCCAGCAGGCCCTTGATTATTACTTGCGGGCCCTGCCGCTCTTTGTCGATACGCCGCCGCGTCGCGCAATCGCGCTCAACAACATCGGCGTTGCATACAGCAGTCTGGGCGAGCCCGAAAGAGCGCTTGATTACCTGCAACAATCTCTCGAGGTCCTGAAAATCGCGTCCGATCGCAGCGCCGAAGCCCTCACCTTGAACAACATCGGATACGCGTATGACCATTTAACCAAATATAAAGAGGCTCTCGACTACTACAACCAGTCGCGAGCGATGTCCCAAAAAATCGGCAATCGCTCATTAGAAGCCCAGACCCTCGACCTGCTTGGCGCCACCTACTCCCACATGGGCCAGCCTGACAAGGCCCTGGAACTACATCAACAGTCGCTCGAGATTCAGCGCACCACGAAGAACATTCGCAGAGAAGCGTTGAGCCACGGCAACCTGGGCCACGTTTACACCCTTTTAGGCAAACCGGAAAAAGCGTTAGACCACTTCAATCAGGCGCTGGCGATATTCCGCAACATCAACGACCTCAACAACGCCGCGATCTTTTTGGAAGGCAGGGCCCGGGCGCAACAAAAGCTCGGCAATCTCGCCGAGGCTCGAAAAGATATCGAAGAGTCGTTGTCGCTGATCGAGACCGTACGTGCTCGTTCCGGCAGTCAAACACTGCGCGTGTCGTATCTCGCGTCGAGAGAAAAAGCGTACGAGCTTTACGTCGACTTGTTGATGCAATTCCACGCTAAAGACCCGTCGGCGCAGCACGATGCCGAGGCGTTGCAAGCGAGTGAACGCGGGCGCGCGCGCAGCTTGTTGGAGCTATTGAACGAGGCGCCGGCGGACATCGAGCAGGGCGTCGGCGTCGACCTCGTCAGACGCGAGCGAGAGATCCGTCAGGCAATCAATGCAAAGGCCCAGCGTCTGATCCAACTTCGAGCGCAGAACGGCAGCCGCCAGGAGATCGAGACATTCGACAAAGAGATCCGCACGCTTGAAGACGAGTATCAGCAAGTGCAGGTCGCGATTCGCAAAGCGAGCCCGGCTTATGCTGCGTTGACGCAGCCGCAGCCGCTGGCGTTGAAAGAGATTCAGCAACTGCTGGAGCCGAACACCGTATTGCTCGAGTATTCGCTCGGCGATGAGCGCAGTTACCTTTGGGCCGTCACGCAGGATTCGCTCAAGACGTTTGCGCTGCCAAAAGGTGAAGAGATTAAGAAGCTCGCGCAGGACGTGTATCAGTTGTTAACGGCGCGCAGCGTGACGAAGTCGCTCGAAACTCCGGCGCAGCGGCAGGAGCGGATCGCACAGGCTGACAAGCAGTTCCAACAAGCGTCGGCGGAGTTGAGCCGGATGATATTGGCGCCGGTTGCGGCTGAATTGGGAACAAAGCGGTTGGTTGTGGTGGCCGATGGCGCGTTGCAGTACGTGCCGTTCTCGGCGTTGCCCGTGTCGAGTCAACGTCCGCTGATTCTCGATCATGAGTTGGTCAGTCTTCCGTCGGCGTCGTCGTTGGCTATTCAGCGCCAGACGTTGGCTAACCGCAAGCCGGCGCCGAAAACGTTGGCGGTGATTGCGGATCCGGTGTTCTCTTCAAACGATTCTCGTTTCAAATCGGGAGCGACGAGCGGGACGGGCGACGGCACTCGAATCATTGAACATGGGCCTGCTGGTTCAGGCGGCGGCCCACTGATAGTGCGGCGCCTGCCGTTCACTCGTCAGGAAGCGGATCAGATTCTCGCCGTGGCGCCGGGTCGATCGAACCTTCGCGCCGTCGATTTCCGCGCGAACCGTTCGATCGCGACCAGCGGCGAGTTGAGCAACTATCGCTACGTTCACTTCGCGACTCATGGTTACCTCGACACGTCGCGAGCCGGGCTTTCAGCCATCGTGCTCTCGCTCGTCGATGAACAAGGCAAACCGCAGGACGGATTCCTGCGCACGCACGACATTTACAACCTCAAGTTGCCGGCTGAGTTGGTCGTGCTTAGCGCGTGCGAAACGGGGTTGGGAAAAGAAGTGAAGGGTGAAGGTCTCGAGGGGCTGACGCGCGGGTTCATGTACGCCGGCGCGCGCCGCGTCGTCGTCAGTTTGTGGAACGTGAACGACAAGGCAACGGCGGGATTGATGCAACACCTTTACGTGGGAATGTTGAAGAACAAAAAGACTCCGGCGGCGGCGCTGCGCGACGCGCAAATCCGAATGCTGCGCGTTAATCAATGGCAGTCGCCTTATTACTGGGCGGGGTTCGTTTTACAGGGGGAATGGAGGTGAATATGAAAATCATACTGAGTCTTGTAGTGCTGTTTTTGGTTACTGGATCCCTCGTCTTGGCCCAGAAGGATGACGAAGCCACTCGCAAGCTGTGGGACACGGCGTTTATAGCGCGCCCAGCAGCTAAAAAGACGGCGAGTCACAAGCGCGCGCACAGCAAGTATCGCATCGCCACTCCGAACGTGCCCGTCGACAACGTTGCGCCTGAGTCAGTCGTCGGCGTCACGATTTGGCGTCTTCGCCCGGCGACCAGATCTGATTCAGGCGAGCGTCTGATCGTTCACGACGACAACGCCGCTAAAGAGTGGGTGCCGGAACGTATCTCGGCGAATACGAAACTCGGTCCGGGAGATCGCCTGCGAATCAGCGTCGAAGCCGCGCGCTCCGGATACCTTTATGTCATCGATCGCGAGCTTTATGCGGACGGCAGTCTCGGTGAGCCGTATCTGATCTTTCCCACGACGCGAACCCTGAACGGAGACAATCAAGTCAGCGTCGGGAAGCTGGCAGAGATCCCCGCGCAAGAAGACAGTCCGCCATTTTTCACGATCCGGAGGAGCCGTCCGGACCAGGTTGCGGAAGTCGTAAGTGTGCTCGTGACGCCGGCGCCGCTCGACGGCGTGCAGATCGGTGAAAAGGCACTGAAGCTGTCGGACGCACAGGTGGCGAGCTGGGAGAAGTCATGGAGTACGGGCGTGGGTCGGCTGGAGATGGAGAGCGTGGGCCAGGCGTGGACCAGGGAAGAGAAGGACGCCGCCGCAGGCAACACGCGCGCGTTGACGGCCACTTCGCCGGCGCCGCAGATGCTCTTCTATCGTCCCAAATCGAACGAAGCAATCTTCGTCAAACTAAAACTCGCTTATCGCAAATAAGCGCGTTTATCTGTGGTCGTAGAAGCGCCAGGTGGTTACGAAGTCGCGCGTCAATTTCTGATTGGTGATTTCGGCGCGCAGCATCTCGATTGGGATGCGGTTCTCTTTCAACAGTGCATCGTTGTATTGGCGGTTCGTCATCTTCCCCGAACCGACCAGCTCTTTGTGCATCGCATATTGCTGTAAGCCGCCGATGAGGTACGCGATCTGATAAAGCGGACCGTAGCTGCCGTCGAAAGAGCGGCGCACTTCGGCGGTTGCGTTGTCGCGTTCATGTCCGACTTTGTTGACGAGCAGTTCGATGCACTCCTGCGGCGTCATCTTTTCGAGGTGGAAACTGAGTGAGAAGATGATGCGCGCACAACGGTGCATGCGCCAGAACAGCATGCCGATGCGATTCTCGGGCGTCTTGGCGAAGTTCAGGTCCCACAACAGTAACTCCCAGTACAATGCGTTGCCCTCACTCCAGAACGGCGTGCTGAAAACGCCGCGATACGGCTTGTAACGCGCGGCCATGAATCCCTGCAGGTGATGGCCGGGGATCAGTTCGTGATGGACCGTGGCGCGCGAGAAGTGGATGTTGTTGCCGCGCATACTCATCATCTTCTGTTCGTGGGCCATCGTGTTGGTCGGGAATGAGACCAGGATAGTTTCGCCGCCGAGAAAGAACGGGCTGACGAGTTGACGTTCGGGAGTCATCATCTCCATGCGCCAGCTTTCGCGGGCGAGCTCGGGGACGGTGACGAGGTCGTTGTCTTCGACGAACTTGATTGCTTCGAGGGCGAGATCGCGGATCATCTCGGGCTGCTTGCCGGGTTCGACGTAGAGGTTTTTGACGTGTTCGAGTGCTTTATGCCAGTCGTCGCCGTAACCCAGCTCGCGCGAGGCTTTTTTCATCTCGTTTTCGCACCAGGCCATCTCTTTCTCGCCGATGGCGATGATCTCTTCGGGCGTGTAAGGGATCATCTCTGAACGCAACTCGCTGATTAGAGCTTCGCGTCCGATGGGATCGCCGATGATGTCGCTCGCGTCGCCGGGGCGTGCAGCGCTGGAGCCTCCGCCTCCGCCACCTCGTTGAAAGCCACCGCCACCACCTTGTCCGGGACCGCGCGTTGCAGCGGTTTGGCTGCCTTCAGTTCGAAGGCCGAGAATTCGTTCAGTAATGAAGCTTGAATAATTAGTGAGTGCTTGATCCGCGGCCTTGTATGGTTCCTCATTCCACCACGTGAATACGGGGTCATATCCGTTGTAGAACGTATACCAGTTCCTCAAATTGCCCCTTAGATTGTTAAGCGCCGCGACGGCACGATTCGCCACCGTCTTCTTCACTGGTTCAATGGTTGAATTCGTGTCTGCATTACGCGATGCAGGTCGGAGGCCCGCCTCGATAGCGCGTCGTCGATCGTCAATCTGTTTGCGGAGATCGTTCAGTGTGGCCGCGATCTTAGCCGAATCGATCTTCTCCATGCGGCGGCGGGCTTCTTCGAGATCGATGATGGTATTGGCAAATTGTATGAGCGGTTGAATTTCGGCGAGTTGCTTTGCCTGGATGTCGATCTGTCGCAGCTCGTACTCGAGATGGTTCTTGAAGAGGATGTAATCGACTTTCCCGTCCTGGCTCATCGAGTCGAAATCGAGTTTCTGGAGCGACGCAAGCCAATCGCCGTAATACTTCTTGAAACGATCGCGCCGTGCTGGACACAGGTTGACCGGATACGACCTCGCCAAACTCCCTCGATCAACCGAATACCTTTCAATCGCCGCGCGCATCTCGCTAACCGGCTCCTTCTCAACCGGCTCCACCCCCGCAGCCGGCGCCTTCGGCCGCGCCCCATTCGGCCTGGCGCCCCCATTGCGCGTCTGCGCCAGCCCATTAACAAAGACAGAAATCAGTAACGGAAGTACGACCACGGCACGGGATGCACAGCGCATACTTGTCTCCTTAAGGAACACGGATTTGTGGCTGATAAAAACGGAAAGCGTTGGCGCCCCATGCTAACGCAACTGCCAATGTTGGGCAATGACTTGCGCTAACTGATACACTGACGCCGCCTCCTTACACTTATCGACGCTGTTACCTCACGATGGCAAGAACTTTTGAGTGGGATTCGCTTAAGGCGAGAATAAATCTTAGGAAGCATGGTATTTCGTTTGAAGAGGCTGTCACTGCCGTTATGGATCCTCTTTCGAACACAACTCTTGACGTTAATCACTCCTACGACGAAAGTCGCTTCATTAGTTTTGGAATGTCCTGGCGGGGAAGATTGATAGTAGTGTCGTATACTGAACGCAGCGAGGTGATTCGATTGATCAGCGCTCGAATGGCCACTAGGCGTGAGCGAGAGAATTATGAAGAACGTTAAGCAAGACCTCGATGACTTGCGTCCTGAATACCGGCGCTCTGATTTCGGCAAAATGGTGAGAGGAAAATACGCATTCGTCGAGTTAGAGTTTGCTAGTTTCGCTCGTGCAGCCATCGTTTGTGTCGGCGAAGGCGAAGACTTGAGGTTCAATCCGCATTCCCAAGATGGTAATCGCGTCCGTCGCAAGAGAGGTGATTGGACCTTTGAGATCGACGATGCCAATCAGATCATACTGCGCTATTGGCTTAATGGATCGGCAAGTATCGAGGAGTCGATTTCAAATTCGCCTAACGTCAATAACCCGCAACTGAGAGCGGAGCTTCAGAATCTCCTCACAATCCATATTCGGAACTTGAAAGCGAAGGTCGCCGCGTTGTAGCGTTTAACTTGCGCCCGCGCAACGCCTTTTGCTAGAATCTGCGCTTGTTTTTCTAACTTTTGATAGGATGCTCCGGAAGACCTTCGTCATGAATCGAACATTCACTCGATTCTTTACTTTTTAGCCGACCCGCTGCTTGCGGGCGCACGGCGAAGGCGCTCCTATCGAATCCGATCGACTGAAGTAACAATTAGTGAATCGCAAATCGTAGGGAATAGTCTTCGGCCTTGGGACTCAGGTCTTTGCTGCCGTCCCCGCGCCCTCTGGTCGCGGCGGCCGAGGACATGAAAATGAGCGATATAAACGTACAACTCAAAAACGGCGAGCCGATCCCTGTGCCTGATTCGGCCACGGTCGCCGAAGCCCTCAAAAAGCTCGACCGCGATCTGGCGAAACAAGCCCTGGCCGCGAAGATTGGCGACCGCGAGGTAGATCTCACGGCGCAACTCAATGAAGTGCGGGATAACGGCGACTCAGTTCAGATCGAACCCATCGTCCCGCAAACGCGCGAGGGCCTGGAAGTGCTGCGCCATTCGACGGCCCATTTGCTCGCCGCCGCTGTACTCGATCTTTTCCCCGGCGCGAAACTCGGCATCGGTCCAGCCCTGCTCGACGATCCGCGTTACGGCTTCTTCTACGACGTGATCACGCCGCGGCCACTCACGGAAGCCGATCTGCCGGAGATCGAGAAGCGGATGAAACAGATCGCGAGTAAGAACCTTGGCTATCGCCGCGAAGAGATCCCGAAGTCAGAAGCGCTGCGCGTCTTCTCGGAACGAGAAGAACCGCTCAAATGTGAACTGATCGACGAGAAAGCCGGCGAACAAGTCAGCGTCTACTACATCGACGGCTCGCCGTTCATCGACTTCTGTCTCGGCCCGCACGTGCCGAACACGAACAAGCTGCGCGCGTTCAAACTGCTCTCGCTCGCCGGCGCTTACTGGAAAGGCGACGCCACGCAACCGCAGATGCAGCGCATCTACGGCACGGCATTCTTCACGCCTGAAGAGCTTGACGCCTGGTTGAAGCAACGCGCCGAAGCGGAGAAACGCGATCACCGTAAGCTCGGCCGCGAACTCGACCTCTTCTCGATTCAGGAAGACTACGGCCAGGGTCTCGTCATGTGGCACCCGAAAGGCGGCGCCATTCGCAAGGCGATGGAAGACTTTCTGCGCGCAGAGTTGCTGAAACGAGGCTACGGGCTCGTCTTCACGCCGCACATCGCCAAACGTGAGCTCTGGTTCACGAGCGGACACGAAGAGAACTACGCCGATTCGATGTTCTCGCCGATGGAGTTCGAGGAGCAGGAATTTCGGATCAAGCCGATGAACTGCCCGTTTCACATCGGCATTTACAAGACGGGACAGCGATCGTATCGCGACCTGCCTTTGCGTTACGCCGAGCTCGGCACGTGTTATCGCGCCGAACTTTCAGGGGCGCTGCACGGGCTGACGCGCGTACGCGGGTTTACGCAGGACGATGCGCACATCTTCTGCACGCCCGATCAGATTCGCGGCGAGATCCTCGGCTGTATCGACTTTGCTTTCCACGTCTACGAAGTCTTCGGCTTCAAAGACATCAAGGTCGAACTTTCCGTCCGCGGCGACGATCCGAACGTGAACTATCTCGGTTCAGATGAAGACTGGGACAACGCGGAAGCCGCGCTCGTCGATGCGTTGAACGCGCGAAACATTCCGCACACGCGCGTCGAAGGCGAGGCGGTCTTTTACGGCCCGAAGATCGACATCCGCGTCGAGGACGCGATTGGCCGCAACTGGCAGTTGACGACGGTGCAGTTTGATTTCAACCTGCCGCGGCGGTTTCAGATGGAATACATCGGCGAAGATAACAAACCGCATCAGCCGCTGATGGTCCACCGCGCGTTGTTTGGCTCGGTCGAGCGCTTCTTCGGCGTGTTAATCGAGCATTATGCCGGTGCGTTTCCGATGTGGCTGGCGCCGGTGCAGGTCGCGGTGTTGCCGATCACGGATCGCGTCAACGATTACGCCGAAGAACTCGAACAGGAACTGCGCACGGCCGGCTTCCGCGTCGAAGCAAACTTGCGAAGCGAAAAAATCGGAGCGAAGATTCGCGACGCGCAATTACAGAAAGTCCCGTTCATGCTCGTCGTCGGCGACAGAGAAAAAGAGCAGCGCGCGGTCGCTGTCCGTGAACGCGCCAGGGGCGACATCGGCGTGATGCCGCTGGATGAATTCAAGGAGATGGCGACGCGTTTGATTGAAGCGCGGGCCTTAACCAACAACTAGTCAGAGAGCCCGGGCGTCCATGCCTTCGGATTACGGGCTCGACGACGCCAACTTAGGAGGTGCAGCAATAGCTACAGGCTTTCGAGGTCGCGGTCAGCGTCCTGACAATCGGCGTGTGCCGCCGGTTCGGATCAACGAAAGAATCAGAGTGCCCGAAGTGCGGGTGATCGGCGAGGAAGGAGAGCAACTGGGTGTGATGGACGTACGCGACGCCATCCGGTCCGCCCGCGACAAGGGATTGGACCTCGTGGAAGTTGCTCCGAATGCCGATCCGCCGGTTTGCCGGATCATCGATTTCGGCAAGTACCAGTACGAAGCAAAGAAGAAAGCGAACGAGGCCAAGAAGAAGCAGGTCACTATCACCGTTAAGGAAGTAAAGTTTCGTCCCGGCACTGACGATCACGACTACGACTACCGCATGAAACATGCGCGCGAGTGGCTGCAGGACGGCGACAAAGTAAAAGCCACGATCTGGTTTCGAGGAAGAGAAATGACGCACCGTGAGCTTGGCGCGCGCATCCTCGAGAAACTGGAGCAGGACCTCGCGGACGTCGGCGAAGTAGAGGCGCGGCCGAGAATGGAAGGGAACCAGATGTTCATAATCCTCGGCCCCAAGCGACATAAGACGGGAGGAGGGAAGGACGTGCACTCCAGCACGCCGCCCACTCAAGTGAGTTAAGTCATAAAGGAGTGGAAAAATCATGCCTAAACTAAAGACACACAAAGGTGCGGCGAAGCGGTTCCGCCTGACCGCCACCGGAAAGATCAAGCGAGGACACTCGCACGCGCGTCATATTCTGACCAAGAAGACCAACAAGCGGAAACGTCAGCTCGACATCGATGGGCTGGTCGCGACCGCCGATCACGAGCGCGTGATGTCGATGTTGCCGTACGGCAGAGACTAAACGAATAGGAATTGTCTTCATAAGTAGAAAGGGGATTAATTATGCCCAGAGCAAAACGTGGCAATAAGCGTCTCGAACGACGCAAGAAGATATTGAAACTGGCGAAAGGCTATCGCGGTACGAAGTCGAAGCTGTATCGCTCCGCGAAAGAGTCAGTCGAGCGCGGGTTGAACTTCGCTTACACCGGAAGAAAGTTGAAAAAACGTGACTTCCGCAGCTTGTGGATCGTGCGCATCGGCGCTGCCGCTCGCTTGAATGGCTTGAATTACTCGCAACTCATGCACGGGCTGAAACTGGCCGGCATCGAACTCGATCGCAAAGTGCTTGCCGATCTCGCCGTTCATCAACCGGAATCGTTCGCCAACGTAGCGCTCCAGGCAAAGAACGCGCTCGACAGCGAGCAGCGCAACAAAGCAGCCTAGTCAGTCCTTCTGAAAGGAAATTAATCAGTGAACAATACGATCGAGAGAATCAGCAGCTTGCGAACCGTCGCAGCGCTCGCGCTTACATTCCTGCTAACCGCGTCGGCAGCCTTCGCGCAAGATACGCTGTCCGGCACGTATGAAGGTATGTTGAAGGACACGGGCGGCGCCGACGAGAAAGTCTCGCTGGAACTGAAAAACGACGGCGGCAAGATTTCCGGCCGCATGAAGAAGGGCGAGACTGCGATGGACATTGCTGAAGGCTCACTGAAGGAGTCGAGGCTTTCGCTCAAGCTCAAAGATGGAATGATCAATGCAGTTGTCGCGGGCGACAAGATCACGGGCGACTGGGCCTCGGGCAACAAGAAGGGCACCTTGGATCTCAAGAAAGTCGTCCCCGCCGCAGCCGCAGCGGTTTCGCCGGCTTCACCTGCAACGCCTGCCACGGCGGTGAATCTGACCGGACAGTGGGACGCCGTTGCCGACGCCCAGGGACAGCCGTTTCCGTTTTTGCTGATACTCAAGATCGATGGCGAGGCCGTTAGCGGGAGCAGCAGTTCGCAACTCGGCGAGTCGACTATCAAGAACGGATCATGGAAAGACGGTAAGTTGGTGTTCGATCTCGAAGGTCAGAACGGCACGATCAGCATGAGCGCGACCGTTGTCGAAGGAAAACTCTCAGGCCAGTTCGACTATGCCGGTCAGTTGCAAGGCAAGTGGGTTGCAGTAAAGAAGAATTAGCTGATGACAGTTAACCAAACTGAGCAATCGCCTGAACAACAGGTGGAAGCGGCCCGCAAAGCGTTCGAACAAGACATCGAACGCTTTGTTCGCTTTGGCGATCCGTCGCAGTTGGATCTCGATCTCGAACAGGCGGAATTGGAGGAACGCGGATTACGAGAAGTCCGTGTTCGTCATCTGGGCAAGAAGAGCGCGCTGGCTGCTTCAAGAAAATTGATCGGTCGTGTCCCTCCGGAACAGCGGTCCGCTTTCGGCCAATTGGTTCAATCGCACGGTGACGCGATGACCGAAATGGCCGACAAAATAGAGTTAAGTTTAAAGACTCATATCGAATTACAGCGAACGGCGCGTGAGAGTTTGGACGTGACGATGCCCGGCCGGCGGCCGCGCTCCGGACATCGGCATCCGATCACGTTGTTGCGCGAGCGCCTCGAAGACATCTTCGTCGCGCTTGGTTACGCCGTCGAAGACGATCGCGAGATCGAAACCGACTTCTACAACTTCGACGCGCTCAACATTCCGGAAAACCATCCGGCTCGCGCATCGCAGGACACGTTCTACACGACTGACGGCTTCGCTCTGCGTTCCCAAACGTCGACCGTACAGATCCACGCGATGCAACGGCGCGGCGTGCCGGTCCGGATGATCGCGCCTGGCCGCGTCTTCCGGCGCGACACGCCCGACCCGACGCACAACCCGATGTTTTTCCAGCTTGAAGGACTGTGTGTCGATCGTGGAATCACGATGGCCCATCTGAAAGGCACAGTCGCGGAGTTTCTGCGCCAGATGTTTGGTGCTGACACTGTCACGCGCTTTCGTCCGTCGTACTTCCCGTTCACCGAGCCGAGCGCCGAGTTCGATTTCAGTTGTTTCAAGTGCAAAGGCGCTGGTTGCCGTCTCTGCAAAAACTCGGGTTGGATCGAATTGGGTGGGTCCGGAATGGTGCATCCGAACGTGTTGCGTGCGGCCGGCGTCGATCCAACGGAGTACTCAGGTTTTGCGTTTGGCTTTGGAATCGATCGGATGTGCTCGCTGCTGTACGAACTTGACGACATACGCCTTTTGTTCGAGAACGATGTGCGGTTTTTGGAGCAGTTTGAGTAGATGCTAATAAGTTATAGCTGGCTGCGAGAATTAACGAACACGGATTTAACGCCGCAGGAACTGCGCGAGCGGCTGACCATGGTCAGTCTGGCCATCGACGCGGTCGAGACCCACCGCGACGACTCGGTGCTGGACGTCGAAGTGCCGTCGAACCGGCCTGACTGCCTTTCACACGTCGGTATCGCGCGCGAGGTTTCCGTCATTCAACGAGGACAGCTTCAGCTACCTTCAGCTAAACCGCTGAAGACCGAGGGTCTGTCAGGCAAACTCACTTCGGTTGAGATAAAGGACACTGATCTGTGTCCTCGCTATGCCGCTCGTCTGGTGCGCGGCGTGAAGATTGGCCCATCTCCCGACTGGCTCGCGAAACGCCTCGAAACGATCGGTCAACGTCCCATCAACAACGTCGCCGATATCACCAATTACGTCCTTCACGAACTCGGTCAGCCGCTGCATGCGTTCGACTTTCACAAACTCGCCGGTCAACGCATCGTCGTCCGGCGCGCCACTGCCGGCGAGAAACTGCGAACGCTCGACGGCGTCGACCGCGTTCTCGCCGGCGATATGCTCGTGATAGCCGACGCCGAGAAACCCGTCGCGCTCGCCGGCATCATGGGTGGTGAAGACTCGGAGATCTCTACCAGCACGACCGACGTATTGATCGAAAGCGCGTACTTCGATCCCAACTCCGTCCGCCGCACCGCTCGCCGCCTCGGCATGGATACCGAAGCGTCTCGCCGGTTCGAACGCGGTGCGGATCGTGAGAACGTGCTGCGAGCGCAACAGCGCTGCGTCGAGTTGATCTGCGAGCTTGCAGGAGGTGTTGCAACCGAGGACGCGCTCGACGTTTACCCGCAGCCATGCGCTCCGCGAGTTGTCGAATTCCGTCCGGAAAGAGTGAAGGCGTTGACGTCGCTTGCAGTCGAGCACGGCGAGATGGCCCGCATCCTGACCGGGCTCGGTTTCAAGTCTGACTACATACCGTTGGATAAATTCAGTGTTGAAGTTCCATCCTGGCGCATCGACGTCGAGCAGGAAGAAGATCTGGTCGAAGAGGTCGCCCGTCACTCGGGGTACGACAAGATCGCTTCCGAGCTCCCACCGACGAACATTCCGGGCGAGTATCAGCCGAGCGAAATGAAGCAACGTTCCTTGCGAAGAGTGCTTAATGCGTTTGGTTACGACGAAGCGATAACGTTCAGTTTCATCGGTCGAGAAGAAGAGTTTGACCTGATACCGGCGCTGGCTGATCAAGCGCAGCCTGAGCTTCAGAACCCGATCATCGAGGGCGCTTCCTGCATGCGGCCAACGTTGCTCGCGGGTCTGTTGAGCTCATTGCGGCACAATCTGAACCACGGCATACGCGACGTCCGTTTGTTCGAAACTGGGCGTGTTTTTGGCATTTCCCGAGCGGGTGAACTGCCGCAAGAGCCGCTGGCGCTCGCGATGATCGCAACCGGCGCCGCGGTGGAAGAGAACAAAGCGCAAGCGGATCGCGAACTCGACTTCTACGATCTCAAAGGTGCGCTCGAGGCCGCGGTAGACGCGATGAACTTGAGCCCGCTCGTATTCACCAGCACTTCCGCGAAGCACCTTCGCGCCGGACAAGCCGCGATCATCAAGCGCGCTGACGGCGTCGAGATCGGAACCATCGGCCGGTTGTCTGAAGCGGCAGCCTCTGCTTTCAAGTTTCGGCAACCCGTTTATGTAATGGAACTCGATCTCGGATCATTAATAAGTGGACCGGCGACGCTGATTCAGTACACGCCGTTGCCTCGCTATCCTTCGGTGATGCGTGATATCTCGCTGCTGCTGAATCGCAACGTGCCACTCGACGAGATCTTGAGCGCTGTGAGAAGTCAGCGCGTGGCGGACTGCCGCAACGTCATGCTGGTCGGCACGTTCGCCGGCGCAAACATTCCGCCGTCCAAGCGATCCGTCACTTTGCGGCTCGAGTATCGCTCCGACGAGCGCACCTTGCGCGATGAGGAAGTTGAAGAGCGGCATTCCCAACTCACGTCGTCGTTGTTGCAGACGTTCGCCGCCGAGCAACGCTAGAATGAATCCTGGAAAATAAATCCTGCGTGATTGCGAAATGAGTCTTGCGCTTGCAACCGCGAAGACGGATAATCGCTCTCGCGACTTTCACGTTCGTCAAACGCGTTCCCGGGAGACAAAAGATGGTTGGCCTGTCAGGCTTGGAAAAGTTTTCGCATCTCGAAGATAAGATCTACCGGACCATCGAACTTACCAAATCCCTGCGTCAGGAAAAAGAGAACCTCGAAAAGGAACTGTCGCTCATGCATCGTGACATGGGCAACGTCTTGAACGAGAAGGAGCGACTCGAAAGCCAGGTCGAGAAGCTGCTTGCCGAACGTGAGACCATCCGCATGAAAGTCGAGGCGATGCTCGATGCCGTAGCCGCTCTCGATCCCGAGATGGCCGAGGAACTCAGATGAGTTCCGGGATCGGCCGCATGGTCAATAAAGGCAGTATGCCCACTATGGACGCCACGAGCAGTAGTCCCACCATCCGCGTCGAGATCTACAACCAGACCTACAACATCAGGTCTGACGGCGACACTGAATACATCATTCAACTCGCCGAGTTCGTTGACAGCCGGATGCGCGAGATCTCCTCAGGCACCTTGACAGTCGACTCGTTGAAGGTCGCCATCCTCGCCGCTCTGCACATTGCCGACGAACTGCACCGCCTCAAGAACATGCACGAACAAGCTGACACGCAACTTGCTGCTCGCAGTGCCGAATGCGCCGAAATGCTCGACCGTCTCCTCAAAGTCCGCACCAGCCTCGAACACGAACAAGGCGGCGCCGGCAAGCTTTCCCTAGGTTAAATTAATTAAATCTGTGGTTAAAATGAGCCGCTTTCCGGGTGAATACTCTTGTGTTACTATCCTTCGCGGCGGAGGGAAACGTTCTGCGGTGTTCGTCACCGAGTGTACGATGATTGAGCCAACGCCGTTGATTCGGGAGACCGAGGTCGCTTAGCCCGTGCAGTTCTTCATCGTTAAGAAGTGCCAGAGGCAGCGTCATTAAGAGGTCACCCACCTGTCTATGCAGGTTCAATTACGGCTTCGGAACGGCAAACGCGGATCTCCCTCCCGTCAGTAAACCGCGAATCGTGAATCGTAGATCGTGATTCGTTCGCTCACGATCCTTCGATCCGTGATTAGCGGCTTTTTTGTATCTAAATTAAATTCACCTTATGAAAGTCCTCATGATCGGAGACGTGGTGGCGAAGCCCGGCCGAATAGCCGTGCTCGAGCGCATCCAGGACCTCCGCGAACAACACCAGATCGACTTCGCGACCATGAACGCCGAGAACCTCGCGGGCGGCTTCTCAGTCACACCGTCGCTGTGCGAACAACTGTTTGCTTCCGGCATCGACGTCATGACTTCCGGCAATCACATCTTCGATAAGAAGGAAGCCATCGACTACATCCGCAAGCAGCCTCGACTCCTGCGTCCGGCGAACTATCCACCTAATACTCCCGGAAGCGGTTACTGGGAAGGCGATGTGAAAGGCGTGCGTGTAGCGGTGATGAACGTCATGGGCCGTGTGTTCATGCCGCCAAGCGACGATCCATTCCGCATTATCGATCAAACACTCAGTTCGCTGTCCGTGGAGACGAAGGTTCGCCTCGTCGACATCCACGCCGAAGCCACGTCGGAAAAGGTGGCGATGGGTTGGCACCTCGACGGCCGCGTCTCGGCAGTGCTTGGTACGCATACGCATATACAGACCGCCGACGAACGGATCCTGCCGGAAGGCACTGCTTATCTGACGGATCTCGGGATGACCGGAAGTTACGCCGGTGTTATCGGAATGAACAAGACCGATGTGCTTGCGCGTTTCACGTCAGTGATCGCGCGGCGAGCCGAGCACTCGAGCGGTCAGGTGCGCATCTGCGCGGCCGTCATCGACATCGACGAGACAAACGGCCGCGCTCGCGGGATCGAACGTCTAAGCTTGAGTCACGATCAGTAGTCAGTCCTGCCGGGCAATCCGCCGCAGATGTTTCGCCAAATCCAGGCGCGTCTCGAGTTCCGATTTCAGATCCGGTCTTAGTTTCAGACACTCGGCGACGTCCGCCTGCGGATCTTGTCCCAGGTAAATTTTCGACACGGCGCGATTGAAATAAGCCCAGGAGAGTCTCGGGTCGAGCGAGATTGCCTGATCGAAGCTCTCGACAGCGCGTTCCATCTGCCCCTTGAACATCCACGTGGTGCCGCGGCCCTGATACGCCCACGCCATGTTTGGCGCTAACTTGATCGCCCGTTCGAAATCGGCAAGGGCACTGTCAAATTCCTTCAACCCGAGATAGACATAGCCGCGCTGGTAGAATGGTTCCGCGACTCGATCGTTGAGATCGATCGCGCGATTGAGATCCGATAAAGCGCCCTGCGTATCGCCGAGGTCGTACCGCACGCTCCCGCGATTGCTGAGTGCTTCGAAGAAATCTTTGTGGAGTGCATTAGCGCGGTCGAGATCTTTCAGGGCGGCTTCCAGGTTTTCCATCGCCCTGTGTACGGCCGCGCGATTGAGATAAGCAGTCGCGAGGCTTGGACGCATACGGATCGCCAGATCCAGATCCGCCAGCGCGCCTTCCAGGTCGCCCTTCTTATAACGTGTGACACCTCGGTTTGTATAAGCGTTGGCCGTAAACGGATCGACGATGGTAACGTTATCAGCCGAAGCTTCGTTGGCGCTCGCGAACGAGTTTGCGGAACGATTTCCGTTGTACTTACTCGCGTCGATGCGCGAGCTCAAAGCAATGGCGCGCGTGTAATCTTCGATCGCGCCGTCGAAATCGCCGCTTCCAGTCTTCTTCAAAGCGTTTTTAAATAGATTGACCGCGGCTTCCGGCGTCTGCGGCTGGGCAAAGACGTTAGTGGACAGGGTGAGGGCGATGAAGGCAATCAGTAACGCATAGCGACACATGGTACGACTCCTTGATTGAAGCTCCGATTTTTCAATCTTGAGTCGCGACTCTGAAGTTAAAACGATCTCGGTTGAGAAAAGTTACAAAAACCTCAGCGCGAGTTGTCGTCAATTTTGAAACACCATGACGGGATGAGTTGTGGCATCCGTGTTTTCGTATGAGGCATGAGCCAACACGGATCGAACACAGATTAGGTTTTACTCTGGTGCTGTTTCGGTAGGAACGATCGCGCCGGGATGCGGCTTAACAACGAGAGGCGGAGCTAACAATCTCTGAGCGTAACCTTCGGGGAACGATCGCACTCTTCCGTTGGCATCGGTGACCACATGTCCCGTTTCTCCCTCGGCGACGACCTGTCCGCTCGCGGCCCGCACGATTTCGTAGCCGAACCGAAGCGAGCGCTTACGCAGCTCGGTGATGTGGGTGCGGATGATCAGTTCGTCGTCGTAATACGCGGGAGCTTTGTAGCGGCAGTACGCCTCGGCGACCACCAGGAAGGCGTTCTCGTCTTCTTCCATGTCGCGATACGAGAAACCGCGGGCACGGCAGTAATCGGTTCTGCCTATTTCGAACCAGACCAAATAGTTGGCATAATAAACGATGCCCATCTTGTCTGTTTCGGCATAACGGACACGCAACATCGTCTCATGCCAAACGCCGAATACATCTTCAGGAGCAGGGCTGGTCATCTGAGCAAAGCCTTCCGAACTCTTCATAAGGTGAGAAGGATTGAAACTGCGATCCATTCAACTGTAAACGTTTAGCGGACTATAAGAGTGAACGCCCATTATGTCAAAGAAATTTACCAGCGTCCTAACCCTCCTCGTGCTCTTCTGTCTCCTTGCCGGCAGTTGGCTGCCGCAGGCGTCTGCCCAGCGCGGAGCGGCGCAGGTAGGGAGGCAGGCGGCCACGCGGGCGGCCCAAAACGCCGCTCTCGTCTCCACCACGGACGCGGTCCTCAAGGAAACCAGCGAGATTCGAGGACTCTCGGTACTCAGGTCGGTCAAGAGCGGTGCCCAGTCCCGCGACCAGATAGAACGGATGATCATCAAGAACCTGGACGCCGACACGACGCCCGCGGAAATGCACGCCACGGAGGCGTTGCTCAAGGCGTTTGGCCTGGCGCCGGCGCATTTCACGTACCGGCCGTTTTTGATCAAGTTGCTGACCGAGCAAGTCGCCGGTTATTACGACCCGAAGGCGCAGCAGTTTTATCTGGCTGACTGGATCGACATCGACGGCCAGAAGCCGGTGATGGCCCACGAACTGACCCACGCCCTCCAGGACCAGCACTTCAATCTCAAACGGTTTGACAAGTGGCCCAAAGGCGACTCCGACGCCGAGCTCGCCGCCCACGCTTTGATCGAAGGCGATGCGACCCTGGCGATGACTCTCTACCTGCAGAAACATCCGATGATCGCGCTTGCGTTTATTCGCAGTTCTCAGGAGACTTCATCCGTACAGTTCCAACAAGCGCCGCGCGCATTGCAGTTGTCGCTGCTGTTTCCCTATGCGCAAGGATCTCAATGGGCCGAGCACGTCTATCGGCGAGGCGGATGGGAGATGGTCTCTGAGGCGTTTACGAAGTTGCCGCAGTCGACCGAACAGATTCTTCACGCCGATAAGTATTTTTCTTACGAAGCTCCGGTGAAACTAACGTTGCCGAATTTGAGTCGTGCGCTTGGACCACAATGGAAACGGATCGATAGCGACGTCAACGGCGAGTGGGGTTACTATCTCGTGCTCGATGAATATCTCAACAACTCGACTGAATCGAAAAATGCCGCAGCGGGCTGGGGCGGCGATCGGTTCGCGATCTATGAAGGACCACGACCCGGAGACGTTTTTCTTGCTCAGATCACTGCGTGGGACACACCAGCCGACGCGAAGGAGTTTTACGACGCTTACTTGAAGCGTTCGCAACGACGTTTCCGCGCCGTCTACACTACGAGCCCAGGCAGTTCGACCACGGATGATCAGCGGAACGATTGGAAAAGCCCCACCGGCCGCGGCGCTGTGGAACTCCGAGGTTCGCGAGTTGCTATCATCGAGGGCGTTCCCGCGAAGGCGAACATCGATAGACTGCTCAGTAGGATCTGGCAACAAGGTTGAGTCTCTAATCCGGCAAACATGAAGACCCTAAAAGTCGAAACACCGAAACGCTTACGCCAACTCACCGATGAACTTCAACAGCTCGAAGCGCGGCTTCGTCTCGGTGGAGGTCCCGACAAGATCGAGCGCCAGCACGCGCAAGGCAAACGCACCGCGCGCGAGCGAATCGCACTCCTGCTCGATAAGGACTCGTATCATCAGGAAATCGGATTGCTGGTGGCCTACGATCAATATGGCGGAGGCGCTCCTGGCGCGGGCGTTGTGACGGTCGTCGCCCGGGTCGAGGGCAGGGAAGTGGTCGTCGTCGCAAACGATGCGACAGTCAAAGCCGGTTCGTGGTGGCCCGAAACGATCAAGAAGATACTGCGCGCGCAGGAGATCGCGATGCGTTCGCGCGTGCCGATCATCTATTTAGTCGACTCGGCGGGAGTCAATCTTCCCTATCAGGGCGGAGTCTTTCCGGGACAGTACGGCGCGGCTCGCATCTTTTATTACAACTCGATCATGCGGCGTTATCTGAAAGTGCCGCAGATCTCGGCGGTGATGGGGCCATGCATCGCGGGTGGCGCTTATCTACCGGCGTTGTCTGACATCATCATCATGGTCGAGGGCACTTCGTTCATGGGACTCGGCGGCGCCAATCTCGTCAAAGGCGCGACGGGCCAAACGATCGACAATGAAACGCTTGGCGGCGCGCGCACGCACAACGAACTCTCGGGAGTGGCCCACTATCGCGTCGCCGACGACGAGACGTGCCTCGCGAAGATCCGCGAGTTTGTTTCTGAACTACCGCTCGCCACTACGACTTCGGCGATCGAACAACAACCCGGTGAACCGTTGCGCCCGCTTGAAGAGTTGTACGACATCATTCCGGAAGATCATCGACAACCTTATGACGTCAGGAAACTGCTCGAGTGTTTATTGGACGAAGGCCATCTCGACGAGTTTCAGGCTGACTACGCGAAAGAGATGATCACGGGCCACGCGCGTATTCGCGGAATACAGGTCGGCGTGATCGCCAATCATCGCGGCATGGTCCGAGTGCCTGGCGGCAAGCCGCCGCGGTTTGGCGGCATTATCTATACGGAGTCGGCGGAGAAGGTCGCTTATTTCATCGAGACGTGTAATCGACATCAAACGCCGTTGCTGTTCGTGCAGGACGTTTCCGGGTTCATGGTTGGATCAGACGCGGAGCACTCGGGAATCATTCGCGCAGGCGCGAGGTTCGTCGAGGCCATGGCGACGGCAGTCGTGCCGAAGATCGTTTTGACGGTGAACCACGCTTCCGGCGCCGGTTATTACGCAATGGCCGGGCAGGGTTTCGATCCGGACTTCATTTTTAGTTGGCCGACTGGTCGAATGGGCGTGATGGAAGGTGACTCGGCGGTGCAGGCTGTTTTCGGCAGCCAGTTGGAGAAGTTGAAGAAGAACGGGCAGTCGCCGGATGAGACTTTGAACGCCGAGATGGACAAGGTTCGCGAAACGTACGATCAGGAGCTCGATGCGAAATACGCGGCAGCGCGCGGGTTTGTCGACGCCGTGATCGCGCCCGAAAACACGCGCCTGGCGCTCGAACTGGCGCTGCGTACCAGCCAAAATTTCAATGGACCTCACGTCGGTCAATTTGTCATACCGCCCGGCGTTGTTTAAGATCGAACACGTTCCTACCTGCTTGTGAGTGTTAAACCCCCTTGGTAATAGATCTCCGGCCGCGATCTGTTTGATTGCGCCGCCTGCGAACATGGGAGGACATCATGAGCACCAGAATGTTGGGTTCACTGCTGCTTCTGATAGGTCTGGTAATTTCGTTCAACGCCCAGACCACCAACACACAAACAACCACACAAACACCGGCGATGCAGCCCGATCTTTCGGGCACTTATACCGGCACTTTCGACTGCGACGTCGTCGGACTTACCGGCGAGACAACGCTGACCATAACCGGGAACCAGTTCACTACTGCTGACGGAAAGACCGGCCGCATCATCACGTCAAAGAGTGGCGGGTACACGGCTGTTGCTCTTCAGGTCGGCGAGGCTACCGCTGGCGCGACACCGCAGATTATCTCGTTGCGCGCGAGAAAGTATGGTAATCGTTTAACGTTAATGCCGGTCGCAGGCTCGATGCAGAAATGCACGTTCACGTCTGCGCGGATGGCGCGTGGTCGTAAAACTCCACGGACTCCGGCGGCTACAGGAACAGACGTAAGTAACCCGGCAATGCCGGTCGCTCCAGCGCCTGAGACGCCACCGGCAACACCGGAAACGCCGAAGCCCGCGACTCCGGAGAGGCCGGTACCGAGTCAAACACCGGCGCCGTCACCATCCCCGAGTCCGAGTCCTGAACCGAGTCCGGAGCCAAATCCGAATCCGATGCCGACTCCGACGCCGGGAGGAAGTCCGAGTCCAATGCCGAGCCCGACAGCGTCGCCAAGCCCGACCGCGAGTCCGACGCCGAGCCCGACTCCAAGCCCGGCCCCGGTTCGTCCGCGTAATTAAGGACACGGGTGAGCGCGCGCACGCGCCATTTGCTTCTGACGGGGTGGTGATATTTAATCACCACCACCGATGAAGGAAAAAATACGAATCGCAGCAGGACAAGGCTTTTGGGGAGACCTTCCTGACGCTCCCGTGCGTCAGGTCGAGGGCGGGCCGATCGATTACCTCATGCTCGACTACCTGGCGGAAGTCACGATGTCGATCATGCAGAAGCAGAAGGCCCGCGATCCTAACGCGGGATACGCTCGGGACTTCGTGCCGTTGATGCGGCGCATCCTGCCCACGTGCGTCGAACGAGGAATCAAAGTCACCGCGAACGCAGGCGGCGTGAACGTGCGTGGTTGCGCCAACGCTGTTATCGACGTGGCGCGCGAGCTCGGGCTCGGCGGCAAGGTCCGGATCGCCATCGTCACCGGCGACGACATCATGTCGCGCATCGACGACTTGCTCGCCCGCGGTATTGAGCTCCGCAACATGGACACGGATGAGCCGCTTGCGACGGTCCGCGATCGCATTCAAAGCGCGAACGCGTACCTCGGCGCGTGGCCGTTGGTTGAAGCTCTCAACACCGGAGCGCAGATCGTGATCACCGGCCGCGCGACAGACACTGGACTCACGCTCGCGCCGATGATTCACGAGTTTGGCTGGGCTGCCGACGACTGGAACCGTCTCGCTGCCGGCACCATCGCTGGGCACATCATCGAATGCGGCGCGCAGGCGTCGG